>JAEDEQ010000122.1 GCA_016293225.1 Clostridiaceae bacterium
AACGGCGCGGTGATATGCGAAAGAAAAGCAGAGCTTGAAAAACAGCAGGTGCATGAAATCTTTTCGGCGCCGCAGTGCTCGCAGAAGTTTTCGCTGATTCTGAAAACCCGGCTGAAGCCGCAGGAGCACTTTTCCTGCGTGATGGGTATTATCTCTCCGCAGTTACTGCATTTCTCCGGAAAAAAGATCCTCTTGAGCGTTTTCCTGAACTTCAATTTTAACATCCTTTGTCAAAAAATACTTCAAAGCGGTGTATCTTTTGGTGCGCTTGTTGTTGTCCACCATTGAAAAAAGCTCAGCTTTGCTGCCGACAATAATCATCATGCTCTTTGCTCTTGTAACGGCGGTATAGAGCAGATTGCGGTATCGAAGTTGGTCAACAACGCCGCAGACGGGCATGACCACGGCTTCAAATTCGCAGCCCTGACTTTTGTGGACCGTAACGGCATAGGCGTGCTCAAGCTCCTTTGCGTTTTCAAACGGATAGACGGCAATTCTGTCGTCAAATTCAATTTTCATAACCCGGCTGTTGTGGTTAACGGCAAGAACCGTGCCGATGTCTCCGTTGTAAATTCCGCTTGACGTTTTTTTGCCTTTGACCCAAACAATGTCGTAGTTGTTTTTGATTTGCATGACCTTGTCGCCCTCGCGGATAACCTTTCCGCCGGAAATCAGCTCGTCCTTGTCCTTTGACGGCGGATTGAGTAGCTGCTGGAGAGCGCGGTTGAGCGCAACCGTTCCGAGCTCGCCCTTTCTTGAGGGGCAGATTATCTGAATATCGGTAAGGCTGTTGTAGCCGTAAGCCTTCGGCAGGCGGTTGATATAAAGATCAACAACGGTTGACGAGGCGGAAAGAAGATTTTCCCGGGAAAGGAAAAAGAAATCTCCGTCCTTATTATCAAGTACCGGATACTCACCGCTCACGATTCTGTGCGCGTTTGTAACAATAAGGCTTTCCATTGCCTGGCGGAAAACTCTTGTGAGCGAAACAACGGGCAAAAGGCCGGAATCTATTATATCGTGAAGAACATTTCCGGCGCCGACTGCCGGAAGCTGGTCGCTGTCGCCGACCATGATAAGACGGCAGCCGAGCGGAAGCGCGTCAAGCAGTCCCCAAAAAAGGTGAACGTCAACCATTGAAAGCTCGTCGATTATTACCGCGTCACACTCAAGCGGATTTTCCATGTTACGGGTAAAATGCTGCCGGTCGTTTTCGCCCCATACAACTTCAAGCAGACGGTGGAGCGTTTTTGCTTCGCGGTGAGTGACCTCGCTCATTCTTTTTGCGGCTCTTCCGGTCGGAGCGGCAAGGAGAACCTTGAGCTTGCGTTTTTCATAAAGCGCAAGAATACCGTTGAGAGTTGTTGTTTTTCCGGTGCCGGGGCCGCCCGTCAGCACAAGAAGCCCCTTTTTGACCGCCGTCATGATGGCAAGGCGCTGCTTCTCTTCAAATTTAATATTCTGCTTTTCTTCTATTTCGTCAATGTCCTTTTCAACGGGTCTGCCCTGTGCCGGCGGAAAACGCAGCATAACCTTAATTCTGTCTGCAATATTTTTTTCGGCAAGATACATTGACGGAATGAACAGGAATTTTTTGCCGTCAATTTCTTCTTCAACAAGCTCCTTGTCTTCAATAAGCTCGTCAATAACCTTTTGAACGCTGTCTTTGTCGCAGCCGAGCAGGGCGCAGGACGGTTCAATAATTTTTTCACGCGGCAGGCAGGTGTGTCCGTTAGCAAGATTATGGCTGACAATGTGAACTATGCCGGCTCTTTCGCGGTAGACGGGATTCACACAGTTGAAAGAAGCGGCAATTTCATCGGCTCTTGAAAAGCCGATGCCGATTTTCTGCGAGCATAAAAGATACGGGTTCTCCGTAATGCGTTCAACGGCATTGGTGCCGAGCGCTTTGTATGCGCTGAGGCATTCCGACGGACTCATGCCGTATTTTTCAAGAGCAATCATGACCTCACGGACAGAGAACTGCTTTTTAAAGCTTTCGCCGATGCTTTGCGCCTTTTCCGCGGAGATGCCGCTTATCTGCGCAAGCAGGTGAGGGGAGTTTTCAATAACGTCAAAAGTTTCATCCTTAAAGCGCTCAACAATTTTCAGCGCAGTTGCCGGACCGACGCCTTTAATAACGCCGGAGGAAAGATATCTGAGCATATCATCGGCGGTTTTCGGAATCTTCCTTTCGCAGGATTCAACCTTAAATTGCCGTCCGAACGTGGGGTGAACGGTCCAGGAGCCTTTCATTGCAAGCTCTTCGCCCGGTTCAACGCAGGAGAGCAGACCCACCGCCGTGATAAGTTTTCCCTCGGTGCTCACATCAAGAACACTGTAGCCGTTTTCGGTATTTCTGAACACTATGCCCTCAACGGTTCCGTTAATAACGGTGCTGTCTTTTTCTTCCACGTCAAAAGCTCTCCTTCTTTTCTGTTCTGTAAAACAGTATTATACTACTTTTTTTCGTGTCTTTCAACAAATAATTCGCCGATTTCCTTTTCTGTGCAAAAAATGACCGTTGCAAGACCCTCAAGCATATCTGAGCAGGCCTTTTTTTCCTCGCCGCTCAGCCCGAAATCAAGAACAACAACCTCGTTCCTTTTTTCAAAAGTAAAAAGGTTTGAACGGATAAACGCCGAATACACCGTTGACGGAAGCTCCTCGTCCTCGTGAAAGCCGGGAACAACGGAATAGTACGCTTTGCTTTTCTTCGGCGTCATGAGCTTATCAAAAAGAAGGAGACACACAAAGAACATTCCGCAGAGTATAAAAACGAGTGCAAATGCGTAAATAATGCTTTCAAACACAAAAATCACCTCGTTTCATCATATGAAAAAGGTGATTTTTGTGATAGGAAGATTTTCCTGCCGGCATAACGGGCAGGCTGTTATATTAGAAAAAAAGTGAGTAAATCTGTAAGCCGAGTTCTGTCTTTTAAGGCAATCATCTTTCTCGACGTACAGTTGCCTGCACGCTCAAGCCACCCGTTGAATATACGCCCAGCTGACGCGCAAAAAATTGCATTCGGTCGGTGTTGCTTCGGATAGGGTTTACATGGCCGTGCAGTCTCCTGCACGCCGGTGAGCTCTTACCTCGCCTTTCCATCCTTACCGCAAAAAGCGGCGGTTTATTTCTGTTGCACTTTCCCTAAGGTCACCCTCGGCGGCCGTTAGCCGTTATCCT
>JAEDEQ010000045.1 GCA_016293225.1 Clostridiaceae bacterium
TATCCGTTAAATTTTTCCGCAATAGACAAAAGATCCTTATCCCTGACGAGAAGCCCATATCTGTCGGTCACCTCAAAGCGGTCTGAATTTTCATAGTCAACCGCTGCAATCTGATAATCATCAGGTCCATATTCCGTATTGTGGTAACCGATGAGATAAACAACGAATACCGTAACAAGCACAAGACCGATAAGAATAAGCGGCGTCCACAAAATCCACAATAATTTTTTCTTCATAATAAATTCTCCCCAATTGTTTTGTTTTAAGAGCAAAACATTGATGTGCAATTAGTTAAAAATTCGAAACAGGTACTTAAGGCACGCGGTTTTGAAACCGGCGTTCTCTTATTCTTTTGCGGAGATCTTTTTCTTTTCATCGGAAGAGTTCTCCCGCTTTGTTTTTTTGATAAGGGTTATAAAGTAAATGATTACGCCCAAAAGTGCAACAATCTCAAGAATAATGAACCACGTTGAGGTCAGCACGGCTTTTACGCCTGTCATTGCAAGGCGGAAAACGCTGAGACTGACATCGTTTGCGGCAACAAGGTTGATTGTTGCAATCTCGCCGCCGGCATAGTAAACCTTGGCCTGACAAATAACCTCGCCTGCCTTTATCGGTGCGGAAAGCTTTTCCGGCAGCGTTTCCTTAACGGGCTCAATGAGCACGGAATCGCTTGTTGCGCCTGCCGGCACAAGCGCCGAGGTCTCCTTTTCCGGAACAAGGCGCAGCGTGTCGCCGTTCTTTCCGGCAATAACGTTAACAACGGTAACGGTCTGGTTCGCAGTTGCAACAACTCTGAAGCGGATATTGTCATAGACCCACGCAACAAGCTTTTTGGCGTCGGTAACCGCCGTGTTTTCCTCCGAGCCGTCGGAGTCAATATCCTTATATTCTCCGCCCATTACAACGGTGAGATAGGAGTAGCCGTCCTGCGAAGATACGGCCGCAATGCACTCCCCTGCCTTATCGGTGGAGGTCTGCTTTCCGCCCGTTATCGAGGGGTGATAGTAAAGGCTGATGGTCTGGTTGAGCATTTTGTTTGAGGCGCTGTAGGTGCGCTCCTCATTCTGCTGCGTTTTCGGCAGCACAACCTCGGACGCCGAAAATGCCTCGCTGAAAGCAGGATAGTTGAGGGCATATTTCACAATTTTTGCAACGTCTGCGGCGCTTGTATACTGTCCGTCCTCATCAAAGCCCGTGATGTTTTTAAGCTTTGTGTTCTTGCAGCCTATCTTATCGGCAAGGCTCTGCATTATGCTCACAAACGAGGCGGAGGAGCCGGAAATGCTGTGGGCAACAACGCTTGCAACATCGTTTGCGCCGTAGATAATGAGCACGTCCAAAAGCTGCTTTTTGGTATAGGTCTCCCCTGCCTTGAGGTCCGCCACGCGCACTCCGTAGGTGTACTCAACAAGGGAAAGCGATTTTTCCGTGACCTCGACCGGCTCTTCAAGACTGCCCCAGTTTTCGATTGCGGCAACGGCGGCAAGGAGCTTTACAAAGGCCGCCGGCGGAACGCTTTTGTTCTCGTTTTTACTGAACATTACCGAGCCGTCGTCAAGGCTTATCATATAATATTCCTTTGAATCAAGCTTTTTTGTGACCTCGGTCTCGTTGTTATAGGTTGCAAGAGCCGCAGACGGCGGCAGCACCGCGGCAAAAACAAGCACAAGCGAAACAACGGAGGCAAAAATCTTTTTCATAATCCACATCACCCATTTGACACATTCTGTCTGTTTTTTTGAAACGATTGCAAAACGCTGAAAAATATGCTATATTAATTGTACATTTGAAAAGCACAGACTCATATTCGATTAATTATAACAATTATTTCGCCGAAAATAAACCTTTTCGGTAAATTAATTTTAAATTTACATTTTCTGTTTTGCGAAAGGAGCTTTCCGGAGGAAAATCCGGGGCTTTCGGTGGTTAAAATGATCTATGTTACCGGCGACACACACGCAGTTCTTTCCCGCTTTGACGACCCGCGCCTGAACGCGCTCAAAAAGGACGATACTCTCATCGTCTGCGGCGACTTCGGCTTCCTCTGGGACGGCTCAAAGGAGGAAATGAGCGCGCTCAAAAAGCTTGCAAAGAAAAAATATACAATTTGCTTCATTGACGGCACGCACGAAAACTTTGACATGCTTTCAAAGCTCAAGGTCAAAAAGTGGCACGGCGGCAAGGTTCATCAGATTGCAGGCAATATTCTTCACCTTATGCGCGGCCAGGTTTTTGAACTTGAGGGCAAAAAAATCTTCACAATGGGCGGCGGAGAAAGCCCGGACATTGAAATACGCTTTGAGATGAACACCTGGTCGGAAAAGGAGATTCCGACGCGCGACGAGCTTGTTGAAGGGGTTGACAATCTGCAAAAATACGGCGGCAAGGTCGATATCATAATTACCCACGAGCCGCCGGCAAAAATCAAGGAATTTCTGCTGCTTGACCGCGTGGGCGTCACGGGAATTACCGCTATAAACACCTACCTTGAGGACGTTGGAAAAACCTGCGAGTTTGAACACTGGTACTTCGGCTCGCTCCACCTTGACAAGGTCATTTCAAAAACCCACATTTCGCTTTTCTCCGGCATTTTTAACGCAGTTACCGGAGAAGAAATTAAAAAATAGCGCCCTTTTGCGCAGAAAATTATTGCACCCCGAAAGCGTACTGCTTTTTGGGGTGCAAGTGCTTTTTAATAAAGCCGGCTGATTTCCGTTTGTCTAATGTCCGAACACTGCATTGACAAGTATGCAGAAAACAATTCCGTAAACAGTTGGAACAAGGAAGGAAAGCGCGGTCCATTTGAAGCTTTTTGTCTCCTTCCATATTGTCAGCAGCGTTGTTGAACACGGAAAATGCATCAGCGAAAACAAGATGAAGCATACGCCCGTGACAGCCGTCCAGCCGTTTTGCGTAAGTATTGAAAAAACGGAGGAAATGTCCGACGCATTCACAAGAACTCCCTGAGAAGTATAGCACATCAGCGCCACGGGGAGAACTATCTCGTTTGCGGGAAAGCCGAGTATGAACGAAAGCAGGATAACACCGTCGAGCCCCATCAGTCTGCCCGGAGCGTCAAGAAACTGCGCAATGTGAGTGACTATTGCCGCGTCGCCTGCTTTTATGTTCGCCAGAAGCCAGATGACAAGACCCATCGGCGCGGAAACACAGACCGCCCTTGAAAGCACAAACAGCGTGCGGTCAAAAACGCTGCGCACAAGCACGGAGCCGATTTTCGGCACACGGTACGGCGGCATTTCAAGCGTAAACGCCGAGCTTTCGCCTTTGAGCACCGTTTTGGAAAGTATATACGACGCTGAAAAAGTTGCAAGCACGCTGAAAACAATCACGAGCGTAAGTATTCCTGCGGCGGCAAAGGGTCTTACCGCTTTTGCAAGCGGCGCGGCAAAGAACATGGAAATGATTGCAATAATAGTCGGAAAGCGTCCGTTGCAGGGAACAAACGCGTTTGTCAGGATTGCTATGAGCCGCTCCCTTTTTGAGTCGATTATCCGGCAGCCGACAACTCCGGCCGCGTTGCAGCCGAGCCCCATGCACATGCAAAGACTCTGCTTTCCGCAGGCGCTGCATTTTTTGAAGCAGTGGTCAAGATTGAACGCAACGCGCGGAAGATAGCCTAAATCTTCAAGCAGAGTGAAAAGAGGAAAGAAGATTGCCATCGGCGGAAGCATTACGGAAACGACCCACGCCATTGTTGTGTACACTCCGTCTATAAGCGCGCCGGTAAGGTAAGGGCCGGCATTCAGCCTTTCAAGCAGTGCTCTGAGCCTGTCGCCGAGCGAGAAAAGGAAGCGCGACAACAGCTCGGACGGATAATTCGCCGCATAAATAGTGATAAAAAGCACAAGAGTAAGAAGCAAAAGCATTACCGGTATGCCGGTTTTCGCTCCCGTAAAAACCTTATCAAGCCTGCGGTCAAGGCTGTCGTTACGCCTTGTGCAGTCAACACAGCTTTCGGCAAGGCTTTTTGCCCTTGAAAGCAGGGAAAGCGTCATGCTGTCGCGCAGCGAGGACTCGGTCAGATGCTCCTTTGAAAGGATTTCGCGCGCTTCAGAAAGGCTTTCTTTCAGACGTGCGTTCTCCTCAATTTTCCTGCCGCAGCTTTTTTCATAGGCTTCAATAAAGCTTTCATCGGAAAAAAGCAGCTGCGCTTTTATAAAGCGGCGATTCCTGCCCCGCACTCCCTCAAGGCTTTTTATTGCCGTTTCAACCGCGGTGTCATAGCTGAACGGAGCGCGGTAGCGCTGATTTTGCGCGCATACCTCGCTGATTTTTTGTTTCAGCAGTTCCAGACCCGTCCTGCTTTTTGCATCGGTACACACTACCGGCACACCGAGAAGCTCTTCAAGCTTTTCGGCGTTGATTTTTATGTTCTTCTTTTTGGCTTCGTCAAAAAGGTTCAGGCAGACTACTGCACTGCGTGTGACCTCAAGCACCTGCAAAACAAGCGCAAGGCTCCTTTCAAGCGTTGTGCAGTCGCAGACAACAACAACGCAGTCGTTCTTTTCAAAGCAAAGGAAATCCCTTGCAACGGCTTCCTCCTGCGAATGAGGAAAAAGCGAATATGTTCCGGGAAGATCGACAAGCGTAAATTCCTTTCCGTCCTGCGTAAATGTTCCCACCGCCGATGTCACGGTCTTTCCGGGCCAGTTGCCCGTGTGCTGGTGAAGCCCCGTCAGAGCGTTGAACACCGTGCTTTTTCCGACATTGGGATTGCCGGCAAGAGCCACCGTTTTTGTGTTTTCTGCAATTTTCAGCTCCTTTTGCGCTGCGTTTTTTCCGGTTGATCCGCCTGAAAGACCCATAGCTCACACCCTCTTAATATATTATGACTCCGTCTGCGTCCTCATTGCGTATTGCAATGACGGCGTCCTTGATGAGATATGACTTTATGTCGCCGAAAAAGCTTTCCTGAAGACAGGCAACGTATGTTCCCGGAACTATTCCGAGCTCCTGAAAGCGGCGTCGCATTGCTCCGTCTGTCAGAATATTATGAACAACACTGTTCTCCCCCTTGAGGAGGGCCGAAAGAGGTTTCATCTTTTTCATCCTTTCGTTTTTTGCTCATTATCATAATACGCACAAAAAGAGCCGGGGTGAAAGCTTTTTTTGAGGCAGGACTCTGAACCGGCAAAAAAAGTTCATATCCGAAAGACATTAAAAAGGAAAAAGATATTGACATAAGGAGCAAAAAATAGTACGCTGTTATCAGGCGGACTCCGCCGAAAAGCGGCGGACGCATTACTTCGTTTTTCCGAAGCAAAAGGGAGGAAATTTAATGTCAGTCATTTTAACCGATGAACAGCAGGCTATCCTTGACGGCTCAAAGGGCTCAACAATGGCCAAGGTCATGAAAACGCTTGTTATGTTCGGTGAAGCGTTCGGAGCCGAAAAAATGGTTCCCGTCACTTCAAAGTACAACCACCTTGTAACCTCGTTCGGTCTCGGTGTTCTTCAGCCGGTTTACGACCTGATGAACACCCTCATTGAAGCCGGAGTCAAGAGCGGACAGAAGTTCTCTGCCGATCCCCGTCCGTGCGACCCGAACGTTCCGAAAAACTTTCTTCAGAACCTCATTTTCAATAAGTTCATGTATAACAAGCAGGATTTCTATGAAAACCAGCTCCAACAGCTCGGTCTTATGGATAAGGACGCCTTTACCTGCACCTGCTACATGGACGAGGTCGGCAACAAGCCGAACATGGGCGATGTGCTCAGCTGGTCGGAATCCTCCGCCGTTGTTTATGCAAACTCAGTGCTCGGTGCGCGCTGCAACCGCAACTCCGGCATCATGGACATCATGGGCTCAATCGTAGGCTATGTTCCTTATTTCGGTCTGCTCACCGACGAGGGAAGAAAAGCTACATGGATAATTAAAATTGAAACCGAAAAGAAGCCCGAAGCGCAGCTTCTCGGCTCTGCAATCGGCATGAAGGTTATGGAGGACGTTCCGTTTGTCAAGGGTCTTGACAAGTGGCTCGGAACCGAGCTTACCGACGAAGCGTGTACCTATCTCAAGGATTTCGGCGCCGCAACAGCCTCAAACGGAGCAGTCGGTCTTTATCACATTGAAAACCTTACTCCCGAAGCAAAGCTTCAGGGTGAAAAAATCCTTGCGGACAATGTCAGGGAATATGTCATTGACGACGCAGAGCTTGAAAGAGTTAAAAACAACTATCCCATTGTCTGGAAAGACAAAAATGCCAAACCGAAGCTTTGCTTCATCGGCTGTCCGCATATGTCGCTCCGGCAGCTCAAGGACTGGACAGACAGGGTTGAAGCCTCACTCAAAAAGTACGGAAACAAGAAAGTTGTTATCCCCACCGTGTTCACCGCCGCTCCCGGCGTTCTTAAGGAGTTCAACAAGACCTCATACGCCGCAAGGCTCAAGAACACCGGCGTTGTTACCTCGTACGTCTGCCCGCTCATGTATATGAACAATCCCCTTTGCTCAAAGATGCCGGTCATTACATCGTCAAACAAGCTGCGCACCTATACCACCGCGCGCTACTACACGGACGATGAAATCCTCGTTCAGATTACGAAAGGAGGAAACAGATAATGAAAGAATTCAAAGGAAGAGTTGTCACTCCCGGAACGGCTTCGGCAACGGCTGTTGTTTCCCACGGCGGCTTCAACACGCTCGCCTCGTTCCAAAAATCGCTCCAGTTCGGCGATAAGCAAGCCAAGTGCGGCGACCCGAACAACCCGGACCTTTACGGCAAGCCCCTTGCCGGCGTTGCGCTCTGCTTGCCGCAGACAATCGGTTCAACCACCGGCGGTCTTGTCCTTTATTGCGCCTGTGCAATGAAAAAGCAGCCTGCGTGTATGCTTTTTGCAAACCACATTGACTCGCTTGCAGCCTCGGGCGCAGTCCTTGCCGAGGTTTGGATTGACGATGTGACAATGCCCGTTATCGACTGTCTTGGCAACGAATTTCTCGACTATGTTAAAACAGGCATGAAAATAACCGTTAAGGAAGACGGAACGGTTGTTGTTGACTGACAATAAGATTAAAAGCCGCACGGCTGCCGTTTTTGGCAATCGTGCGGCTTATTACTTTGTTAAGAAGCAAAAAACCTTAAGGAAGCTCTGAATAAATCTGATGTACAGATTACGCCGTCAGATTTTTCGTCAGATTGTGCAAAAGGCGCGCAGGAATCCTTTCGGATTTCAAGCGCCTTTTGTGCAATATGGCGGGAAATATGCAAGTAAGATGTGCATCAAAGCGTATGCTGTGATTTATTCAGAGGTTCCTTAAATTCCTTTTTTGTTATCCTTGTTTTTCTTTGTAATTTTAAGGCGTGAAAAATCTTCGCGCTCCTTTTCCTCAAGCGCGTCCGTAATATATTTTACCGTAACCTCAAAACGGGGTATCATGATGTTTGAAAGGGCGTTGGAGCGCTTTTGCGTTTTTTTGACCGCGTCCGCAAGGCGGCAGACCGAGTTTTCAATTTCGGCAAGCCGGGCGGTAAGAATTTTAACCTTTGAAAAAAGCGCGCAGGCCTCGTCAAAGTCTGAATTGGTCTGGAAAAAGCCGAAAGAGCTGACGTCCGTCACCTGCTCGCTCACTTCAACCGTCGGTATTTCAACGCCCATAACGCTGCGGTAGTCAATTTTGAGGTCATCGCTGACAGGGATAGCCTCGGCAAAGCGCGAGCAGTCGCCGAGGGTAAGGCTTGCTTTCCTCAGCGCGGCATACGCTTTTTCATAAACCGTGCCGATGCTTTCCTGAACGGCTTTTGCCTCGTCAATGAGTCCCATCATCTCGCGCACAAGGATATTACGCTTCCTGTCCATCAGGTCGTATCCGAGCCGGGCAAGCTCAAGGGACTTTTTGGTGCTCATTAAATTGGCTTTGGTAGGAAAGACCTGCGGCATTCAGACTCACTCCTTTTTATCGGTTTCGCGTTTGAGATATTTTTTGAGTATTGCCTCATCAACACGGTCAAGCTCACTGTCCGGAAGCATTGAAAGAAGCTTCCAGCCGAGGTCAAGAGTCTGTTCAATGGTTCTGTTCTCGTTTTCACCCTGATTGATAAAGACCCTTTCAAACTCCTTGCCGAAGTTCATAATGAGCTTATCGTTCTGCGAAAGCTCGTCTTCACCGATAACCGAGGCAAGCGCCTTTGCGTCCTGAACCTTTGCATAGGAAGCAAAAAGCTGGTTTGCAAGCGCCTGGTGATCCTCTCTTGTGTAGCCGGCGCCGATGCCGTCCTTCATAAGACGCGACAGAGACGGAAGAACATTGACCGGCGGATAAACGCCCCTTGTGTCAAGACCTCTGTCAAGAACAATCTGACCCTCGGTAATATAGCCGGTAAGGTCGGGTATCGGGTGTGTGATATCATCATTCGGCATTGTAAGAATCGGTATCTGAGTGACCGAACCCGGCGAATCCTTGATGATGCCCGCGCGCTCATAAAGCGTTGCAAGGTCAGAATAAAGATAGCCCGGATAGCCCTTTCGTCCGGGAATTTCACCTTTTGAGGAGCTGAACTCACGCAAAGCCTCGCAGTATGAGGTCATATCGGTAAGTATGACAAGAATATGCTTTCCGAGCTCGTACGCAAGATATTCCGCGGCAGTGAGCGCGCAGCGCGGAGTTATAATTCTTTCAATAATAGGGTCGTTGGAAAGGTTAAGGAACATTACAACCCTGTCCATTACGTTCGCTTTTTCAAACGAGGAGCGGAAATACTGCGCAACATCGTTCTTGACGCCCATTGCGGCAAAAACGATTGCAAAATCGTCGTTATCCGCAATCGAAGCCTGGCGGACAATCTGAACGGCAAGCTCGTTATGACTCATGCCCGAACCGCTGAAAATCGGAAGCTTCTGACCTCTGATGAGGGTTGTAAGGCAGTCGATGGAGGAAATTCCGGTCCGGATATAGTTCTTCGGATAAACACGGGAAACCGGATTTATCGGCTTTCCGTTGATGTTCATGCACTTTTGCGGAAAAATTTCACCGAGGCCGTCTATCGGTCGTCCGAGACCGTCAAAGATTCTTCCGAGTATTTCCGGCGAGAGCTTCATTTCCATCGGCTTTCCGGTAAGGACGGTGGTGGTGTTCACCATTGAAATTCCACGGGTTCCCTCAAAGACCTGAACGGCGGCCTTGTTGCCCTCAATGGCAACAATTCGTCCCGTTCGCTTTGTTTTGTCCTCAAGCTCAATTTCAACAAGCTCCTCATTCATGGGCTTTTTAACGCCGTCAAGGATAACAAGCGAGCCGTTTACTTCGCTGAGTCCTTTATGCTCAATAATCATTGTTATCCCTCCTTATTTATTGAGATATGAGGCAAGGGTGCTGTCTATTTCGGTAATATAATCGTCAAGCATTGATACTTTGTCGTTCGGAACATCATACTTCATTTTGACCAACTTATCGAAAAGTCCGGTTGAAATGAGCTTTGACATCGGAACCTGAAGCGCAACAATCTGGCGGCACTTGTGATAAAGGTGCAGTATTGCGTGCATCATTTTCAGCTGCTTTTCAAGCGAAACAAAGGTATCGTCCTTATGGAACGCATTCTGCTGCAGGAAGCCTACGCGGATAACACGGGCTATCTCTATGGTAAGCTTCTGGTCATCGGGAAGAACGTCCGCGCCGATGAGCTTGACAATTTCCATGAGCGAGCTTTCCTCATACAGAATTGAGCAAAGCTCCTCGCGGTACTTGATAAAATCGTCTCCGACGTTATCATGATACCACTCCTCCAGCTCGGGAACATATTCGCTGTAGCTGTCGTTCCAGTTTATGGCAGGGTAATGCCTTGCGTATGCAAGGGCTTTGTCAAGCGCCCAGAAGCACCGGGTAAAGCGCTTTGTATTCTGAGTAACGGGTTCGGAAAAGTCCGAGCCCTGCGGCGAAACGGCGCCGATAATTGTTACCGAGCCCTCGCCGCCGGAAAGAACCTCCATATAGCCGGCTCTTTCATAAAACTCGGAAAGCCTTGACGGAAGATAAGCCGGGAAGCCCTCGTCGGCAGGCATTTCTTCAAGTCTGCCGGAAATTTCACGCAGAGCCTCCGCCCAACGCGAGGTTGAGTCCGCCATGATGGCGGTATGATAGCCCATGTCGCGGTAATATTCCGCAAGGGTGATGCCGGTGTATATTGAAGCTTCACGAGCGGCAACGGGCATATTCGATGTGTTTGCAATAAGCACCGTTCTGTCGGTCAAGGGTCGTCCGTTCTTCGGGTCAACAAGCTCCGTAAATTCCGAAAGCGCCTGAGTCATCTCGTTTCCGCGCTCTCCGCAGCCGACATAGATAATTATATCCGCGTCGCACCATTTTGCAAGCTGGTGCTGAGTCATTGTTTTTCCTGTTCCGAAACCGCCGGGAATTGCCGCCGCTCCGCCCTTTGCAACCGGAAAAAGCGTATCAATAACACGCTGACCCGTTACAAGCGGACGCGAGGCAGGAAGTCGGTTTTTAACCGGGCGCGGAATTCTTATCGGCCATTTCTGGCAAAGCGTCAGCTCATGCTTTTTGCCGTTTTCGTCCTCAAGAACGGCTATTACGTCGTTAACACGGTAAAGACCGTCCTTTTTGACCGAGACTATCCTGCCCGAAAGCAGAGGAGAAAGCATGATTTTATGCATGATGACCGGCGTTTCCTGCGTTTCGGCATACACCTGTCCGCCGGAAAGGACGTCGCCCTCTTTAACGGTAAGATGAACTTCCCACTGCTTTTCCTCGTCAAGGACGGAGGTTGAAATGCCTTTTGAAATGAAGCAGCCGCTCATTTTTTCAAGAGCCGGGAGCGGACGCTCGATACCGTCAAAAATATTGCTGATTATTCCGGGACCAAGGGTGACGCACATCTGAGAGCCGGTTGAATACACCTTTTCTCCGGGGCAGAGACCGTCGGTTTCCTCATAAACCTGTATTGTTGTTTTGTCGTTTTCAATCCCGATAACCTCGCCGGCAAGGCGCGCCTCTCCGACATAGACCATCTCCAGCATTGAAAGATCGGTCTTGCCCTTGATGGTAACAACAGGACCGTTGATTCCGTATATAAGATTTTCAGTTGCCATTTTTCTCACCTCAAAGGCAGTCATTCAATTGAAAGAGCCGAGCGTTCTTTAAAAAGCTCCCTCTGCGCCGCAACGCGGCTTTCAAGGGTATCAACGGCAAAAACCGTCCTTTCCGCATTGGAAGCAGACGCTCCGCCGAGCTTTATATCGCCGCTCTTTTCAAAAGCCGCAACGCCCTTTATGTCCGCAAGCTTCTCCCTGCAAAGGGGAAGGTCGCTTTCTCTGACATAAATCACCGCACCGTCGCCTATTTCGGCAACAAGGGACGTAATGCTCTTTCTGAGGAAAGAGACATAGTCCGCGCTTTTTGTGAAAGCGGCAAGCTTTTCGTTAACCTTTTCAAAAACGGACGAGGTTATTTCCTCGCGCTTTTTTGCAAGGTTCTTTTTGCTCTGCGAAACAAGGGCGGAAATTCTGCTGCCCTTTCGGGTAGTAATCCTCTGCGCTTCATATTCAAGGCGGCTTTCAAGCTCTGCCTTTGCCTTGCTTTCAAGGTCCTTGAGCTGTTCTTTTCTGAATTTTTCAGTCTGCTTTTCAATATTCTTGCACTGTGAAAGAGCATTCTTGTTTATAATCTCAGAAAAGCGCTCTATCTTATCATTTTGATTAAGCATATCTTTCCCTCATTTCCCGATATCCGGCAAGAGTGTGCCGCATAGCACTTTTTTAATGCCGGTTATACCTGAATTCCGACCGCGTCGCGGACATAAGCCGTGATGGAATCGGTACCGGCGTCCGGGTTCTTCATGTCCGGTATTTCCGTTATCAGAAGCCCCGTGCGCTTTTTTTCTTCAAGGACAGCGTTCGGATAGGCGGCGGAAAGCGACCTTGTTACAAGGACAATTCCAACGGTCTCCTCTTTCCGGGCAAAGTCAAATGCGGCTCTGAGCGCCTCCTCGTTTTCAACGAGCGTTCCCTCAACGCCGGCAAGCCTGAAGCCCGTCAGCGTATCTTCGTCACTGCTCAAAAGATACATTCTCATGATTATCAGACCTTGTTAAGGATAAGAATTGAAATAACAACACCGTAAAGCGCAATGGATTCACCCAAGGCAACAAAGATAAGGCTCTTACCGAAGGATTTGGGATCTTCGCTGGTTGCAGCAATAGCCGCCGGAGCGCCGGCCGCAACGGCAATACCGCCGCCGATGCCTGCAAGACCGGTTACAAGACCGGCCGCAAGAAGACCGAGACCGTTTGCGGAAGACTTGGTTTCTTCGTCCTGCGCGTTATCGGAAGTTGCAGCTGTTTCCGAGGTATCCGGAGCGGCTGCAACGTCGGGTGCTCCGCTTTCGGCCGAAGCGCAAAAAGCAAAAACGCTGACCATTACAATAAGAACAAGAAACGCTGCAAGGTTTACTCTCATAGCCTTTCTTACGGACTTGCCCTCCATCCTCTTTTTAAAGGTGAAGAACGCGGAAAGAGCAAGACCTGCTGCGGGAACGATGATTGCAAGAGCATAAAAAATACTGTTCATTTTAATTTCCTCCGATATTAATTGATTTTGTATATTTGATATTTTTGTTGACTGCCGTGCGAAAAAAACTGTGGTCACTTGATTTTTGCGGCTTCAAAGGGTCTGCCCTCGCCCTCATAAAAGCGGCTGAACATTTCGTAAAACTCAAGTCTCAGACCCTGGATACCCGTGAGAAGTCCCTCAAGGGCAATGACAACAATGTTGCCGAGCACAACAACTATCATGCCTTTTACGCTCGAGGTATCGCCCGCAAGGGTGAAAACAACCATCATCATGCTCGCATGAACAATGACGAAAGCGCCAACGCGCAGGAACGAGACTGTGTTGCTGAAATACGAAAGAATATATTCGATACATTCAAAAAGGTTCTGCAAAATGAAATCGCCGATACTGTCAGGCTTTTTGAACCTGCCCTCATCAAGAACGGGAGCAAGAAGCTCCTTGCAAAACAGAACAACCACGCCGACAAGCAGCATCACCGTGCTTATTTTGGTGGGGAAAATACCCTTGCCCGCCATGAACGAATAAGCAAGGTTTGCGCCGCCGATATAGACCACAAGACCCGCAAGTCCGTTTTCCGAAAACAGCGCCGTTCCGAGCTTTTTCTTTTTGATGTTCGTAATTATGCTGATAACGATTGCAAGAATAACAAGCGTTACGCCGATTCCGATTGCAAAGAGCAGAACGGTGTTTATGGAATCCATGACCGAAAGCGGTTTTGATTTAAGTCCGATTGCGTGATACACCGGATCAAGCAGCTCCTCAAAGCCGAACACGGAGCCGAAGATGAAGCCGAAGAACATTGACGAAATGCCGCACGGAACAAGAATTTTTCCAAGCTCAAGCTTTTTAAACTTCCACGCAAGCAGACCGCCGAGGGCAAGCACAAAGCCCTGACCCACATCGCCGAACATTATGCCGAACAAAAGCGTATATGTTGCGGCAACAAACGCGGTGATATCAATATCGCTGTATGACGGCAGACCGTACATCTTGACAAAATAGGTATACGGCCTTGAAAAAATCACGTTTTTAAGTCGTACCGGCGGCGAGGAGTTCTTTTCCGGATCCTCAATTTCGGTAACAAACTCCGGATATTTTTCAAGCCTTTTTCTGAATTTTTTCTCCGCCGAGGCAGGTATCCAGCCGACAAAGAAGCAGCTTTTTTCGTGGTGAACCGCATATTTCCTCAGCTCAAAAACAGCGTTAAGCTCTTTAAGCTTAATATAGAGCGATTTAATCTTTTCGCCCTCCGTGCTCCAAATGGACTTGATTTTTTCGTCAAGCTCCTTTTGCTGCTGTCTGATAAGCTCGATGTTCTGGTTAAGACTTTGAATAATGTCGTCCGTTGTTCCGACTGCGGAGGGAATGTGGAGCCGCTCAAAGTGCAGCGAGGCGAAAATACCGTCTATTTCATCCTCGCGCTCCTTTGGCGCAAAGTATGCGCCCCAGTAGCCGGCCTCGTTTGATGAGCACGGACAGAAAAGAATGTACGGATTTTCACAATAGCCCTTTGTAAGCTTGAGATATCCGTCCTTGGGGAGGAAACCGAAACGCGGACAAATGAACTTGCACTCAAAAATCTCGTCAAGTCCGACATTAAGCCCCGTAAAGTGGGAGTATTTTTCAATCCCGTCTGTACATTCTTCAAGCTGCTCCGAAAGGTTTTTGACCTCTTCGCCGAGTGTGTTGAGCGTTTCGCCCACTGAGCTTATATACTCCTTGGAGCGCTCGTCAACAACGGTTCCCCTGATTTTTTTTGCGTCCTCATCAAGGCTCACGCCGAGCGAGGACGCAAGCTCCCTGATGTTTGCAAGAATCTGGGAATACGGGTTTTCCTCATTCAGCGCGGCGTAGCCCATTGACTGAGAGATAAAGTTGCCCGCGTATTCCGGATGGAAATTGCCGTCCGCACAGCAGGCGGTAATAAGTTTATTGAGCTGTGAGGCGGGACCGTTTATCCTCACGAACTTCATTTTTTCAATAGCCAATGAATTCGACCCCCTTAATCGTCAATTCCGATGAGGTTTTTTCTGACCTCCTGCGCCGATACGCCGTATTTGCAGCCCTCAATAATGCGGATAAGGTTTGTAATCTCGTCCTGGGAAAGCAGCAGATAGCACAGCATAACCACCGGCGGATAAGAGGAAAATCTGATCTCTTTTTTGCAAAAGGAATGAAGAAACACCGCAAGCTCTTTTTCAAGATCCGCGTCCTTTTTTGAAGCGCTTTTATACGGCGTTTTTTCAAGCACCGCCATGAAGTCTTCAACCTTTCTGCATTCGGCAAGCTTTTTGAGCGTACTCTCGGAAAGCAGCGTTATGCCGCCGGGCGCGCTTAATGCGGAAACAAGGGCGGCAATGTTTTGCGGATAATACTTGAGCGCTCGCCAGAAAGCGGAAAGCTTTTTGCAGTCAAGACTCCTTGCCGCAACCTCGGTTACCGCCTCACGCTCGCCCTTTGAGCCGCATTTTTTAACAAGCTTTCGGAACTCTTGTTCAAAGTATGCGTTAAAGGCGATCTCAAAGGTGAGATAGCTTTTCATCGGATTTTCAAGGCAACGCCTGTAAAGCCTGCCGTAATCGGTCTTATCAAGCGTCTGCGCAATCTCCTCAAACGAGTTTGCCCTGCCGAGGGCAAAAAGATCAATGCTCAGGTGTTTATCAACAAACGGATGCACCTGAAGCAGATACGACTGCGTTTTTTTTGAAAACATCAGAAGCGTGCAGCGCAAAATCTGCTCAACCTCTGTTTTTATAATAAAGTATTTGTAAAATTCGTCCCCTGTTGCAAGCTCATAGCGGCAAAGCGCACCGAACCTTGAAAAGCGGAATTTCTGAACAAGATCCTCAAGCGTCCTCGGCGGAAAGTCACTGAGCTCGGAATCAGAAAGCTCCTTTGCGTATTCGGTATTTGCTTTGAGGCAGGACGCAATTTCGTTTGAATTCCTGCACGCAAGCAGGGCGTCATACTGCTCTTTTGAAAGCCGCTTTCCGTAGAACGCTCTGGAAAGGGCAAGAACGGCATTTGAAGCCTTGGACACACTTTTCACCTCCCGCGTCTTTCGGTAAAATTCAACCGTTAATAATGTTTTCGACCGCCTCGTTCACCCAGCGGTCACAGTTTTCTTCAAAGACGGCGGAAAGGCGCGCAACAACCTCTTTTTCTTTTTCAGTAATCGTTTTTTCTGTTTCTTCAAGTTCTGAAAGCGCAGCCTTTTTCATTATTTCGGACTGCTCAAGAAATTCGCGATCGTTTTCCTCGCGCAGCTTCTGCTTTTTTTCGTCAAGCTCCCTGACTGCGGCAACACGCGCTCCGGCGGCGTTTTCAACGCTCTTGCGCGCCGTTCTGTCAACCTCGATAAGCTTCTTGATAAGGTCATCCATTACTGACGCCTCCTTCTGATATTGACATAAGACCCGGCAAATGAAGGATTAATGTTTTACCAAAACATCTGCAATCTATGGCAATTATTATATCACTATTTTTTTTTTAATCAAGCGCATAAAATAAAATCCCGTGTGCAAAAGCAACAATTATATTGCCAAATTGCAATCATAAAATCGCTTTTCAGCCAAAACAGAAGCCGCTGTCCTTGCATATTGAAAAGCAGTGTGCTATTATGTCATAAATTGCGGCCGGCAGGTGAATAAATTGACGGAAAAAATCAAAGAACAAGGGCTTTGGGAAAGGCTCAAAGCCAACAGCCTCCCCGTCCTGCTTTACGGAATGGGCAACGGTGCGGACATGATAATTGAAGAGCTTGAAAAGCTAAATATTCATTTTGCGGATACCTTTGCAAGCGACGGCT
>JAEDEQ010000123.1 GCA_016293225.1 Clostridiaceae bacterium
CAAGAGCCATCACTGCCGACGAGTTCAGAGATGTTTATAAAAACCTCGGCTATGATCTTGCTGTTGATACCTATGCCGAAAAGGGCGAAAAGGTTCAGGGCGCGCTTTCCTATGTTGCCGACCTTGATGAAAACTACCGCCTTATTGCTGTTGACAGCTGCCTTTATTCCTTTGACGAACCGGACAAGGACAAGACCTCCGGAACGGTTACTCCCGAGCTTATGCAGTGGATTAAAAAGTGGACTGATGACGCAAAGGAAAACGGAAAAACTCCGCTTTTAATGATTCACCACAACATGGCGCCCCACATGGAGTGCGAACCCTCCATTGCTTTTGCGTTCACCCTTGACAATTACCTTGAGGTCAGCGAGCAGCTTGCCGATTGGGGAATCCATTATTCGTTCAGCGGTCATCTCCACACGAACGATATTGCCGCGGTCACGAACGACAACGGCGAAACTCTCTATGATATTGAAACAAACTCTGTCACCGGTTATCCGAATATGTACCGCGAAATGACAATTTCGACCTATGAGGACGGCGAAAACGAAATTGAGGTTGAATCGATTGATTTTGACGCGGTCAAAAAGATGAGCTTTGACGGCGTTACATATGACAACGGAGAATACAAGAAAAAAGCTTTTGACATCTGCTTCGGCGGCGGACTTTCAGACGACGGAAAGGCAGACGTAACCTCCTTTGCTGTCGGACTTGTTAAAAACTTTGCCGGCGGATATATTGACAAAATCAATGAAGCCGGCGGAATACTCCCGTTCCTCAAAACGATGAACATTGACCTGAGACAGATTCTTTCCGATTTCCTCAGTCCCTATATCAAGGACGGAATCAAAATCGGTTCATACAATGTTTTCACCGTTGACAACCTCATGTGGTTCATTGAGGATTTGTGCGACCAGATTTCAGAGCAGTATCTTGAAAATCCGCAGAAGCTCTACGACCTTCTGACTACGCTTATTGACAGAGCGGTAAGCGTTGAGGTTGCAGACGTACCCTGCACAAAGTTCATTGACACCCTCGGCTTCGGCGATAAAAACAAGAACGGAACGCTCGCAGATGCAGTGCTTACCGCCATTGCCTATTGGTTTGACGGAAACGAGGATATCTCCGACGATGAGTTCATGAAAGCCGTTATTGCAAACTTTGACCACGGAACTCTCTTCCATGACCTTTTCTATAAGCTGGTAAACCTGCTTCTCACCGATGTTGTTGAAAACGGTCTGCTTGCAAAGCTTGAGATAAGAGTTGACAAGCTCCTTGCTGATGATATTCTCCAGAAAAAGCTCGGAGAGGGACTCAACTTCCTGCTCGGACAGGTGCTTCGCGGCGACTATACCTATCTTAACCTTGTCAAAATTGTTTTCGGTCTCGGCGTTCTTCCTTATTCAAGCCTTTACGATGTCCTTGACGGACTTCTCATGAGCAAATACCTCACGGAAAGCCAGCTTGAATCAATCGGCATTGTAATCGCGTGGGTACTCAATGACCTTTCCACCGACAAAAATCCGATGGAAAAGGGCGACAGCGGCGTTTCATACTTCACAACCCCCGTAACGCCCGAGGCAACAAGGGGAAACTACCGTCTGCCGACAATGGTAAGTCAGGTTATGGGCGAAGACTCGCAGACCGAAAGCATTATAAGCTGGTACACAAAGTATACGCTTGAAAGCTCCGATATTGAAATTTATAAGGCGGACTCTGAACCGCAATTCACCGGAAAAGCAAATTCACCCGAAGGCTTTAAGGTGGAAACAAAAAGCGAAACCGTTGAGCGCTCGTTCCCGGGCATTGACATCGGTATTCTCGGCCTGTTCCCGTATAAGTTCAGAATGGTTCGCCACACAGCTTTGCTCAGCGGACTTGAAAAGGGCGCAACCTATTATTACAGAGTCGGAAACGAAAAGTACGGCTGGTGGAGCGAGACGGGAAAAATCACCACCGCCGACGGCTCAAAGGACGTCACCTTCTTCCACATGACCGACCCGCAGTCGCAGAATGTCAGGCAGTATGAAAGAGCGTGGGTGAACGTGCTCAAAACAGCGTTTGAAAAGTATCCGTCCTCTGCGTTCATCATGAACACCGGCGACCTTGTTGACCACGGAGACAACAACCATCAGTGGCAGTATATGTTTGACACTGCGTCAGAGTATCTCATGAACACCTACCTCATGCCGGCAACCGGAAACCATGAGGGCAAGGGCACAAACGCCACGGCGAATTACTTTGTTCTTCCCGGCATGCCCGAGCAGGACACAACAACCGGCGTTTACTATTCATATACCTACAACAATGTTCACTTTGCGGTTCTCAACTCAAACGACCTTGACGAAAAGACGAACGGTCTTTCCGAAAAGCAGCTTGAATGGCTGAAAGCGGACATGGAAGCAAGCGACGCACAGTGGAAGTTTGTTGCCTTGCACAAAGCTCCGTATTCCCAGGGTTCACATTACAAGGACGATGATGTCTGCGCAATCAGAGATCAGCTTTCCGTCCTTATGCCGCAGCTCGGCATTGACATGGTATTCACCGGTCACGACCACGTTTACCTCAGAACGGCTTCCCTCATTAACAATGAAAAGGCCGCAACGGATATCACCTACCTCAGAAAGGACGGCAATGTCTATAAGACTCAGGTAACGCCGGACGGCACAACCTATGTTATCACGGGCTGCGCAGGCGTAAAGAGCTATATCCAGAACGATGTTACCAAGACGGACAAATACTTCCCGCGCGGCGAAAAGGTGTTCTCGCTCGATTGCCCGATGTTTGCCTGCGTTGAAATTAAGGACGGAGTGCTTTATTTCAATGCATACGGCGTTAACGAAGATGGCGCGCAGGAGGTTGACCGCTTTGCAATCCAGAAGGACACGACCCAGGGCGAGGTTGTTTCCGATTACAAGGAGGCCGAAGAGGAGGAAAAGAACGATCAGCTCAAGAACTTCTTCAAAACCTTCTTTGAGTACATTGTGAAAATTCTCAAGGTTATCATCAATATCTTCAAGATTTATATTCTCAGAGTAGAGCTCTGAGCAAACAGAATTACAAAAACAGGAGCTTTCGCAAACGTGACAGCTCCTGTTTTAATAAATATTGAATAATGAATAATGGAGAATTGGAACTTT
>JAEDEQ010000124.1 GCA_016293225.1 Clostridiaceae bacterium
CAAAAGTAACCCCCAGCGGAGCGGACGGATAAAAACCATTTGCACCATTTACCCACAAAGGAAGAACATAAAAGCAAAATCCAAACAGGAGGCAAAATAAATGCTTACAGAACTCGGAAAACGCGCAAAAAAGGCTGAAGCCGTTCTCATGACGGCCTCAACGGCGCAAAAAAATAACGCGCTCTTTCTCATTGCGACCGCGCTCAATGAAAACGCAGGGGACATTCTTGCGGCAAACGCGCTTGACATTGAAAACGCAAGGGCAAACAAAATGAAAAGCTCGCTCATTGACCGGCTTTCGCTCGATGAAAAACGCATTTCCTCCATCGCTTCGGGCGTTAAGGAGGTTGCCCTGCTTGAAGACCCGGTGGGAAAGACCCTTTCCGGCACAACGCGGCCGAACGGCCTTGTTATTGAAAAGGTCAGCGTTCCTCTCGGCGTTATCGCCGTAATTTTTGAGGCGCGCCCGAATGTTACCGCCGACGCCGCGGCCCTCTGCCTCAAAAGCGGAAACAGCGTTATCCTGCGCGGCGGCAAGGAGGCGTTTCATTCAAACAAAGCGATTGCGGACATCATGCGTGCGGCCGTTAAAAACGCCGGATTGCCGGAGGACTGCATTCAGCTTGTTGAGGATACCTCAAGGGAAAGCGCAACCGCGCTTATGAGAATGAACGATTATGTTGACGTACTCATTCCGCGCGGAGGAGCAGGACTCATCAAAGCCTGCGTTCAGAACTCCACCGTTCCCGTTATCGAGACCGGCACGGGCAACTGCCATGTTTATGTTGACGAATTTGCCGACCTTGAAACGGCAAGGGATATCCTTTTCAACGCAAAGGTATCGCGCCCGTCGGTCTGCAATGCGTGCGAAAGCGTGCTGGTTCACAGAGCCGTTGCCCAAAAGTTCCTGCCGATGGCAAAGGCCGCTCTTGACAAAGCGAACGTTATCATTCACGCAGACAGCGAAACGGCAGGGATTATTGCAGACACCGTTCCGGCAACCGAGGAGGACTACGCCCGTGAGTACCTGGGCTATGAAATCAGCGCAAAGGTTGTCGGCGGCATTGACGAGGCTATTGAACACATTGCAAAATACGGCACGGGTCACAGCGAATGTATTGTGACGGAAAGCTATTCAAACGCGCAGAAATTTGTTGCGCGCGTTGACTGTGCCGCGGTCTACGTCAACGCCTCAACGCGCTTTACGGACGGAAACGAGTTCGGCTTCGGCGCGGAAATAGGAATTTCCACCCAGAAGCTCCACGCAAGGGGACCGCTCGGTCTGCCGGAGCTTGTCAGCTTCAAGTATATTGTCAGAGGAAACGGACAGGTAAGAGGTTAAGCTTATGGCAAACGAAAAGAAAACCAAAGCGGCAAACTACATCGTCGGTGTTTTTGTCCTTGTCTTTTTCATCATCGGCGTTGCAAGTACGGTTTCCCTGATTGCCGGACGGGTGCGCAAGGCTTCTGACAACGGCGCAAAGCTTCGCGAATATGAAAGCTTCATCTATCCCGTTGTGATGAACGACCCGGATACCTTTGATGACGTTTCAAAGGCTCAGCAGAGCCAGCTTATTGCAATCTCAATCTGGTCAATTCTTCAAAGCAACCTTGACACCGACAAATATTCCTATTCCGACAAGGGTATGCTTATTCCGAAAAAGGACGTTGAGGAGGCTTTCAAAAGGCTTTTCGGCTCGGACGTAAAGGTTAACCATACCTCGGCAGACGGCGGCGGCATCGAATTCAAGTACAGCGAAAAAAAGGGACAGTACATTATCCCCATTACGGGAATCACTCCGCTTTACACGCCGAGCGTCCTTGACGCAAAGGAAAAGAACGATTTCATCACCCTTTCTGTCGGCTATCTTTCGGGCGACGATTGGGAGCAGGACGAAAACGGCAACCTCGTAAAGCCCGAGCCGTCAAAATATGTCAAAATCATTCTGCGCAAAAACGGCGACCGCGGCTACTGCATTAGCGCTCTGCGTTCCGCAGACGCTCCGGACTGATAGGTTTCGTCGGCTTTTGCGGGTAAACGGAGCAGACGTTAAAAGGCATTTGATTTTTATGTCTGCAAAGGCAAACAAAAACGGGCGCCTCGCGTGACGCCCGTTTCAAATATTTCAGGCAGGATCCTTTTCCTGTCCTTTTTTGTTCCTTTTGAGCGGTCTTATCTTCGGGGAGCAAAGGTCGAAAAGCGAACCGACCGCAAGCGCGCCGATAACCGTTATGATAAGCTCCGGGAGCATATAGCCGCCGTTATAGGTGAGCGAGTAGATGAACACGGGGGTGTCCTCGGCGTAGCCGCTCCAGATTGTGACGCCGCTGATAAAGTGGCAGATAAAGCGCAGAACGGAAACAACCGCGCCGGCAGAAGCAAGAGAGAGCGCCTGATTTTTGATTTTTCCTTTGAACATTGCGCCGAGACCGAGCACCGAAAAGGCAACAAGGTAATCGGCAAGGGCAAGGATAAGATAGCTGCCGATTCCGGTAACGTATGAAAAGTTCTTGAGACCGAACAGCATTTCAACAACGCCCATGGTGAAGCCGGTAAGAAGTCCCTGCTTTATTCCGTAGCGATAGCCGATGATGAGAATCGGAAGCTGGGAGAAAAAGGTTACCGAGCCGCCGAACGGGAACTGAATCGGCGTCAGCTCGTTGAGTGCAACCGAAAGGGCAAGCATTATTGCGCTTTCGGCAAGCATCTGGATGTTTGAAATTTTCTTTTTGTTGTCGCTCATTTGACAACACCTCCTGAATATAATTGTTCCGGCGGTCTCAGGGCATTAACCATAGCCGCCCGATAATATTGCAGGGTAAAAGAAAAACGCCCCGGGTGACTGTAAAATCACAAGGCGTTAAATCTCTTCCTACGCCGGCATTACCCGGATCAGGTCAAAGGGTATGATCTCAGCCGATTCCTCGGCACCCCTGTAATATTACAGATACATTCTATCACAGCAAAGGGCGTTTGTCAACATTTAGATTTTAGACGTTAGATGTTGGATTTTAGATGGTGGCTGTTGCGCGGAATACCTGTATATAAAGAAGTACCTTTGGGCGCGAGAGAAAATATCTATTATCTATTATCTCTTATCCATTATCTATTATCTAAAGTCCCCCG
>JAEDEQ010000125.1 GCA_016293225.1 Clostridiaceae bacterium
GTTGCAGCGGACCTGAACGGTTCTGCTGATTCCGATGCGCTTATTGACAACCTCGAACATGATCGGATTTGCGGTTCCGAACTTGTTGCCGATGATCTCCTTGGTGTTGAAGTAGTAAATGCGCTGATCATTTCCGGTTTCGCCGCCGTAGGTGAAACGCTTTCCTATTGTTCTGAATGTCTGCTTAATGCTTTCACCGAGAGAGCCGGAGAAGATGCTCGGTTCTGTTGAGGTGTCATAGGTGAATTCGCCCGGCTCGGCGCAAAATTCAACAACCTTGCCCTGCTCAACGATGATCATGCACTGACCGTCCGCAACGGCAATTCCGCTGCCGTTGGAGATGATGTTGTCGCTTCCTTTCGTGTTGGAAGAACGCGAGCTGACCCTCTTTTGTCCTTTGCGCATGAGTACGTCGTTCGGAAGCGAATCACAATAGAAATAATCTTTCCATTGATCGGCCAAAACGCCTCCGACAGAACCCACAGCCGCTTTGATAAGTCCCATAGAAAAAAACTCCTTTGAATTAATAGTCGTTAGTTTTGATTAAAGTGCGTCAATAACAGCCGAAAGATATGTCGGTGAGACAGATGCGTAAATGAAGTTGTCAACAAGACCGTCCTTTTTTGCCTGCCTGACCTTTGCGGCGAGTGCTTCGTCCGCCTTTTCGTCAACAAGAAAAACGAGTTTGCAGCCCGGAGCATTGGCTCTGATTTTTTCGCAAAGCCCGAGCCGTTCCTCAAGCCGCCATGGGGTGTAGCCTTTAACTTCCATGATGATTGCATAAGCACCGCTTGATTTGCAAAGCGCAGCGGCGTCGTCCGGGCTTTCGGTTCGTCTCGGCTCAAAATCTATCTCACCGTCTGTCAGTGCCTGCGAAATTGCGTCCGCAAAGAGTGTGCATTGCATATCAAGCACAATTCTTCGCATAATACCACCTTCCTTCCAGCCGTTTTTCACCTGAATTATACCTTTTTTTTGAATCAAATTCCCTATACAATGGTACAGTATTTTAAAAAAATTTAAGAAAATAAGCTTTTGTCTTGAATCGAACTTTTTGCAAGGAAAACCTTTTCAGAAAGCAATAACCGCTGCCTGACCGATGCTTTTTTCGGGATGTTTCGTAAAAATGTCGGAAAGGGCGGTGACACCGTCAGAACCGTTCGCAAAAAAATATCACCTGTTTGCATTTTCAGGGTGCAGGCAGGTGATGTATTATTATTCGGCAAGCTCCGCAATAAACTTTGCATCGCTGACGGCGAGTGCAAGCTGAAGCTTGTTTTTGAAGTTGGTTTTTTGAAGCATGTTTGTCACATGGAATTTGACTGTTGTGACCTCAATGCCCATTTCTTCGGCTATACGGCTGTATGAAAGCCCGCGCACAAGGTGGCGAAGAACAACAAGTTCGGTTTTTGTGAATTCCGTGCTTTTTGCCGTTCCGATTTCCACCTCCGGAGGGGAATCGGGAAAAATATGCTCGCCCGAAACGGTGCGCCGGACAATGTCCATCAGTGTTGCCTCATCTGTGTCTTTATACCAGAGACTGTCCGCACCGAGCTTTTTCGCCTTTTTCAAAACATCATAGTCAACAAGGGAGGTAACAATCACCGTTTTAATCTGAGGAAATTTCTGCTTGATTTTTGCTGCGGCAGAAAGACCGTTTTCCCTGTGCTCGGTCTGAACATCCATAAGAATGAGGTCAACCTTGATTTCGTCGCAAAGCTCAAGCGCCCGGTTCGCCCCGGCAACGGAGGAAACAACCCGGTAGCCCGGCTCCTTTTCAATATAGCTTTCAAGAAGAGATCGGATCATTTTCTGATCCTCAACAATCATAACATTTATCATGGTTTTCCTCCTGTGCGATTGAGTGTTACGCAAAGCTCAAAGAACGGAAAGCTTTTTATCTCCATTGTGCCGCCACTTTTTTCAATGCGCTTCCTCAACGCAGAAAGTCCTCCGCCTTCGGTAATCTCTCTTTCGGGCGGTTCGCCGTTGTTTGTAATTTTAAGTCTGTGGTGTTCATGGTCGCTGAACGCAAAGGCAAAGACGCAGTTTCCGCCGGCGTGGCGGACGCAGTTTGTTACACATTCGCGAACGGCAATTGAAAAAATCTTTCGTGCGGATTTTTCTGTAGGGAAATCTCCGCTTTCAATGACGCTTACGCCGAGCATTGCCGCCCGTTCCTTTGCATATTCAAGGTCGTCGGTCTCATCGGGCATATTGTTCGCATGGTACAAAAGATCAATGGATCTTTCCCAGATTGAAGCGCTTGAATGTATTTCCTCTATGCTTGCGTCGTTGAGGAGGGCTTTTCTTGCGGCAAGGATGCTGTGACCGATGTCATCGTGGACACGCATCTTCATTGAAAGAATTTCCTCCTCCCGGACAATCTGAGCCATGTTGTCATAAAGCTGTTTTGCACGGCGGTTTGCGTTTTCAAGGCGTTCGTTTTCCTCTTTCAGTTCCCGTTGCCTTGAAAAAAGCTCCGAAACATCGGAAAAGGTGACCTGAGTGAAGCGGTTGTTTTTTTTGTCAATAACAAGACTTTCCTCATACTTCAGAATAACATCACCGGGAAAGCTGAAAAGGCTGTTTTTTTCGTCAAGCGCACGGACATTTTCCGGTAGAGACTGAAGTGCCGAACGCAACTCCCGGAGCGTCTGAAATCCTCCGTCAAGCAGAATGCAACCGATTGACAACATCTTTTTGTTTATCAGGCGGATTATACCCCGTGAATCAAAAAAGCAGATGCCTATCGGAAGGTTGTCAAAGCTCTCCTTGATAATTCTCATCGGCCGTCACTGTCCTTTCTGCACTCTGCAAAGAGATAGATGAGCCCGTCATCATCGCACTGAACCGAAAGTCCGGGAAAGCTCTCGCTGAGGCAAAACAGGTCCTCTTTGCAGGAGACGCAGATGTTAATTCGGATAAGGCTGCCGTCCTCTTCGGCAAAAATCAGCAGCGAACTGAGCGAGTCAAGGCTTTTTTCAATCACAGCCTCAAAAAGGTCATAGATGAAGTTTGCATTCTCTGCGCAGAGCGGGCTTTCAAGATTCAGCACCGCACGGCATTCGGCGCCGCAGAGCTTCAGGTTTGCCGCCGTTTCATTCAGGCAAAGGC
>JAEDEQ010000126.1 GCA_016293225.1 Clostridiaceae bacterium
ACAGCCCCGTTCTGTTTTAGATTTATTATCTCTGATAATATTCAATGTATCTGTCAATGCAGTTTGCAATAATTCTTTTTGCCTCTTCATTGTCGCAGATTTCGGAAACAGTTGTGGTGTGGTCGTGCTCAAGGGTCTTGTAGACCTCAAAGAAATGGCGGATTTCCTCAAAGCGGTGCGCAGGAAGCTGCGACACATCCTCATAGCTGTTATAGTTCGGGTCATTGATGGGAACGGCAATGATTTTTTCATCACTCATTCCGCTGTCCGTCATCTTCAGCACGCCGATAGGCTTGCATTCAACTATGGTCATAGGTCTTATCTGCTCGCTGCAAAGCACAAGGACATCCAGCGGGTCGTTATCGCTTGCATATGTGCGCGGAATGAAGCCGTAGTTTGCCGGATAGTGGGTAGAGGTGAAAAGAACGCGGTCAAGCTTGAGCATTCCCGTCTCCTTGTCAAGCTCATACTTGTTCTTATTACCCTTTGAAATTTCGATAACCGCGTAGAACTGATTGGGCTTTATTCTTTTCGGTGAAATGTCATGCCATATATTCATTTTATCGTCTCCTTGCTTGTTTTAATTCCCTGATATTGTAGCAGAAAGAACGGCGAAACGCAAACACTTTTTTGCACTTTATTTTTAAAATTGCTGATTTTTATAAACAAGGCTGCCATAGACTTTTTAGGCGGAGATGTATTGACTTTACCGTGGTAACGTGTTAAAATTAATGAAATATATGCCGCAAAGGGGCTGCGTGCCGCGGTACTGAGAAAAGATGACCTTTACGGGAGGACAATATATGGGAAAGGGAAACACACAGGAAAAAATTCCGTTCGGCGAGCGGGTTAAAAAAGCCATCGGCGTTAAGGGCGATTTCAAAACGGCCATTCTGCCCATGATGAATTACAGCTACGCCAACATGTATATGGGCGGAGCGGGATACATAATGAATATGTATTTCCAGGTCTTTCTGACCAATGCCGTCAATCTTGATCCGAAGCAGGCAGGACTTGTCATCATGATATCCACCCTTTGGGACGCTGTTACCGACCCGGTCATGGGCATTATTACCGACCGCACAAGGTCAAAATACGGCCGCCACCGCCGCTACCTGCTTTGGGGTCTTTTGCCGATGATCGTTTCTTACACCCTGCTTTGGAACGGCTTCGGCTTTGACGGCAACAAAAATTACGGCGCAACAATGGCGTACTACATACTTGTCTGCATGCTGTATAAAACGGCGTATACAATAATCGGCGTTCCGCACACGGCAATGCTGCCGCAGCTTGCGCCGGAATATGACCTGCGTACCCAGTATAACTCAATGGGCTACCTTTTCAATTCCGCCGGAATGGTTCCGTCGTTCATCATTACCGCCGCCATTCTTGCTGTTTTCGGTTCAAACAACGATGTTACTCCGGACTCCAAGCTTCCGTTTCTTATCATCGGCTTTGCCCTTTCGCTGTTTTACGGCGTTGCGGTTTTCCTCACGTTCAAAACAACAAGGGAGCCCTCCTCCCTCGGCATGGTCAATCCGCCACTTGACGTCAGGGGAATTATCAACGAATATGTTCAGGTTTTCCGCAACAAATCCTTCAGACAGTATTTCTTCATGAGCGTTGCCTATCAGTTTTCAACCGGCTTTTACAGCAACTCGAAAATTTACTATATCCGCTACCTTGCAAATCAGTATCCGTTCTATGTTCTGCACAACACAATTTCCGGCATTGCGGAGGCAGGCGCTTTTCCGCTCAATTATGCGCTCACAATGAAGCACGGAAAGAAAAAGTGCGGCAGCATTGTTACTCCGCTCATGGTTGCCGGTCTTGCAATCGGTCTGTTCATGCAGCCGGCCGGCGAGGGAAAATCAAAGCTTTTCTGGGTTGCGCTCATGGTTCTGAGCATGATTCTGTATTCGTTCGGCATGAGCGGACTCGGCTTTGTTTCAACCAATGTTTTCCCCGATCTCACCGATGTTGACGAGGCCATTACGGGAAGGCGCAGGGAGGGCGTCCTTTCAACGTTCAATACCCTCATCAAAAAGAGCGTCGGCGGTCTGATGGCCGCTTTCGTCGGCTTCATTCTCAGCGATTTCGGCCTTGTTACCGGCTCGACCGTTACCGAATATGAAAAGGCAAAGGGCGTGCTTTATCCGCAGACTTCATCCGCTGTTTTCGGCGTCCGCGTCTGCGTGGCAATCATTCCCATAGTTGCCGCAATCATTGCTCTTATCCTTCTTCATCGCTTCAAAATGACCAAAAACGACCACACAATGATCCGCGCCGCCGTTGCAACAAAGCATAAGTACGGCGCAGTTGCCCTCACCGAAGAGGAAGCAAAGGCGTTCAAGGCCGTTTCCGGTCAGGATTTTAAAAACACATGGCTCGGCAAGAGCGAAGAGGGCGCTGTGCCGCATGAACTTGAAATGAACGAGGACGGCGAGTATCTCATTCTTCTTGAGCTTGACGAGGAGCGCAAAAAGCTCATTGAAGAGCAGAAAGCCGCCGAAAAAGCCAAAGCTCACACTGAAAAATAACACAAAGGAGATATAAGCAATGGAAAAGAGAATTGACATCACACAAAAAGAACCCCCGAAAAAGGAAAAGAATTTTAAAAACGACTTCAAAAAGTTTCTGTTCTATTTTGTTCAGTGGACATGGGGACTTCCCGTTAACCTCATCGGCGGAATCGTCTTTTTAATCTGCACAAAAATTCTCGGCAGAAGATATCAGAAGTTCGGCTATGCAAAAATAACCTATCTTCCGTGGAAGCAGGGCGGTCTTTCGCTCGGACTTTTCATCTTCATGCGCGATCAGCACCCCAACCGCAAGTGGACCTACAACACCCGTATTCATGAATACGGCCACACCTGGCAGTGCCTGCTGCTCGGTCCGCTTTATTACATTGTTATTGCCCTCCCGTCAGCCGTCTGGTGCAATTTTTTTGAGGGCTACAGAAAAAAGCACAACGTTTCCTATTACAAGCTTTACTGCGAGGGCTGGGCAAACGCCTGGGGACAAAAATTCACCGGAATGAAGATGACCGACCTGACAAAATAAGTTTTTTTC
>JAEDEQ010000127.1 GCA_016293225.1 Clostridiaceae bacterium
AATCTGATGTACAGATTACGCCGTCAGATTTTTCGTCAGATTGTGCAAAAGGCGCATCCTGTCGGATTTCAAGCGCCTTTTGTGCAATATGGCGGGAAAGATGCAAGTAAGATGTGCATCAAAGCGTATGCTGTGATTTATTCAGAGGTTCCTTAAATATATTGGGTTCGTTATTGCGCGGACATATTCCGTTTTGCCGACGGAATAAACCGCTTTGATATATGCAAAGGTTGCGTCTTCTTCAATAGAAACTGCCATCTTTACACTGCCTCGGCAATTCTTCAAAGCAACAGTTTCCTTAGTGTCTGTTACAAGAACAAGGCTTTCCCCTTTCAGGTTTTCTCCTGTAATTTTCAAAAGCCTGTCGCCTGTGCTCACGGTGTCGCCCATTTCAGCTTTTCCGCAGTTTATCAGAAGCCTTACTCCCCTGACGCTGTCCGTGATAAAGCTGTGACCGTTTTTAACTGCGTCAAGAATGTCCCTGCTGCTCCTTGAATCGCTCAAAACAGCCGTTACGGGGTTTCCTATTCTTGCAGGATTGAACGGCTTGTGGTAATCGCTTCCGCCGACAGCAGGAATTTTTCTGCCTTTGCGCAACAGCTCTGTCCAAAAGGCAATGCCCCGGTTGTTTGTCGGACGCATAGGTCCGTTCCAGACCTCGACCGCGTCAAAATTTTCGTTTTTCCAAAGATACGGGCAGATTCTGCATTTCGGATGATTCACCGAAATTACTGCGCCGAGCGAGCGTGCATGGGCAATGAGCTTTTCCGCTTCAGCTTCATTATTTGCAATGAACGAGTTTTCAAAAGGCTCCTCCACTCCGAAAAAGTTCATGTGCCCGTTATAATGCGTCCATTCAACGGCAGGGATAAAGGTGAAGTCATCAACACGAGGAAGAAATCGGTTTTCGCTGCAGTTGTTATGGTTTGCAAGCGCAATATAATCAAGTCCCCGTTTTTTTGAAAGGCGCGCAAGGGTATAGGCATCAAACTTTCCGTCCGACGCGTCGGAATGAATATGCAGATCTCCGAAAAGAAGCTGACGCTCTTTTTTCTTGAAATCAATATTATATGTGACCTCAACACCGCCTTCGGCAATATGGTATGCGCCGACAATAATTTTCCATTCGCCGGGGTGTATAGGTTCGGAAAGATAGCCCTTTGTTGAAGAATATTCGCCCACCTCTATCTTATTTCTTGCACTGCCCGACCAGCCGAGAAACTTACCGTCCTGATTCATCAGACCGATATCTACGGTGTTAACAGGGTGCATATCCCCCAAAAGGCCCTTTGTTGCGTTCGGGTATGAGTAAGTAATGGTTATTTTTTCAACACCGTCCTCAACGGTAAACGGAACGGTGTAATATGTTTTTTCCCTTTCTTTGGTAATTTTGTGTATAATTTTCAGGTCTGCCACCCCATTTCTATTTATATTGTACTGAAAAGCCGCGCATATTGCTTGTGTTTTTTTAATGAAGTTAGGTGTTTTTTTTAACATTTTCCTTTTAATGCCTTGTACACAGCAGAAAGAACTGCTATAATTTATTAAACGAAGTACATTTTGAATGTGAGGGCAGTGAAATGCAGCATCAAAACAGCATAAATGAAATTCTTTGCATCAATAAAAAGGCAGACCTTATTGAAAATGAAGTGACGTTCCATTGGTGGCCAAACGAGGACACGTCGCTCCATTCACACGAATATTTTGAATTTTTTATTGTTACCGGCAGCACGGCGCTGCACGAGTTGAATTTTGAAAAGCAGGAATTGGGCTGCGGAACTCTCAGAATGGTCAAGCCAAAAGATTGTCATCGCTTTATAAAAAGCGACGGCTTTTCCTGTGTACACATGAATTTTTGCGTAACAAGCGAGCGCCTTGAAAAAATATGCTCCGCTTTAAAAGTGTCCCTGAGCTTGCTTGAAAATATAAAAGAGCCGCAAATCAAGCTTTCAAGTGAGGAGCTGGCGCTTTTTTCGGAAAAAGCACGCGCATTAAGCCTCATGCTCGCTTCAAATCAGGACTATGCCGATGTGCTCATCTGCGAGCTTGTTTCCCACGCCGTCTCGCTGATACTCAACAAAAAAATCTTTGCGCAGTTCAACTACCCCGGCTGGTTTGCCGAACTGATTGAAAAAATCCATTCCGCCGAAAATATCGCCGTCAGTGTGCCGGAGGTCTATGAAATGGGAGGTTTTTCTCCGCCCGTTATGATAAAATATTTTAAGAAGTATACCGGAAAGACGGTAAAAGCATATCTGCGTGACATGAAATGTGAGCGCGCCTGTATTCTTTTGGGAACCACCCGGCTTTCTACCCTTGAAATTTCAACGGCTCTCGGCTACGACAGTCTGAGCCATTTTAACCGCATTTTCAAGGAATACACGGGAGTTTCTCCCGGTGCATACCGAAACAGTTTTCTGAAGTGAACCTTGTACGGACATTGTAAAAAATCAACGGGGCTGCCGCTCGGACAGTCCCGTTTTTCTATTAATATGCTTTTCCCCAGTATACCATATACTTTGCCTTTTTGCCGCAGCAGACGCAGGTATCGGCAAGCTGCTCCTGCTCAAGGGGAATGCAGCGCGAACCGACTCCGGTAACTTCCTTGACCTTGTCCTCGCACTCTTCGTCGCCGCACCACATCGCTTTGACAAAGCCGTCGCCCTTTTCCTCAAGAGTTTTTGTAATTTCCTCAAGCGAGGTGCAGGCGTAGGTTCTTCTTTCGCGGTTTTCAAGCGCGGCTTTATAAAGCGCGTCGTGAACCTCTTTGAGCTTTTCTCCCACTGCGTGCTCAAGCTCATCAAGGGAAACCACGGTCTTTTCCCTGTTGTGGCGTGTAACAAGAACGCACTGGTTGCTTTCGATATCGCGCGGTCCGAGCTCGATTCTTACGGGAACGCCCTTCATCTCATATTCTGCATATTTCCAGCCGGGGCTGTTATCGCTGTCATCAAGCTTTACTCTGATGTTTGCAGCCTTGAGTCTTGCTTCAAGCTCCCTTGCCTTTTCAAGAACGCCTGCCTTGTGCTGAGCAACGGGAATAATAACCGCCTGAA
>JAEDEQ010000128.1 GCA_016293225.1 Clostridiaceae bacterium
TCCTGCGGCTCGCTCTAGCTTTCTCCGTCTTCGGAATAGCAAACAAAGGTTTTCCATGAGGCAATTTCCTTGCCGACCTTGAAATAAAGCGCAATTCTTCCGTCCGGAAGCTCAAAAAGCACCGGGTTCCAGTGCGCCGTGTTCTCGTCTGCGGTAACCTTTACGGGTGCGCCCCAGCCGTTTTCGGTGCGCACGCAGGTGAGAATGTTGACATCGTCGGCTTTTTCCTTTGTGCCTGCAAACCACGCGGCAACAACGTTTCCGTTTTCAAGCGGCAGAACGGTTGAAGCGTGGCAGTCCTCCGTGGGCTTTTCTGTGAAAATCAATTCCCTTTCGGAGGAAACAATAATTTCCTTTGCCGTGCTTTGGGAAACGCCGAGCAAAAGGAGCAGAGCCGATATGAATGAAATTATTTTTTTGATTATCATGTTATCAAATCTTTTCATATTAATAATTACAGACTGCTTGACAAATATGGAGAAAAGTTGTAAAATGAAAGTGCAATAGGAGGCAATTAACGATTGCCCAACTGTGATTACTTTATGAAGAAAAGCAACCGGTAGCTTGGGAACTTAGCGGTTGCTTTTTCTTTTTTTATCTGCAATGTATATAATGATTGATGCTACTGAAGCGATTGCTCCAATAACACTGATAATATCAATAATCATTGCCATCATCCTCCGTTTTATGTATTTGCCTGAGCATATATATAAAAGGGAGAGAATATAAAAATCAGAAAAAAACAGCCCTCCCTGTAAAATTGTTTTTTCATAATCACAGTTTGGGACAACCGCTAATCGCTATAAGAAAGAATAAAACAACTGCTATTTAATAACAGCTTACCTCCTATTGCGTAAACAGTATATAATAACTGTCAAACTTTGTCAATTATTTTTTCTGTATCATATCAATCATGTACGCCTTGTTTTTATTCTTATTTCGGTTGATTTAAACCTTTTCATATGATATACTTAATTAGTTAAGCTGATTTTTACACTGAACAAAAAAGGAAGTGTTTTCAATGATAAGTACGAACAATGTTACGCTTCAGTACGGCTCAAGGGAGCTTTTCAAAAGCGTTTCAATCAATTTTACCAAGGGCAACTGCTACGGTCTGATCGGCGCAAACGGTGCGGGAAAATCAACATTTTTGAAAATTCTTTCCGGCGAAATTGAACCGAACAAGGGCTATGTCAGCATCACACCGGGCGAGCGCCTTTCCGTTCTGAAGCAGGATCACTATGCCTATGACGATTACGATGTTATCCGCACCGTGCTCATGGGCAACGCAAAGCTTGTTGAAATCATGGACGCAAAGGAGGAGCTTTACTCCAAAGAGGACTTCACCGAGGAGGACGGAATAAGAATAAGCGAGCTTGAAGAAGAGTTTGCGGAAATGGACGGCTGGAGTGCGGAAAGCGACGCCGAAATTCTCCTCAACGCCCTCGGTATTCACAACGAGTTTCACTATAAGCTCATGCGCGAGCTGACCGGCGAACAAAAGGTCAAGGTTCTCCTTGCCCAGGCTCTTTTCGGAAACCCGGATATTCTTCTTCTTGACGAGCCGACAAACCACCTTGATGTTGCCGCAATCAACTGGCTCGAGGACTTTTTGCTGAACTTTGAAAACACCGTTATCGTTGTCAGCCATGACAGACACTTCCTCAACAAGGTCTGCACCCACATTGCGGACGTTGACTTCGGAAAAATCACTCTTTATGTGGGTAACTACGACTTCTGGTACGAATACACTCAGATGGCTCAGCGGCAACTTCGTGAGCAGAACAAAAAGAACGAGGCAAAGGTTAAGGAGCTTCAGGAATTCATTGCCCGCTTTTCCGCCAATGCCTCAAAGTCAAAGCAGGCAACAAGCCGCAAAAAGCTGCTTGAATCCATTGTCATTGAAGATATGCCCGTTTCCTCAAGGCGTTTTCCGTTCATTGAATTCAAACCCGAACGGGAAATCGGAAACGATATGCTCACGGTTGAGCACCTTTCAAAAACCGTTGACGGACGGAAAGTTCTCAATGATGTTTCTTTCACAATAAGACCCAATGAAAAGGTCGCCTTTGTCGGCACGGACGCAGTTGCAAAAACAACCTTTTTCAAGATTATTACGGGCGAACTTGAACCGGACGAAGGCTCGTTCAAATGGGGTGTCACCACCTCGCAGGCATACTTCCCGGCGGACAACTCTGCTTTCTTTGACGGCGTTGAGGATTCGCTCATCGACTGGGTAAGGAAATATTCCGACCTTCAGTTTGAAAGCGATGTCCGCGGCTGGCTCGGACGGCTGATGTTCTCCGGTGAAGAAGCAACAAAAAAGGCAAAGGTTCTTTCCGGAGGCGAAAGAGTGCGCTGCATGCTTTGCAAAATGATGCTCTCCGGCGCAAATGTGCTCATTCTTGACGAGCCGACCAACCACCTTGACCTTGAGTCTATCACCTCGCTCAACAACGCTCTCATAAAGTTCAAGGGCTCGCTTCTTTTCACTTCCCATGACCACCAGTTTGTTCAGACCGTTGCCGACAGAATCATTGAATTTCGTGCGGACGGTGTATACGACAAAAAGGAAACCTACGATGAGTATCTTGAAAACAACGAGCTGCTTGTTACAAAATAATTTTGCAATAAAAATATCCGCATATACCGCTTGACAAAAAGCAGCTATGCGGATATAATAAAAGCGTAAAAAGGCTCTGCGATAAGCGGTTGCCCAATTTGTAGTTTAAAGAATAACCGCAACAATGGGGATTGGGCGGTTATTTTTTATTGCTATTGAAAAGAAAGGAGACAGCATTATGATTGACCCGAAGCTGCGCGCGCTCAGAGACAAGGCGATGAAGCTTCCGCTTTCCCCCGGCGTGTATATCATGAAAAACAAGGGCGGAAAAATCATTTATATCGGCAAGGCAAAAGCGCTCAAGAACAGGGTCAGCCAGTATTTCGGGTCGCAGAACAACCATGGAACAAAGGTGCGCAAAATGGTTGAAAATGTTGCCGATTTTGATTATATCCTCACGGACAGTGAATTTG
>JAEDEQ010000046.1 GCA_016293225.1 Clostridiaceae bacterium
TGTTCGTCTTGCGCGCATACTCAACAAGCGACGAGCCGCAGTAACGGAAAACTCCGCTTTGGGTGAAAAGGTTATAGTCCATTCTCTTTCCGTTGCGGATAAGTCCCACGCTTACGGTGACGTACGGCTTTTTAAGCTTGCTTTGGAGAGCGTTAACGGAATATGCGCAGTATTTTGTGTCAACGCCGTATTCCTTTGTGCTTTCAAACATATTCGCGCCGAGCGGATAATAGTCCTCTCCGTCCGTTACCATCAGACCCCACTGCTTTCCGAGGTATGACGGCTCGCTGTCATAGAGCGTGTTATCAAAAAGCATCGGCTTTGACCAGTCGCCGTTAAAGGAGACGAACGGGATTGAAAGCGCCGGCACGGCTTCGTCCTCGCTTTCAAGGAAAACAAAGCCGTCGATGAAAAAGCCGTTCTTGAAAGCTTCGCGCATTTTTGAAATCAGTTCCTGCGAGACGGTGATTTTTACCGAAACGGTTTTGCTCTCGCCCGGAGCAAGGGTAACAACGCCGTTTTCGGCGCCTTTGAGGTACTCTGCGCCGTAATCGGACTCCTTGAGCCTTGATGCAGTGAGAGTATTGACATATTTTCCGTCCATTGTTTTAATAAAGCTGTCGGTCAGCACCGCTTCGCGAAGCTTATAGCTCAAAGGAGAAGCGGAAAGGTTATGCGCCTTGAACGAAAACTCAAGCACACCGTCGGTATCCTCGCCGAGCTCGATTTTCGGCCTTGAAACGCCGTCGCTTTGTGTGAGGTATGCCGGAGTTTGAATTGCTTTTTCAATATTGACAAGGCCTGCGCCCTGCTGTCTCGGAGAGTAATAGGTGCTGTTTCCGCGGGCGGCGAAAGGCACCGCAGTGCTCATCAAAAGGCTGTTGACAAGCTCGGCGCTGTCCTTTTTTGAGGCGGAAAGTCCGCTTTCATTGACATACTGCTTGACAAGGGCAAAGGCCCCTGCGTAATACGGCGCGGCCATGGACGTTCCGTTCATATAGCCGTATGTATTTCCGGGAATGCTTGAATAAATGTCGCTTCCGGGCGTTGTAATCTCCGGCTTGAGGCGGAGATCGGCCGTTACGCCCCACGAGGAGAACGAGGAGATTTTAACTGAGCCGACGCCGTCAATGCTGAGCACCTCCGGATTCTTTGAGGTACCCCACGAAACCGCCGAGGAAGCAACCGCCATCGGCCATTTATAGCTTGCGGGCGAACCCACGGTTCCATAATCAAAAAGCTCGGCGTTCATTCTGTCATAGCCGGAAACGGCGTCGCTTTCGCCCATGCTCGCCTCGTTTCCGCCGGAGCAGGAAACGGCAATGCCGCTTCTTTGAAGCTTTTTATATACGATGGCGGAAATGGGATTATCGTGATCCTGTCCGCACGGGGAGCCGAGACTCATGTTGACAACGTCCGCACCGAGCTTCACCGCGTCGTCAAGGGCGGCAAGATTCGCCTCCTCCTTTGCAACAGAGTTTTTCTCATCGCCGAAAATCTTCATCAAAAGCAGCTGCGCGTCCGGCGCAACGCCTGTCATTTCGCCGCTTTTTCCTGCGGCGATGCCGGCAACGTGGGTTCCGTGGTCGGAATTCTTGTTGCCGACTGTTTTGTCAATTTCGGCATAGTCCCAGATATACGGAATTTTTTCCGAGTAATAATTCACGCCCCAGCGCGGTACTATTGTGTTTAGCAACTTAAAGGTTGTTATTATGTTAATATCCTTTTTTGAAAGGGTCGGCTGAGAAACGCCGGAGGAAAAAACCTCATGGCTGCATTCAAAGCCCGTATCAAGGACGGCAACAACAAGACCCTTTCCGGTATAGCCCTTTTCCTGCGCTTCCAGAACGCCGGTGAAGCGGTTATAATCAAACTTGCTGTCAAAAGTCTCCTCTGTTTCCTTTTCATCATCGGGCTGACTGTATCGCGCGGCAACGCTTACGCTTTTTACGCCGGGGAGCTGCTCAATCGTTGAAATATACTTATACGGAACAACAAGCGAAAAGCCGTTGAGCACAAACGAATATGAAAACGAATTATTGAAATCGGCGGCAGAAACGGTCTTTTCAATAAGCTGTCTGAGCTTTTCCTGCGCCTGTTCAATTTTTTCATACTGCTCGCTTTGAAGATATGACGAAAGAAGCTCGCGCCGCTCAGAGGAGCCCGAGACAGAGTCAAGCAGACTTTCTTCCTCAAGCTCAACAATAACGGCAACGCAGTCCTCGGAGCTCAAAATACCGTTGAGCTTTTCTGCTGCCGTTTTATCCGTCAGTCCGAAAAACGAGGACAGAGCCATCAGAAAGCTCAGCAGAGCGGCAATGAATGATTTCATATAAATCTCTCCCTTTTACCCGTTTAAACAGGTAACAAACTGATATTTTATATTACCATAATTTTTGAGCGATAGCAACAAATACAAACAAAAAAACCGCCGTTGAAAGCGGTTTTTTCACACAGCGGTTGATTTAAAAAAGCTCAGACAAATTTTTGCGCGTCTATTCTTTTGATAAGAGTCGGAACAAGAACAAAGCCCAGAACGCTGAGCATTGCGCCCTTAATCGCGTTGAGCGCCGTTGCCGACCAGATTGCGCCCCAGAGCGCCTTGCTTTCAAGCGTTACTCCGAGGAAATACTTGAAAAACGGCGGGTCAATTAAGTAGTTTGCACCGATGCCGACAAGAACTATTGAAGCAATACCCACCACCGCGGCAAAAACAACGCCCGATTTTTTCCTGCTCCTTTTATAAAGCAGGCAGAACGGAACAATATATGCCGTTCCCACAATGAAGTTCATAAGGTTGCCGAAACCCATCTGAGTACCCATTCCCTTAACGGCAAGCTCGATAAGATTCTTCACAAGCTCAACCACAACGCCCCAGACCGGGCCGTAGAGCATTGCGCCGACAAGCGCCGGAATATCGCTCAAATCAAGTTTCAGATGACCGGCTCCCGGAAACAGCGGAAACTCTAAAAGATACAGCACAAAGCTGACGGCGCAGAGCATTGCAACAACAACAAAACGGGTGAATTTTTTGCTTTTTTTCATTTTTGATCAACCTTTCCAAGCAGTTTGACAAACAAAAACGCCCGCAAAAAATTGCAGGCGCAGAAAAGCAGATCATGTGTTTTTCTTCTTCCGTCCGGACTGTGACCGTCGGCTTCGGAATTGCACCGAATCGGCTTTGCAAAAAGCAAAGTTCGCAGGCTGTAACTGCCGGTGAGGAATTGCACCTCGCCCTGAAGATTCATTTGTCTGATAACAGTATATTACTCTGTTTTACTTTTGTCAACAGTTTTCAGGGTTTTTTTATATTCTTGTTTCAAGCACGGTGAGCGAGCCGAGCAGCTCAACTTCCCCGAGTCCTGCCGGGAGGAAAACGCTTTCGCCCTTATAGAAGGTCAGAACGCTGTCCTTATGGCAGAGCACGCCGTTGCCATCAAGCGCAACGAGGGAGACGAACGAGCTTTCGTCCGCGGTCACTTTCAGGCTTTCCTTAACGTCCAGCCTGTAGGAGGTAAAGCTTTTGCAGGAAGCAAGGAGGGTTCTTTTGCTTTCGCCGATAAGCTCGGTTTCCTTCGGTTCAAAATCGGTTTCAGCGGTCTTTTTGAGGTTCAGGACGTCAAGCGCCTTTTGAACATGCAGCTCCCTTGGCTTTCCGTTCTGAAGCCGTCCGTAGTCATAGACGCGGTAGGTGACGTTTGAGCTTTGCTGAACCTCCGCAAGGAGAATCCCCTTTCCGATTGCGTGGAGCGTGCCTGCTTTGATGAAAAAGACGTCGCCCTTTTTAACGGGTACTCTGTTGCAGTGCTCAAGCACGGTGTTGTTTAAAACCGCGCTTTTAAACTGCTCTTTCGTCATATCCTCGCGCAGACCGAAAACAAGGCTTGCGCCCTCCTCGCAGTCAAGGATATACCACATTTCGGTTTTGCCGTCCTGGTTTTCATATTTTCTTGCGTAGTCGTCGTCCGGGTGAACCTGCAAGGAGAGATTGTCCCTTGCGTCAATCAGCTTTATGAGCACGGGAAAGGAGGAAAGCTTTTCCGCCCTTGTGCCGAGGAAGGCTTTGCCCTCGTTTGAAAGTACGTCGGAAAGCGTTCTGCCCTTAAAGGCGGTGTTTTCAACAATACATTCGCCGTCCGGGTGGCAGGAAAGCACCCACGCTTCGGCCTGGCGGTCAGACACCGCCGGGTAATCAAACTCCCTTGAAAGGCGTGTTCCGCCCCAGATGTAATCCTTTATTGCCGGTGAAAGTTTTATCGGTTTCATTTGTATTCGACCTTTCAATTATCATATCCGCGCTCTTTTCAAAATAAACTGTTATGAAAGGAGCGATAAAAATGCAGTTTAAAAGCACCTCAGTGATAATAATGCTTGCCGTCTTTTCCCTCATCACTCTTGCGGTGATGATAAAAAGCAAGCACTTTTTTAAGGCGCTCGTCCTCTCCGCCGCGCAGGGCGTTGCCGCGCTTTTTGCGGTCAATCTGCTTTCGGCGGCAACCGGCGTTTCGCTTGCCGTCAACGGCGTAACGCTTGCACTTTCCGCAATCGGCTCGCTGCCGGCAGTTGTTGCAATGCTTGTTTCAAGGCTGTTCCTTGCCTGAACTCACTGCGCAAGATAGCTTTCAATTCCGTCTGCTATTGCAGCGGCTATCTTGTCGCGGTTTGAGGAATCGAGCAGCAGCCTGCACTCGTTTTCGTTCGTGATGAACGCGGTTTCAACAAGCACGCTCGGACACTCCTCAAGCCTTGTTACGCTGAACGGGTTATATATTGTTCCGACCGCGCAGTCAGAGCGCTTTGACGGCTCTGCGGCATAAAAGTCATTTTGGAAAAGAGCAAGCATTTTTTCATATATCGCGCCTGCAAGCGGCTTTGAAAACGGGCGGTAGTAATAGACCGCCGTTCCGAGCTTTGAAGTGTTGACGGAGGCGTTGCAGTGAATGCTGACAAAAAGGTCGGCGTTCTGATTTCTTGCATAGGCCTTGCGCTGCTCAAGCGTTATGTCGCTGTTGTCCGTGCGCGTAAGCAGCACCCTTGCGCCGCGCTTTTCAAGCTCGTTTTTGGCTGCCGCGGCAAGGGCAAGATTGAGCACGCTTTCGTTCACAGCGCCGGAAAGCCCCTCTGCTCCGCCGTCCGAGCCGCCGTGGCCGGGGTCAAGAACAACGAGCGTATCAGAAAGCGTTTTCGGCTTTCCTTTAATTGTCAGGACAAGCTGTCCGCTGCTGTTTCGCGTAATGCTGTAGCCGTAATAAGCACCCTCCTTTCTGAGGGCAAAGGTGAGGTTTACGGCCGTTTGCGAGGAATCCGCGCTCCAGCCGGCGGACGAAACAACAGGGCTTTGCGAGGTATCTATTGCGCCGCCTGCGGACGAGGTGTAATAAAACGTGAAGCGGATATACTGCGCCGTGAACGAGCTTACGTTGAACTTTTTGGAGTATGCCGAGTAATACGACTGCGGCCCGAACGAGAACGAATACGGAACCTCCCAGTTCATGTTAAGCCTGATTTCAAGGTCTCCGTTTTTGATTTCCGATGAGGCAACGCTTATGCGGTTTTCGCCCTGGTCTGCATATGAAACGAGCATAACGTCCTTGGTCTGAACGCGCCGGCCGGAGGCAAGGGAAAAGAAGTCGCGCGTGATGTCCTCCTCGCTGTCATAAACCTGACTCTGACCGGTAACGTAGTCGATAGTGCCTTTTACAAGCGGAGTGTAATACGGAACAAAGCTGTCGTCGTCGGTCTGCGGCGGCCATGTGTCGGCGTAATCCGCCGTTACAACGCACATCTGATTGCCCGTATATTGCGGGGAAGGCGTTGGATTGCTGACGGCGCCCGTCTGCCCGTCCTCGTTGTTTGAAACATTGTTGCCTATTGTGACCTTTTCCGTGTTGTCCGGCTTTGCTGACACCTCCCCTGTGTTTCCGGCATAAATCACCGCAGGGCCCTCCTTGGTAAAGGTTTCCCCGTTATAGGAGGCGACAACGGAAAGCCGCCCGATTGAGTCAATTTCAACCTTGCTGTTCGGCGCGGTGACGGTTGCCGTGTACTCGCAGCAGCCGTCCTTTTCCTTTGTGGTTTTTTCAGCCTCAAAGCGCAGCGCGCCGGCTCTGACGGTTACCGAAGCGCCGGAAACAGCGGTGACGGTTACCTTTATCTTCCGCCCCTCAGAGACGTAAAGGGCGGCGCCGGGTTCAATTTTCTGAATAAGCTCGTCCTCAAAATTGACATTGACAAGATAAGTAAGCTTTTTTGCGCACTGGGAGAACACAAACTCGTTCTTTCCGTTTTTGAGCGCTAAATCGAGCGTGATTTTGCCGTCCTTTGACGTTTCAAGCTCCTCATTTTCAAAATACACCGGGTAAAGATACGAGCCGCGCAGAGTAAGGCTCGCCTTGTGCTCAGAGGTCTGCACCGCCGAGCCCTCGGTATAGCCGTCGATTGAAAGGGGCGAAAAGGCAAGAGAAGAGTCAATGCCGTTTTCAAGATATTCCCTCACGGCCGAAAAGCATTTTCCAAGGTCGCTCTGAGCCTTTGAAAGCGAGCAGAAAAGCCTTGAGGAAACAAAGGAAAAGGAATCGGCAAGCCTTGTGTTTTTGAGCGCAAGGGAGGCGTCCGCCTTTTTGGAGTCCGCAAGCCTGACCGCGGCGCAAAGACCGACTTCCGTCCGCTCGCAAAGGGGCTGAAACTTTTCCAGCGCGGCTTTGCTTTCCTCCTCGCTTTTTTCGCTCAGAGCAAGGAGGAAAAAGAGCGGCTTGTCCTTTTTGAACGCAAGCTTTTCCTCTTCGGCAAAGCTTGAATCAAGCTCAAGCGCAACGCTTTTTTTGCCCTTGTTCAAAGCGGCTTTTTCAAAGCGTTTGCAAATGTCGGCGGCGCTTTTTTCCTTTGTGCCGGTCAGGATTATTCCGTCAACATCAAAGGAAAAAGCCTTTTTAAAATCGGAGTCCTTTTTTGAAATATCGACTTCAAGATATATGCTTTTTCCCTGCTTTTTAAGCTTTTTTAAAAAGCTTTTGAGCGCCTTTTGCTTTTTTGCGGAAAGGGAACCGCTTTTTGAAGCGGAAAATGCCTTTGTTTTTACGAACACGCTGTCAAAGCAGGAGGAGGAAAGGAACGAAAGCGAGTCCTCGCCTGCCTCGTTCTGTTCGGCAAAGCCGCCGGAAAGCGAAAAATCCTCGTCCTCAACAGCTCTCACTGCAGTGGGCAGCTTTTTTGCCCTTTGCTTTTGCACGCTTTCGGTAAAATCGCCGTTCACGGCGGACGGGTCGCTTTTTTGCGTTTTAATGTATCTCAGCGCAAAAATACCGCTGAGCAGCAGTATCAGAGCGCAGACGGATATGATAACTATATTGCTTTTTTTCATTTCGGATATCCTTTGGTTTTGTAATTCGGTCTGAACGGCTTTATTATACCACACTTTTTGCGCTTTGCAAATCGCCCGAAGCAAGTTTTACTTTCAGTTCAAAAAACTCATCGAATAAAGGCAGTAGCCGTCATAGCCGTTTTCCTCAAGGAATTTTATCTGCCGAACAATGATATCGTTGTTTTTTATCCATTCGTCCTTTCCGCTTTCGCCTGCGTTCGGGTCCTCCTTTCCCTCCTTATAGAGGGCAAGACCGGCGCAAAGGCGGACGTTTTTGCTTTTAACGGCGCTTTTCCACTCCTTTGCGCAGCTTTCAAAGGGCAGGCTTTCGTTTTCAAAGCCGAAGTACAGCTGCGGAATGAGCAGGTCGCACCAGCCGTCCTCGCTGCCCCATTTTTCGGTATCGGCATAGTATTGGGCGTAGTTTTTTTCAAGATTTCCGCAGGGACTTATGCTGAAAACCTTTTTCGGAGAAAAGCGCTTGACCTCAAGGTAAATTCCGCGCACAAGGGCGTTGACGTTCTCCCGCCGCCATTCGGAAAGCGAAAGCGCTCCGCCGGCCTTTTTGTACTCTTCAAACTGAACGCAGTCGATTTCTTCGCTCTCCGAGGGATAAAAATAATCGTCAATATGTATTCCGGAAACGTCATAGTTTTCAAGTATCTCGCGCACACCGGAGATTATGAGCCTTTGCGCCTTCAGCGAAGCCGGAGAAAAAAACATTCCCTCCTCAAGGGTGACGACGTCGGGATAGGCGCACGTTTTTCCGGGGCTGTTTTCAGAGAGCTTTTCCTTTTCCTTTCCCTTTGGAAGGATACGGTAAGGATTTATCCACGCATGAACGGACAAATCAAAGCGCTTTGCCTGCTCTATTATTACGGAAAGGAAATCAAAGGAAAGCTTTTCCCCCTGCCTTTTTGCAACGCAGAACGACGAGGGGAAAAGCGAGCTTTCATATATAGCGTCCGCAAACGGCCTGACATGGACAAAAACGGTGTTGATGTTATGCTCCTTAAGCTTTTGAAACCTTTCGGAAAGATAGGCGGAAAACTCCTTTTCGCTCCCTTTCGGCGCGGCCTCAAGCTCAAGATAGGAAAACCAGACTCCGCGCACCTGCTTTGCAATATCAAGAAAATTTTCGCGGTCGGCAACGCCGTTCCCGATATCTTCATCTCCGAAATACACCGTTTCGTCATTGACGGAGTTGTTGTCGCACGAACTGAAAAGAGAAAGGAGCAAAAGCGAAGCCAGCAAGGCGGAAATTAATTTTTTCGCTTTCACGCCGCTTCACCCCTTTCTCTTGACAAGACAGTAAAAAAATAATAAGATAGTACTAATAAGGAGGTCATAAAAATGGCAATTAAAACACCGGAAAAGCTCATCACCAAAAGCCACGGAAAATCGAACCGCGTCCCTTGCCCGGGCTGCAAAAAGGAGGTTTGCTTTTCCCTTTTTGAAAACGTTGATCTCTCCCCCGTTGCGGCGCTTTTGAAAAAGCAGGGCGGCTTTTTTGCCGTTTGCCCCGAGTGCGCGGCGGTCTTTGCCGTTAACGAAAACTATATCCGCGAAAAGGAGAGCGGAACGGTCTGCGCAATGACTCAAAGCGACCTTTCAAAGTGGGTGAACAAATAATGAGCGTTAATTTTCGCCTTATCCTTTCCTACTTCATTGCCGTTTCGCTCATTTCGGTTGTGCTTACCGTCTGCGACAAATACCTCGCTCAGCACAACCGCAGGCGGATAAGCGAAAAAGCGCTTTTTGCTTCGGCAATACTTGGCGGAAGTCTTTTTGAATACCTCACAATGAAGCTCATCAGGCACAAAACGCTGCACAAAAGGTTCATGCTCGGTCTTCCGGCAATCTTTATCCTCCAGGTCGTTTTGCTCGTTTTTCTTTATCTGCGCTTTGTTAAAACGGGAATAATTGCTTTGTAAGGTGCCGCCGCGCTCAGACGCACGGTATCATTATCATTTTATCTTCCTCAATTTCATCGCCGGAAATTCCGTTTTCATCGGCTATCGCCTTGCAGGTTGAACCGTAGCGCTTTGCAATGTTCCAGATTTTTTCGCCCTTTTTCGGATAGCAGATTATCAGCGCGCACTTTTGAGGCTGCTGTGCGCTTTCGTCCTCCTTTACCGCCATGCAGACGCGCCTTTGCTCCGCGGAAAAAACGTTGAACCTTCCTTTAAGCGTGAGCGAAAACTGAACTTTTTCTCCGCCGAGGGGCGAAGCTTCAATTTTTTCAACCGTAACATAAGGGTCACAAAGGACTTTCTGAAGCTTTTTATGGACGTTTGCGTCAACCGTCAGCTCAAGGTCCTTTTCCGCATACTGAATGTTCGAGTCGGCGTCGATGAAAATGAGCCCGGCAAGAATGTTTATGCGAAGCTCAAGCTTCTCTCCGTTTGAGGCAACGCTGCAGGAGCTTTTAAGACACTGCGCGTCAATAATACTGCTTGCACTGCGGCCGGAAAGCTCGGCCGTCTTTTTATATGTTTCGTTAAAATCAAAGGTATACGCTTTTTTGCAGACATCGACAAAGGAATAATCGGCCTTGAGCGCGCAGCAGGTTGAATAGCAGTCCGTTACCATTTTTACGCTCTTTTCCGCCGTACCCTTGACAAGGGCGCAAACCTTTGCGGCAATTTCAAGCAGGCGGTTGCTGCCGGAGGAATCCGAGCGCGGCTGGAGGTTCAATGCTCTTACGCTGAGCTTTACAAAGCAGTCGTCGTCCTCGGAAAGGTTCGGTATCTCAATAATCTGGCTTATCGGCATTGAATGGCGGAACTTTTCAAGCTTTGTTTGTGCCGAATCGGCGCAGTAGAACACCTCGGTTACAAGCTCCCCTTTTATAAGCAGCTTTCCGCTGACGGCCTTTGCGGACTCAAGCGTTGCAAAGCTCAGGCTTCTTACTATCTTGCCTATTGGCTCTGCGTCCTGCGGAAGCGACGCGGTTTCGGACATATCGAAGCACTTTTCTCCTGCGGCGGTAACGCAGGCTATGCTTTCCTCGCTTTGCAGCGTTTGCGCGCCCGAATTTTCAATCTGCGTTATCATCTCGGTTTTTTCAAAACAGTGCGCTTTAAAAATTACAGAAACACTGCCGTCAATCGAAATTCGTCTGCGGCTTGCCGCGCGGCAGTTGATATACTCGGTCTCGCAATCGCAGGAAAGGACGGCGCTTTCCGGAATATCCTTAAGCTCGGCAGTTTTTGAAAGCTCGGTCTTGTGCTCAAAGCAGTCAAGCTTTTCCTCTGAATTGACATAAACCAAACGAATGACTATCTCACCCGAGGCGGTTATGCTGCTTTCCTCCTTACGCAGCGAATTGACCGAGGGGAAAGCGAAGCATTTGAGTATTCGCTTGATGTCCGAGCAGTAATCCGGAAGATTCAACTCAAGGTCAATGCTTTGCTCCGCCGGAGGGGCAGGAACGCATTTAAGGGTGCTCAGTTCTTCTTTTTTTAATTCAAAATCCATATTGACATCTCCTTTTCACCGCGCCTGCGGCAAAATACTTCATAGTTAACTCTATTCAAAAAACATACGCAATATGAGCGCCGACGGACGCGGATTTGAAATCGGAGGAACAAATTTTTGAAAACCTCGCTCAAAGCCCGCCGCCTAAAGCGGCTCATATTGTTCAAAACGGATAAAACTTCTGCCTTAATCTTTTGCTTATTGACAAGCGCAGCAATTAAGGGTAGAATATAGCTATCAAACGGGTGCGCCCGTACCGGAGGAAAACATTATGAGTGATGATATCAATATGGATATGGATATAGTTACCGTTGTTGACGACGACGGCAAGGAGCATATTTTTGAAGAGCTTGACCGCATTGAAACCGATGACGGCTCGCGCTATGTTGCGCTTATACCCGTCTATGACGACGAAACCGAAATTCTTGAGGATGACGGCGATGTTCTTATCCTCAAGGTGCTTGAGGAGGACGGAGAAAGCTACCTTGTTCAGATTGAGGACGAGGACGAATTTGAAACAATCGGAAACATTATTGAAGACCGCCTCATTGAAAAATATGAAAACGAGGAAGCAGAGGACGAATAAGGTCTGCTTTTGTGCAAATTAATAAACTACCTGCCGTTCTCGATCGTTCTGTTGTTATAACCCAACACGTTTTTAAACGGAGAGACGCTCGGGCAGCGGATTGCAGACCTCCCGGTTTTTCCGGACGAAGGGAGCGTGAACCTGCCCGGCTATCACCACCCTGCTTTTTGCAGGTTATATTAACAGTTCCGGCTCGGCGGGGTTAAAAGCTGTCGCAACGCGACAGCTTTATCTATTATCCATTATCTATTATGTATTATCTATTATCTAACCCGGTTGTGCAAACGGTTTTTGTCCGTCCGCTCCGCTTTGGGTTACTTTTTCAGGCAGAATCCGTAGGGGCGTCGCTTGAGGCGCCCGGAGTACTTTGCCCATTGCAGCCGCGTAAAAACCCAACGAAATCCCGACGTTTTGCGTTAATTTTTTGGCCGGCGTAAAGGGAAAAAACGGGCGCCTCAAGCGACGCCCCTACAATTTTAGCTTTTATGCTGTTCCTTTGTGGGTAAACGGCAATAGAAATTTACACCCGTCCGCTCCGCAGGGGTACTTTTGTCGGTTGTGACAAAAGTAACCAAAAACACGCTTTGGTGCTACGGCGCAAGAAGGAAGCGCGGTGACGGCTTTGCGGGGTTTGGCTGCTGTACTTTGCGGCAGCTGTTTTTTTGTTGCAAAAAAAATTGGGGCAGACGGTTTTCTGCCGTTTTTTCAATTTTTTTCCGAACCTGCCAATATTTTATTGCAACGGCAGGCGCCGGGTGGTATAATGTTTTGAAAATTTAAATATTATCGGAGTGAAGAATCATGAAAGAACAGCGTTTCCTTGTTGTCGGCGCAGGAAGAAGCGGCGTTTCGGCGGCAAAAATGCTCATTGAGCTTAAAAAGGACGTTACCGTTTTTGACTCAAAGGCAGATTTTGATACGGCAGCCTTTTGCAAAAAGGTCGGCGCACAGGTTCCGTTTATTCTCGGCAGCGCAAAAAGCGAGGAGCTGACGGGCTTTGACGTCTGCGTTGTCAGCCCCGGAGTTTCGCTTGAGACGGATATTATGAAAGCTGTTGCCGCGGCGGAAATTCCCGTCTGGAGCGAGATTGAGCTTGCCTATCGCTTTGACAAGGGTCAGGTTGTTGCCATTACGGGAACTAACGGCAAAACAACAACCACAACCCTTGTCTATGAAATTGTTAAAGAATGGAACAGGAACACGCTGCTTGTGGGCAACATTGAAATTCCGTATACCGGCCTTGCGCTGACTTCTTCAGAGGACGGTTTCACCGTTGCGGAGATAAGCTCCTTTCAGCTTGAAACAATGCGCACCGTAAAGCCGCGCGTTTCCGCGGTGCTCAACATAACGCCCGATCACCTTGACAGGCACAAAACAATGGAAAATTATTCCGCGCTCAAAATGTCGATTGCAAAAAATCAGGACAAAAACGATTACTGCGTTCTGAATTTTGAGGACGAATACCTCAGAGAACACGCAAAAGACCTTGATTGCAACGTTGTTTTTTTCAGCAGCAGGCGCACTCTTGAAAACGGAGTGTATCTTGAAAACGGCGAATTTATCATTGCCCTCGGCGGAAAAAGAGAGGTTCTCTGCCGCACGGACGAGGTGAAGCTTGTTGGCACGCACAACTTTGAAAACATCATGGCGGCTGTTGCCATGACGTACTGCCTCGGCGTTCCGACGGGAATTATCCGCAAGGTTACAAAGGAATTTACGGCCGTTGAACACCGCATTGAGTTCGTCCGCGAGGTTAACGGCGTTAAGTATTACAACGACTCAAAGGGTACTAACACCGACGCCGCAATAAAGGCGATTGACGCAATGCCGTCCAAAACCGTTCTCATCGGCGGCGGCTACGACAAAAAAAGCGACTATACCGATTGGGTCAGCCGCTTTCCCGGAAAGGTGCGCCTTCTGGTGCTCCTCGGTCAGACAAAAGAGAGCATTGCCGAAGCCTGCGAAAAGGTTGGCTTCAGCTCCTACGTCTTTGCCGAATCTTTGCAGGAAGCAGTAAAAATCTGCGCCGAAAACGCAAAAAGCGGAGACTGCGTTCTGCTCTCCCCCGCCTGCGCCTCCTGGGGAATGTTCAGCTGCTATCAGGAGCGCGGAAACATTTTTAAGGAGCTTGTTCGGGCTCTTTGACAGGAGGATTCAGCTTGAAACTGCTTGAATTTTTAAAGGTTATTTTTCTCGGCATTATTGAGGGCATAACCGAATGGCTGCCGATAAGCAGCACGGGTCACATGCTTTTGGTTGATGAATTTTTGCAGCTGAGCGCGAGCGATGAATTCAAGGAAATGTTCTTTGTTGTAATTCAGCTCGGGGCTATACTTGCCGTTGTTCTGCTGTTTTGGAAAAAGATGTGGCCGTTCAGGCTCGGCGAAAACAAAAGGACCGTTGTTGTTCGCAAAAAGGTCTTTTCCGTCTGGTTCAAGGTTATTGTTGCGTGCGTTCCCGGCGCAATTGTCACACTGCTTTTTGATGATTTTATTGAAGCGCACCTTCACACTCCGTTTGTGATTGCAGCCGCGCTGATTGTTTACGGCGTTGCGTTCATCGTTGTTGAAAAACGCAACCGGACGTGCAAGCCAAAAATAGGAAAGCTTTCCGAAATTGATTACAAAACCGCCCTCCTCATCGGTCTTTTCCAGGTGCTTTCCATCATTCCCGGAACCTCGCGTTCGGGCGCAACAATTATCGGCGCGCTCATAATCGGCGTTTCAAGGACTGCCGGAGCAGAGTTCACCTTTTTCCTTGCCGTTCCCGTAATGTTCGGACTGAGCTTTATTAAGCTTTTAAAATTCGGCCTTGCTTTCACCGGAACGGAGCTTGCAATTTTGCTTGTCGGTTCTGTATCGGCGTTTCTTGTTTCACTGTTTGTTATCAAATTCCTTATGAGCTACATTAAAAAGCACGATTTTACGGTTTTCGGCTGGTACCGCATTGCGCTCGGTATTGTTGTAATGCTATACTTTGCGTTTGCAGGTTAATTAAAAAAATTTTCTTGTGGGGGAACTGCCGCATTTGCCTAACAGTTCCCTCATTTTTCTTTTGTTTCAGGCAACACTAATTCCGGGTGATGAAAATGAAAACAAAAAAATACTTTTTCGGCTTTCTCATCGGGATAGTGAACGCCCTTTTCGGTGCCGGCGGAGGAATGATTGCCGTCCCGTTCCTCAGAACGCTCGGACTGAGCCAGAAGCAGGCGCAGGCCACCGCAATCTGCGTAATTCTGCCGCTGACCGTTGTCAGCGCCGTTATCTATTATGTGCGCGGCTATTTCACTCTGAGCGACGCCGCGCCGTTTGTGCTGTTCGGCTTTCCGGGCGCAATTTTGGGAACGCTTTTGCTTTCAAAGCTCAAGAACTCGTTTTTGCAGACCCTGTTTTCGGTTTTCATGCTCTGGGCAGGCTTCAGAATGGCGGTGGGATAAATGCATATACTTACCATTCTCGGTTCGTTCCTTTCCGGAGTTATCGGCTCAATGGGCTTTGGCAGCGGAACGGTGCTCATCATTTTAATGACGGTTTTCCTTTCGGTTGAGCAAAAAACGGCGCAGGGAGTGAACCTTGTTTTTTTCATTCCCTGCGCTGTATATTCAATTATTTTTTACCTTAAAAAGCGCCTTATCAAAAAGGACGCCGTTCTCCCTCTTGTGATACCGGGGCTTTTCGGCGCGGCGGCCGGCTATCTTATCCTGAGCTTTATTTCGCCGCTTCTGCTGCGGAAAATGTTCGGCGCGCTGTTGATTCTGATTGCGCTCAAGCAGCTTTTGGCGCCGCTTTTCAGGCGGTTTTCCGGGTCGG
>JAEDEQ010000129.1 GCA_016293225.1 Clostridiaceae bacterium
GCTACGAGCGCCGCCCGTACAAATTTAGATTTTAGATGTTAGATATTGGATTTTATATAGCGGCTGTTACGCGGGAAGGGCGTAACAGCAAGGGTTATCCCTTTGGGCGCGAGAGAAAATATCTATTATCTATTATCTATTATCCATTATCTATTATCTAAGTTAAGTCCGCCCGTTCAAATATACCCGTCAGATTCTAATGTTCACAAAATCAAATATACATACTGATACCCAAGGAGAGCATATGTCCGGTTTTACAAAAATTCTTCAAAAAAGCGGGGAATACCTCGCAGTTAAAAATTGCATTGAGGAAAGGAGACTGCCAATGGGCGTCATCGGCCTTTCCTCTGCGTGCAAGTCGCACTATATCTCCTCCCTTTGCGAGCAGACGGGAAAAAAGGCGCTTGTCCTCTGTCCCGACGAGGCCTCGGCGCTCAAAGCCGTGCAGAATCTCTCCGCGTTTTCCTCCGGCGCTCTGTTTTATCCGGCAAGAGACTTTCACTTCCGCTCATCGGACAGCAGCTCAAAGGAATATGAACAGCAACGCATCGGCGTGCTTTCAAAAATGCTTTCAGGCAATTACAGCTTTATCGTATGCAGCATTGAGGCCGCAATGCAGCTCACCGTTCCAAAAACTGAGCTCTCGCGCCGCAGCATACTTGTCAGAGCCGGAGACGACCTTGAGGAAAGCGCGCTTGTCAACGCCCTTTCCGTTGCAGGCTATGTCCGCGCAGAACAGGTGGACGGCGAGGGTCAGTTTTCCCTGCGCGGCGGAATAATCGACTTTTTTCCGCCCGGAAGGGAGGAACCCGTCCGCATTGAATTCTGGGGAGACAGCGTTGACTCAATATCCTCGTTTGAGCTTGAAAGCCAGCGCCGCACGGATACGCTTGACGAGGTGCTTGTCACTCCCTCGGCGGAGGTTCTTTTTGACAGCGAGGAGGTTCTGCTTGAAAAAATAAAGACCTTTATCTCGCACATCAGGGGCAAGGGCGCGCAAAAAATTAAAGCAACTCTTTCTGATGACGTTGCAAAAATTGAAAACGGAATTCGCCTGTCCTGCCTCGACCGCTATCTTTCCCTTGCCTATGAAAAGCAGGAAACAATTTTTGACTATGCAGAAAACTGCCTGCTTTTTGTCAGCGAAAGCGCGGCGGTAAAGCTCAAGGCCGAATCCTCAACAAAACTTTTGCTTGAAGACATCAAGGCCATGGTTGAGGACGGCTGTCTCACCAAAGGGCTTGATAAATTCATGCTCACCGTGCCTGAGCTTTTCTCGCTTTATGAAAGGCGCGGCGCAGTCTTTGCGGACGACCTTGCGCGCGGCAGCTTTGATGTTCCCGTAAAGGAGCTTGTCAGCGTGAGCGCGTCAACAAATTCCGGCTGGGACGGAACAATGTCTTTCCTGCTTGAGGACCTTGAGCCGTTTTTAAAGCGGAAATTCACCGTTGTTGTCATGGCAGGCACGGAAAAGAGCGCAAAGGAGCTTGCCTATGACCTTGAAACCGAGGGAGTAAAAGCGCACTACTACACGGTTGTTCCGGCCGAGTTTCCGGAAAACTCTGTAAGCGTTGTTTCCGGCTTTGTCAGCGCAGGCTTCGGCTATCAGTCGCTTGCGTTCGAGCTGTTTTCAATCTCAAGAAAAAGCAGCGTCTCGGCTCGCAAAATTAAAAAACGCTTTTCCGGCGGAAAGGGCATTGCAAGCCTTGAGGAACTCTCGCGCGGAGACTATGTTGTTCACGCTGTTCACGGAATCGGAATTTTTGACGGAATCAAAACAATGAAGGTTCAGGGCAGGATAAAAGACTTTATCAAAATCAACTTCCGCGGAAACGACGTGCTTTACGTTCCTGTTACTCAGCTTGACCTTATTTCAAAATATATTTCTCCGAAAGATACCGACCGTGCCGTAAAGCTCAACAGGCTCGGTTCGGACGAATGGAAAAAAACAAAATCACGCGTGCGTTCGGCTGTCAAGGACATGGCGGCCGAGCTTACAAAAATATACGCACAGCGGCTGGGTGCAAAGGGATTTGCGTTTTCGGAAGATTTTGATATGCAGAACGACTTTGAGCGCAGATTTGAATTTGAAGAAACGGACGATCAGCTTATCGCCGTGGACGAGATTAAAAACGATATGCAAAAGCCGTATCCGATGGACAGACTCCTTTGCGGCGACGTCGGCTTCGGAAAGACCGAGGTCGCTCTCCGGGCGGCGTTCAAGTGTGTTGCGGACGGGAAGCAGTGCGCCGTTCTTGTGCCTACAACTATCCTTGCCTTCCAGCATTATCAGACCATTAAAAAGCGCTTTGACGGCTTCCCCGTTGAAATTGAAATGCTCTCGCGCTTTCGCAGTGTTTCAGAGCGGAATAAAATTAAAAAAGCTCTCAAGTCGGGCAGTATTGACCTGATTGTCGGCACACATTCAATAATCTCGCGCGGCGTTGAATTTAAGGATCTCGGTCTGCTTATTGTTGACGAGGAGCAGCGCTTCGGCGTGGCGCAAAAGGAAAAGCTCAAGGAAAAGTTTCCGCTTGTTGATGTACTCACCCTTTCCGCAACGCCGATTCCGCGCACTCTCAACATGGCAATGACGGGAATACGCGATATGTCGGTGCTTGAAATGCCACCGTCGGATCGTCATCCGGTTCAGACCTATGTCATACCGCACGATACCGAGCTTATCTGCGAGGCGATTGAGCGCGAGCTGCGCCGCGGCGGACAGGTGTATTACCTGCACAACAGAACGGAAACGATTGACCGCACCGCCGCAAAGCTCAAGGAGCGTTTGCCTGACGCGCGGATAGGAATAGGCCACGGAAAAATGAGCGAGGAGGAGCTCAGCGAGGTCTGGCGGCAGCTGCTTGAGGGCGAAATTGACATTCTTGTCTGCACAACGATAATCGAAACGGGCGTTGACGTTCCGAACGC
>JAEDEQ010000047.1 GCA_016293225.1 Clostridiaceae bacterium
TGCAGATATCCCGAAGAAGATTTTCAGCCCGAACTGGTTCATCACCCGCAACTTCCATGGCCAGTGGTATACTGATGCGGACGAGCTTGAAAATTATCTCCACTTCAGAGCCAACATTCCCGTTAAGGATTACTTCAAGCAGCTTGCAAAGAAAGCTCCGTTCTATTTCAAAATGTCCGGTCTTGCTCCGATGTCGCTTGTTAAGAAGTTCATGATGGAGCCGATTGCACACGCTCCGCTTTACGGCACCCAGACATGGATTGAAAACGGCATGAAGGACAGGATTACCGCTTTCTACGGCTCAAAGGAAGAATATGAGGCCATTCCCAAGACCTGGGACAACTTTGAGGTTGTTATTCCCGATAAGGAACATCCCGAAAATCTCCTTGACCACGGCTATGATGAAAGCAAGCCCTTTGAAAAGCTCACGCTTGCCGATCTCAAGAAGGCTGCCGAATTCAGAGGCGGCGAATGCCTTGCAAAGAAAGCTCCTAAGGATATGTACACTCCGATTAAGTGGAAGTGCGCTTGCGGAAGCGAGTTTGAAATGTCTCCGAACCTTGTTCTCAGAGGCGGCCACTGGTGCCCGGATTGCCTTCCGATGCCTTGGAAGTATGATGAAATTGCAAAGGTCAACCCGTTCTTTGCCCAGGTCTGGTACGCTCACCACAGCAAGGACGAAAACAACGTTTATACCGAAGATATCTACTACGGTTACAACGAGAAATAAGAAATTCAGTGAACTTGCTAAGGCTGCCCGTTTGGAAATCAAATGGGCAGCCGAATATTTTTGTATTGATGTGTAAAGCGAGTTCAAAACCTACTATGTTCCGAACGATAGACGGGCTCAGAGTGAAAGAAATTGCAGAACGGAAAATACGGCGAGGGAACCGTTGACACTGTTTGCAAAATGAACTATAATAAGAACGCAGATAAGAAACAGTATGATAAATACGAAGAAATACATTTTTTGATGTGTATTGGTACGAAAAAGACGGGCGTCAGTATGAAGCAAAACTCAAATACAGAAAGGATAGAAAACTTTGAAGACAAGGAAGTTTATTTAAGACGAGAAATAGACACACAAAATATATGCTTGGATTAATAGATAAATATAAAATTCCCGATGACGAAGTTGAAACAACGAAGAAAAACCTTACACACTATGAAGAAGAATTGGAAAAACATTTAAAAGAAGGGGTGTAATGTTTATGGCAAAACATAAAGTTGTTGATGAATTTCAAATTCAAGGTAAAACTATCATTACTCTTGACAGCCTTCAAACTGTTGACGAATACAGAGCGACCAAAATACAAATTGATGGAAAAAAATATTCTTTCGGTTTTATACACAATGAATATATGTATTCCGTTGACACATTAGAGCCTTTGCTCGGAAAAACGGTTGAATTCGTTTCTTGAGGTAAAGATATATGCAAACACAAACCAAACCGATTAAGTCCATAGGCGGACAGGAGCGACTAATATGTGTAAACTGTTTAATGCGTACGAAGATCAAATTAAGGATTATTGCATTGACAATAATATTGATTTTGAAAAAGTTAAGAAGCTTCCGCAATGTTGGGGAAAAAACGATATATGGTTACAGTATTATGACCCTACAAAAGGAACTAAAGGGTTAAATGACGAAACACCGGCACCGATTGTTTTAAAAATTTTTATTGATAACGGCAAAGTAACCATTGAGCAAACTGAACACACAAAAAAATATTTGTCATAATTGACATTTAGCACCTTGAAAAAGGTGCTTTTTTCATGCCCGACCCGTATAAAAGCGTAAGCAAGGATTGCGTATTATCGTGTACGCCAATCCTTGCTTGAATTCATAAGGTTGATTAATTATTTTAAATCATTAACAAAGAGAACCGTTTTTACTCATTATTTCATCGTAGATGCGCTTTGTAATTCTGTTCATTTCGTCAAGGTTTTTCTCAATTTCCCGGGCCATTTTGAACTGGTTGCGTGCTCTGACAAGGTTGTGCTCCGGATACTCGGTTCTGAAATATACGTCGCCGTCAAGATAGTCCGTGAGGAAACGTATGCCGCATTCATATGTCATGAGAAAAGCGGAAAAGGCAAGCGAGTCAATTTCAGCCCTGGTCAGCGCCGCGGCGCAGCTTGAAAGATATCCTTTTGTGTATGCTTCATAAAGCGGCAGAGAGATTGAAACCTTGGAAAGGTCGGGCTCGTCCTCCTCGGCTGTTTTTGCGCCGAATCTGATAGCGTCGCCGAAGTCGTAGAGCGAAAGTCCGGGCATAATAGTGTCGAGGTCGATAACGCAAAGCCCCTTGTGCGTGTCCGCGTCAAAAAGAATGTTGTTGAGCTTTGTGTCGTTGTGGGTAACGCGCAGCGGAATTTCGCCCATTTCGCAAAGGGTGAGGGCAATGCCTGCCTTGTTTTTCCTGCTCAGAGCAAACTCAATTTCCTTTTTTACCCCTGAGGCTCTTGAACAGATGTCGGCTTGAGCCGATTTTTCAAGATTTTCCACCCTCTTGGGAGTATTGTGAAAGTCGGGTATGGTTTCAAGCAGTGTTTCGCTCGGATAATCGTTAAGAAGCTTCTGAAATTTTCCGAAGCTTTCACCGGCATTGCGAAACACCTCGGCGCTGTCTATCATGTTGTAGGTATAGGAGTTGTCAATGTAGCGATAAATCCTCCAACAGCCGGATTCATCATTAAAATAAAGTCCGCCGTCGGGAGTTTTGAGGAAATGCAGCGTTTCCCTTTCGGGATCGCCGCCCGAAGCGCGGATTTTCTTCCTCAAAAAGTGGGTAACGTTGACAATGTTCTGCATCAGGGCGTCCTGATCTTTAAAAACATGGGTGTTGATTTTTTGAACAAGGTATTTTTCCTGCTTTTCCCCGTTTTCAAAAACAGCAAGAACGGTTGTGTTGATATGTCCGTCGGTGAGCGCCTTAGTCTCTTTCAGCTTGCCGTCAATTCCGAAATTGCGGCAAACTTTGAGGATGGTTTCGGTATTAGTCATTTTCAGTAACATCTTCCTTAACTATTATTGTTGAAAAATATTCGGGATCGTGAAAACCGAGCGTCAGTTCTTTTCTCATCGGAGAAAATGAACCGTAGTGCGGCGCTTCGGTCTTGTCGCCGCACTTATAAAAGTTCCCTCTGTAAGACCCGGGTTCTGCTTTGAAATCAATGCCGAAAGCTTCTTTAAAAAGCAGGCAGGGAAGAAACAGCTCAACTCTCCAGCCGTTTTCGTCCGTACAGCCCTTAACCTGCGGCGAAACGGCTGTCAGCTCTTTAAGAAACTGCCGGTGTTCTCTTCCTTTCCCAACCTGAGTTAAAAATGCGCCGCACGGGTTTATCTCCGTGTTGAGGTATCCCGCATTCTTTTCCGGGGAAAAGAAAAACTCAAGGCAGCTGTCCTCCCAAACATTTCCGTCACGTCCGCGGCAGGTTATGCGAAGCCTTTTTTCATCCGAGCGCATTTTGACAAAAATACCTTTGTTTTTAACAAAACACATTTGAAAACTGCTTTCGGGTCTTGAAAATCCGGCTTGTTCCCATTGAAAGCAGTCAATCCTCCCGTTTGGTACTCTGCTCCAGTCGGGCGTGCTTTCAAAGCAAAGGGTTTCGTATGTTTTAATCATTTTTCTGCGGTCTGTTCTTTTTCCTTGAGATAGTACATTCTTGAATCGGTGTCCATGAGCAGTCTTGAAACACCGAGTTTGTATCCGCTGAGAACGAACGGCTGGTGAGGCTTGAGACCGGCGTTCATCAGTGCGTCGCCGCCGACAGTGTATTCCTCTTTTTCCGTGCGCAGCTTAACTGTTTCAACAAGGAAGTTGTAAAGCTTGCTTTCTTCAATATCAATTTTTTTCGGCAGGGGAGTGTTGATTATCTCGCCGAGGTTGCGGACGGAGAAAAGCTGAGTGCGGGCCGAAAGCTCGTAGTCCTTTTCCTCATCAAGACCGGTAAAGCGGATAACGTCATTTCCCCAGTTGGGAGTAACGCGGTTGATGAAATAGCCGAGGATGCTCTCCTTTTTGTCGGGCGAGGTAATCTGCCACTTTGCAATGTTGTCAGTGAAAAAGTCGCCGATGCGGTCAAATTCGCCGAACTGCAAAAGGTATCTGTGCGCTTTGTAATATTCAATTTGCTTTTTAACCGCAGCTTTGTCAAAGCGCGAAAGATTTGTAACGTCAAGCTCATAGCCGAGCAGACCGAACGCGGCAACGTTAAAGCGGTGCTCGATTGACGACTGACGAAGGCAGGCGAAGGACGGAGAGCAGGCAACGTGCATCGTCATGACCGACTGCGGATAGCCGTAGGACGTGCCGGACTGAATATATATTCTTTCAAGCGCGTCGGTGTCATCGCTCGTCCAGCACTGCGGCATATAGCAGAATGTTCCGAGGTCAAAGCGGTTTCCGCCGCTTGAGCAGGCTTCAAAAAGAATTTCGGGGAATCTTTCGGTCAGCGCGCCCCAGACCTCGTAAAGACCAAGTATGTATCTGTGAAAAAATTCTCCGCTTCTTGCGCCCTTGCGGTGCGAGAAAACGTCCGTCATCTGGCGGTTGTTGTCCCATTTAATGTATTCGATGTTGCCGTATCTGAAAACGTCGGTCATTGTGTTGATAATATATTCAACAACCTCAGGGTTTGTAAGGTCAAGCACAAGCTGATTTCTGCCCTGCGACGGCTCGTAAACATCGGTCTTTATTGCCCAGTCGGGGTGTGCTCTGTAAAGATCCGAGTCAGGCGAGACCATTTCCGGCTCTACCCAGAGACCGAACTTTAGACCCATTTCGTTAATTTTTTTGGAAAGGCCGTCAATTCCGGACGGAAGCTTCTTTTTGTTGATGTACCAGTCGCCGAGCGAGGATTTGTCGTTGTTGCGCTTTCCGAACCAGCCGTCGTCAAGGACGAACATTTCGCCGCCGATTTCCTTTGTTGCTTTTGCAATGTCAAGAATTTTCTTCTCGTTGAAGTTGAAGTATGTGGCCTCCCAGTTGTTGACAAGAATGGGACGCTCCTTGTTTTTCCAGTATCCTCTGACAATGTGTTCCTTAACAAAAGCATGCATATTGCGGCTCATTCCGTTAAGACCCTCGTTGCTGAAGGTGAGGACGCTTTCGGGCGTGTCAAAGCTCCGGTCGGGAGCAAGCAGCCATTCAAACTCAAAAGGATTGATACCGTTCTGTATTCTCAGAAGTCCGTGAGAGGAAATCTCTGTTTGTGCAATATGGTTGCCTGAATAGACAAGGTTAAAGCCGTAGCATTCGCCGCTCTGCTCGGTGCATACTCCGCTTTTGACGGCGAAAAACGGGTTGTGGCGGTTTGAGCTTGTTCCCGTTGTGGATTCAATGCTGAATGTTCCCGAGGTGAGCTTGTGTTCGTGCTTATAGCGCTCCCTGATCCATGCGCCGTCAAAGGTGAGAACGGTGTAATCACCCCTTTGCAGGTCAAGCTGCATACTCATGAGCGAACGGATTTTGATATTTTTATTGCTCTTGTTATAGAGTCTGACGCTTCTTGTGATAACGTTGCATTCTTCAAAAACGGTATAGAACAGGTGAAGCTCTGCACCGAGAACCTTGTCCTCAAGAACAACTGTCAGTGTTTCGCTGTCGCCGTAGCTGGAGGGAAGACCGTGCAAAACGGGCTTGACCTTGCTGACGTTGTGGGATTTGTAGAGAAAGTCGGTTGTAAAGTTGTCGTCAGCAGAGAGCAGCCGCATTGAGCTTTGGCGGTAATCGCCCTTGCCGTATGAGGAATACTCAAGCGCAATATGGTCAAGCGAAAGCGAGGTGTCCTCCTGCGAGCGGGGAGTGGCGTTGCTGTAGCCGCACTCATGCTTGTCAAACATAAAGGAAAAATCAGCGCTGTTCCTGATTTTTTTGCCGTAATACATGGCTTCAAGCTGACCCGAGGGAAGGGCGCGGAAAATATAGCTGGTTTTTTCTGTCTGAAGATGGAAAACGTTGTCCTTGTTTACGTAAATCATATTTTCTCCTCCGATTAGGCGGATTTGCCGCCGGAAAGTTTTGTATATATTTTATACTATATGAGAGATAATGTCAATCTTTTGAAAAGAAAGGATAAGCAGCCTTATAAACAAAAAATCAAAGTAAAAATAAAATAAAAATAAAACAAAAAGCTTTGAAAAAATTTGCAAAATGCTTTGAAAAATTTTGCAAAAGGTATTGACATTTACCCTTTGATTTACTATAATATTCAACGTTGCACGGACAATGTGCGGGTGTAGTTCAATGGTAGAATCCCAGCCTTCCAAGCTGGTCGTGTGGGTTCGATTCCCATCACCCGCTCCATTTTTTTGCCATTTGCGGTTTTAGCTCAGCTGGATAGAGCAACTGCCTTCTAAGCAGTAGGCCGGGGGTTCGAGTCCCTTAAACCGCGCCAACAGGCGGTGGGTATAGCTCAGTTGGTTAGAGCGCCAGGTTGTGGCCCTGGAGGCCATCGGTTCGAATCCGATTATCCACCCCACTTATTTTTCACGTCTGCTCTTGTTCATTGAAACTCGGCGGACGTCAAATACTATATGGACATATTTATCCGGCATAAATGATTTTTGCTTATATACAGGGGTGTAGCCAAGCGGTAAGGCATCGCACTTTGACTGCGACATTCGTAGGTTCGAGTCCTGCCATCCCTGCCATAAAATGAGGCTGTCGCAAATCTTATTCACGATTTGCGGCAGCCTCATTTTACCCCAACTTCCCCCAAAATTAACCCATACAGCAGCAGTAAAATCCCGCCCGCAAAAATGCGAACGGGATTTTTGGCCCGCCCGGAGGGATTTGAACCCCCGTTCTTCAGAATCGGAATCTGCTGCGTTATCCAGCTGCGCCACGAGCGGAAATATGAAACGGCAGTGAAAACTGCCGCAATTTATATCGGCGCTTTATGCAAGCGCTCTTTCAAGCCAGGTTCTGCCGATATCGAGGGCGCTGTAAAGGCCTTTCTTTTCGGTCTTGTGGGCAATCCTGTCATGCGGCCTGACATTGGGGTCGGTGTTGATGAGCTGAACGGAAACCCTGTCCGGCATTTCGTTTCCGTCAACCTCTTTTGTGCTGAGAATCTGAAGCATTAAAACAAAGTCGTCGCTGAGGCTGCCGTAGTAAATGGTGTTGCCCTTTCTGACAAGCGGACGGTTCTTATACATAAGAAACTGGTTTTTCTTTTTAGCTGCCATAGTATTACTCCTAAAGAAAATTATTTGTCCTGAAGATAGCTGCGGACAAGCTCCTGCAAAAGCTCGTCGCGGTCAATCTTCCGGATAAGACTGCGAGCGTTGTTGTGCGTTGTGATATATGTCGGGTCTTCGGAAAGAATGTAGCCGACTATCTGATTAATGGGATTGTAACCCTTTTCAACCAATGCGGCATAAACACTTTTCAAAACTTCCTCCATTTCGCTCGGGGTGTTTTGATTAAGATTGAATTGTCTTGTGCTGTCTTTCATTGCGGACCCTCCGTTCAAAAAACATTTTTTACATTATACATCATTTTTATTGATAAAACAATAGGTAAAACCAAAAAAAGTTGTCCGCAAAAAAACAATATATCCGCATTAACGAACTTTGGCATTAACAGTTATGCACAAAAAGAAAGCTCAATGCATAAAAACAAAGTTGAAGTTGCTCAAAAAAGCGCCGTTGTGCTTGCCATATGACAGACTTGGTGTTATACTTTCCTTGTCTTTATGCGGCTGCTTGCGGCTGTTTTCAATATCACTGACGGAGGCTTTGCAATGAGTGAAAAAATGCGTTTGGGAATCATCGGCGTCGGCAATATGGGCACTGCTCATATTGAAAACTATCTCGCCGGAAAAATGCCGGAAATTGAAATAACCTGTGTTGCGGATACGGATAAAAAGCGCCTTGACGCGGCAAAGAAAAAGCTGCCGGACGCGGTCTGCTTTTCCGACTCATCCTCGCTCATCAAAAGCGGACTTTGCGAGGCCGTGCTGATTGCAACTCCGCATTATTTTCATCCGCCGATAGCCATTGAAGCGCTTCAAAGCGGTCTTCATGTTATGAGCGAAAAACCGGCCGGTGTTTACACAAAGCAGGTGCGCGAGCTTTTAAAGGTCGCTTCAAAATCCGATAAGACCTACGCGCTCATGCTCAATCAGCGCACCAACTGCGTATACAGAAAGCTTAAAGAGCTGGTTTCAAGCGGAAAATACGGTGAGATAAGGCGCGTCTGCTGGATTATTACGGATTGGTTCAGAACTCAGCAGTATTATAATTCCGGCGGCTGGCGCGCAACGTGGTCGGGCGAGGGCGGAGGAGTAATTCTCAATCAGTGTCCGCATCAGCTTGATTTGTGGCAGTGGATCTGCGGAATGCCGTCAAAAGTCAGGGCTTTCTGCCACGAGGGCAAGTGGCATGACATTGAGGTTGAAGACGACGTCACAATTTATGTCGAGTACCCGAACGGAGCCACCGGAACCTTCATCACAACAACCGGAGACTGCCCGGGTACGAACCGGCTTGAAATAACGCTTGACAAGGCGAAGCTCATCTGCGAAAACAATCCGCGTACCGATAAGTTTGAGCTTTACGCCTATGAGCTTGACGGCAGCACGCAGGAGTTTATCAGAACCTCGGACAAGGGCTTTGAAAAGCTTCCCGGCAAATGGACGGATATTGAAACGGACGGGAAAAACGAACAGCACCCGGGCGTGCTCAACGCTTTTGCCGCCCATGTTCTCAGGGGCGAACCGCTTGTTGCAGAAGGCGCCGAGGGCATAAACGGCCTGATAATTTCAAACGCGGCTTTCCTTTCCTCATGGCTCGGAAAAACCGTTGAAATTCCGTTTGATGAAGATCTCTATCTTGATATGCTTAACGAAAAAATTAAAAATTCAAAGTTCAAAAAGGTTGTCAACGAGCAGGTTGAAGAAAACATGAGTTCAACTTATTAAGGAGGGCAAAGCTATGGCAGATTTTATCTTTTCCGCTTTTTGCGATGAATCGGGCGAAGACACAATTGAGGGTCAGATCAAAGCCTGCAAGGCGAACGGTATTACCCACATGGAGCTGCGCGGCTTCGGCGAAAAGCTTAACATCAACAACCTTTCCGCCGAACAGGCAAGGGAAATGAAAAAGGTTATTGACCGCGAAAAAATGTCCGTTTCGTCCATCGGCTCAGGCTACGGAAAGATTGAGATAACCGATGATTTTGAGCCGCATTTTGAAAATTTTAAAAACACTGTTGAGGTCGCAAAGATTCTCGGCGCAAGGTATATCAGAATATTCAGCTTTTATTTTACAAAGGGCGAAAGCTATGATGAATACAAAGCCGAGGTTATCCGCCGCGTTAAAGCAATGGCCGATTATGCGACCGAAAACGGACTTGTTTGCTGCCACGAAAACGAAAAGGGCATTTACGGAGATACTGCCGAAAGATGCCTTGAGCTGCTTCAAAGCTGCGGCGGAAAGCTGCGTGCAGTTTTCGATCCGGCAAACTTTATTCAGTGCGGCGTTGATACGGTCAAAGCCTATGACCTGCTTGAAAAATATGTTGAATATTTCCATATCAAGGACGCGCTTTATGCCGACGGTTCGGTTGTTCCCGCCGGAACGGGCGAGGGCAGAGTGCCTGAGATAATCACGCGCGCGGCAAAGCAAAACCGCACAATAGTGCTTTCGCTTGAGCCGCATCTTCAGGTGTTTGAAGGACTCGGAGCGCTCGAAAGCGGAACGCTTGAAGCAAACAGAACCCTGCCGAAGAACGCGTATCCGTCCCACGCAGCGTCGTTCAAGGCCGCGGCTGACGCAATGCACTCGCTTGCAAAAAAAGCACTCTCGCTCAAGTAAAGGTGAACACAATGAAAGTTTCAGTTGTCGGCTGCGGCAACATTTCCGGCACGCATCTGCCGATACTTCAAAGCCTTAACGGTGTGGAAATCTCCTCCGTCGTCGATATCAGACGCGAGCGCGCCGACCTTGCCGCAGAAAAATACGGCTGCCGCGCATTTTATGATTTTGATGAAATGCTCTCAAAGGACAGACCGGACAGTATACATATCTGCACTCCGCATTATCTTCATACCGAAATGGCGGTCAAGGCTCTTGAAAAGGGGATAAACGTGCTTTGCGAAAAGCCCTGTGCAATAACAAAAAACGAGATTGTCAGCTTGAAAGAAGCTGCTTTTAAAAGCACCGCCTTGTTCGGTGTATGCTTTCAGAACAGGTACAACGCCTGCGTTAAAAAAGCAAAGGCAATTATCGAAAGCAAAAAGCTCGGCGCTCTCATTGCCGAAAGCGGCCGCGTCTGCTGGTTCCGCGACAGGGCATACTACTCCGACGACTGGCACGGAAAAAAAGCGACTGAGGGCGGCGGTGTACTTGTCAATCAGGCTGTTCACACTGCCGATCTTCTCAGGTATCTCTGCGCAAGCAAGGTCAAAAGCGTTCAGGGTCACATCTTTAACGACAGCCTTAAAGGCGTTATTGAGGTTGAGGACACTGCCCTTGTAAGGTATGAATTTGAAAACGGAGTAGTTGCCGTTCTGAGCGCAACAAACGCTTTTCCGATAAATGCGGACGTCACAATTGAGCTCTATTTTGAAAGCGGAAACAAGCTTTACCTCGAGGGGGCAAACCTGTATCTTTTTAAAAAGGACGGGGAAGTGCTGAGACTTACCGAGCCGGAAAAGGAAAGCTTTAGCGGAAAAAGCTACTGGGGCAACGGACACGCCGCGCTGATTGAAGATTTTTACCGCTGCATAAGAGAAAAAAAGCCCTTTTCAATAGACGTCTGCGAGGGTACAAAAGCAAGCGAAGAATTCCTTTTGGCGTATGAGTCGTCAAAAAGCGGAAAAAGCGTAAGCCCCGAGCGCTGACGGAAATTGACAAAAGACAGCTGACGGAATTTAACAAGAGAAACAAGGTTGATTTTAACATAAAAATGCTGTATAATTAACCACATTGATTAACTAAACGGCGGCCGGCCGCTTTTGAGCGGATATTTTGCCGGCTGCTTTAATGAAAAGGATGGTTTAATGCCCGTTAATTTGATATATAAAGAAATTCCGGCGGTTGCTTTGCGCGGACTTGTAATCTTTCCCGGTATGCGGCTTCATTTTGAAGTCGGACGGAAAAAGTCTATCGCCGCTTTCCGCGCCGCAGTTGCCGCAAATCAAAAAATCTTTCTGGTGACTCAAAGGAGCATTTCATATGAGGATCCCGCTCCTGATGAGCTTTTTTCGGTTGGAGTGCTTGCAAATATCAAGCAGATTGTAAAATCTCCGGACAGCAAGAATATCCGCGTTGTTGTTGAGGGCGTCTGCCGCGCCTCGTCTGTGGAGTATCTTTCTAACAACGACTATCTTCTTTGCAATGTCAGGGAACGCCGTTCTTTTGCCGTTAAGCCGGAGGATAAGGACTATGCCGACGCGCTGATGCGGAAAACCAAGGATATTTTTGAGGAATATATTGACGTTACCGCAAAGCTTGCTCAGGACGTTGCAATGGAGGTCTATATGACTGAGGATCCCTCGCATCTTGCGGACTTCATTGCCGGAAACGCGCTGACGGATTTTGAACACAGGCAGCAGCTTCTTGAAGAGCTTCACCCCTTGATAAGGCTTGAAAAGCTTTGCTCAATTCTTTCGCATGAAATTGAAATCTTCAAGATTGAAGAGGAGATTGACAAGCGCGTTCAGGAGCAGATGGACAAAAATCAGCAGGAATACTATCTGCGCGAACAGCTCAAGGCAATTTCGACCGAACTCGGCGAGGGCGAGGACGTTCTCGGCGAAACGGAAAGCTACAGGAAAAAAATCCGCTTTCTTCCGCTTCCCGCCGAGGTTTCCGAAAAGCTTTTGCGTGAATGCGACAAGCTTTCAAAAATGCAGGGCAGTTCGCCCGACGCCAATGTCATAAGAAGCTATCTCGACGCGTGTCTTGCGCTTCCGTGGGGCGTTTACACCGAGGACTGCTTTGATTTGCAAAAAGCGCGGAAAATCCTTGATGATGAGCACTACGGAATGGAGAAAATCAAGGAGCGCTTTATTGAAATGCTTGCGGTCCGCGCGCTGACGGATAAGGCGAGGGGACAGATAATCTGTCTTGTCGGCCCTCCGGGCGTCGGAAAGACCTCAATAGTCCGCTCCATTGCCGGTGCAATGAACAGGAAATATGTCAGAATGTCGCTCGGCGGCGTCCGTGACGAAGCGGAAATACGCGGCCACAGGAAGACCTATATCGGCGCAATGAGCGGACGCATTGTCAATGCCCTGACTCAGGCCGGGTCTTTCAACCCAATCATTCTGCTCGATGAAATAGACAAGCTTTCAAACGACTATAAGGGCGATCCCTCCTCGGCTCTGCTTGAAGCCCTCGATCCGGAGCAGAACAATTCCTTCCGCGATCATTATATTGAGTTTCCCGTTGATTTAAGCCGAGTAATTTTTATCACGACAGCCAATGACAGCAGCACAATACCGGCGCCGCTTCTTGACCGAATGGAGGTTATTGAGCTTTCAAGCTATACCTCGCAGGAAAAGCTTGTTATAGCCAAGCGTCATCTTGTTAAAAAACAGCGCGAAATGCACGGACTTAAAGGCTCTGATATCCGCTTTACCGACAGTGCGCTTTCGCTCCTCATTGACGGCTATACACGCGAAGCCGGCGTAAGAAGACTCGAGCAGCTTATCGGTTCTGTTTGCAGAAAAAGCGCGGTCATGATTTCCGATGGTGAAGCAAAGCGCGTGACCGTTAACAATGCAATGGTTGAAAAAATGCTCGGCCCCGTAAAATTCAAGCCCGAAGCGCTTTCAAAAACAGACCTTGTGGGCGTTGTCAACGGCCTTGCATGGACCGCTGTCGGAGGCGAGCTTCTGCAGGTTGAAGCCGTTGTTATGGACGGCAGCGGAAAGCTTGAGCTGACCGGAAACCTCGGCGAGGTTATGAAAGAATCTGCAAAGGCGGCGCACAGCTATCTTCGCTCTGTTGCAAAAGCCTATGATATTCCCGATGACCTGTTCAAAACAAAGGATATTCATATCCATGTTCCGCAGGGCGCTGTTCCGAAGGACGGCCCCTCAGCAGGCGTGACGATTGCAACGGCGCTGCTTTCCGCGCTGACGGGAAGAAAGGTCAGGCAAAGCGTTGCCATGACCGGAGAAATCTCCCTGACCGGCAGAGTGATGCCGATAGGCGGCCTGCGTGAAAAGACCATGGCGGCATACAAAAACGGCATTAAAAAGGTTATCATTCCGGTCGATAACGAAAGCGATCTTTATGAGGTTGAGCAGGTTGTGAAGGATAACGTTGAGTTTGTTACCGCGCAAAGGCTTGAAGATGTTTTTGAAGCCGCCCTCGCGGATGAGGCGACAAAGAAGCTTGACCTCAAGCACAATGCGTCATTCAAGGTTGAGCAGAAAAAATCCAAGGGCGATAATATCGCTCAATAAAGTCCGGCCGACCGCTTTTCAGAACTCGGACTGCGGTCTGCTGAGGAAAAGGTGTTTTATGAAATTTGACAACGCGGTTTTTGAGGCCGCTTTCGGTGTTTCCGGGCAGCTTTTGGAATCAACGGTGCCGGAGATTGCCTTCTCCGGCCGCTCAAATGTCGGAAAATCTTCGCTTCTTAACAAGATACTCGGAAGAAAGGCGCTTGCAAGGGTCAGCTCCGTTCCGGGAAAGACCGTGACTGTTAATTTTTTCAGGCTTGAGTCCTGCCGTTTTGTCGATCTTCCCGGCTACGGCTACGCCAAGGTTCCGCAAAGCGAAAAGCTCCGCTGGGCAAAGCTTATGGAGGAGTATTTTGACAGCGGACGGAATATAAAGCTTGTGGTTCAGCTTGTTGATATGCGGCATGAGCCGACAAAGCAGGATCTTGATATGATAAATTATATGAACGAAAAGAAGATTCCGTTTATTGTTGCCTTAACAAAATGCGACAAGCTGAACAAGACCGAGAGGGGCAATATGCTTTTGAAAATCTGTTCGGTTCTTACCGGATACGGAAGCATCAGCGTTGTTCCGTTCTCGGCGGTAAAGGGCGACGGAGTTGATGAGCTTCGCAAACTGATTGAAAAAGCGGTTTGCGGATAAAAAGACGTTTATTATTTGAAAGGAAAAATATGAAAGAAACATTTTCAAAACTCATGAAGAGCGAGCCGATAATTGCGGCGGTTAAGGAGCTGGACAATCTTGACCGCGCCGTCCAATCGGAGTGCAGGATAATCTTCCTGCTTTGCGGCAATATTTTTAATCTGAAAGAGATTGTTGAAAAGGTTCATGAAAAGAAAAAGATTATTTTTATCCATGTTGACCTTATTGACGGTTTTTCAAAGGACGCTACCGCGCTTCGTTATATCCATGAGCAGATTGCTCCGGACGGAATAATTTCAACCAAAAACAACCAGCTCAAGGCTGCAAAGGAGCTTGGAATGCTGACCGTTCAAAGGCTGTTTATCATCGACTCGCTTTCTATCCAGACAACGGTCAAGACCTCGGCGCTCATTAAGCCGGACGCTATTGAAATAATGCCCGGAATTATGCCGAAGATTACCAAAAAGCTCAGCGAGGTTATTGAAGTCCCGGTGATTGTCGGCGGACTTATCAGCGAAAAGGAAGACATTGAAAAGGCGCTTGAAAGCGGTGCGCTCGGCGTTTCAACCTCGTGCAGGGAGCTTTGGT
>JAEDEQ010000048.1 GCA_016293225.1 Clostridiaceae bacterium
GCCTGTTTGAATTTTAGCATATTCGACATATTTTGTCAATGAAAAACCGCTTGACTGTTTCCTGAGTCAAGCGGTTTTGATATTTCAATTATTTACTTTGATTAATAAGTGATTTCAAAGTTGTCATCCAAAACACCCTTCAAACCGACGGAAAGGGACATACCCTTAAGGTTGCCTGTTCCGCTTCCCTCAAGGGGAAGGTTAAGGTGGAGCTTAACAAGGTTTCCGCTTCCGTCAACGGTGGCTTCAACTGTTGCTCCGGGATAAGTCATGCTCGCTTCGGTGATTTCAGCACCCATAGGAAGCTCAAGAGTTGCCAGATTGAGCGGATCCATCGCAGTCTTATGGCTGATCGGATCAGTGCCGCTGCCGTTTGCGTAGCTCGCCTGCTCGCTCTTGAAAGTAAGAGTCATCTTATAGCCTGAGCCTTCGGGTGACGCTGTTGCGGAAACAACGTCATTTTCGGTAACAGCCGCTTCTCTGTCGGCAGGAACAATGTAATGGTTAAGAAGAACTTCTTCGCCCGCCGAGTTAGTACCCTTTCCGTCAGTAAAACTAACCGTTTCGTCAGTACCCTTCATGAAGCCTTTAAGAATTGAATTAACAGCACCCTTAAGGATACCTACTGAGCAGTCAGTACACTCAATGTTAACTGTACCGACCTTTTTAATACTAACGTTCTTCTGCTGCTTGAGCGCGTTGATAACTTCGTTATACTTTGCGGCAACTTCCTTCGGGTTGGAGGGAATTGCGGACGGAGCACCGGCGTTGCTGTCAGCCGGCTTTGAGGCGTCGCTGCCGTCCGAAGCGGGAGCGGGAGCCGTTGTACTTTCCGACGGTGCGGGTGCGTTTGTTTCCGACGGTGCGGGCGAGGGAGCCGGTGTCGGGGCGGGCGTTACGGTTCCCGATGCGGACGCGGACGCGGACGAGCTTGCGCCGTCAACCTTGACATCAATGGTGATTCCCTTGGAGGTACCGAGACCGAAACCCGCGAGGAAAACAATGATTCCCGCAAGAACGACCGCGATAACTTTGAGTTCTTTTTTCATTTTGGATTGCTCCTTTCAAAATTGACCGCACCGTGTCGTTTTTTGTGCGGTGAAATCTGCTCTCTGGTTTTCGGAGAGAATCTTACCTAACAAAAATACAATAATTCGCAAAAAAAGTCAAGGCTTTTCGCATAAACTTATTCATTTTCATCCAAATATTTTTGGAAAATCTTTTTCTCTCGGGCTTTTATGCATTCAGCGCGCATTTTTGTGCATGAAGTACGAAAAATAACGCAGTCATGCCGAAAAATTCTTTCAGTTGAACACACTTTCAACTTGCAATTCCTACCTAACAGGTATATAATATAAGCATAAAACAAAACACGCTATCAAAGAGGTGAATAGCGTGAAAAATCACGCTATTCACAAAATTATATGTCCCTCAAAATTTGTGCAAAGCACAAATTTTGAGATGGACTAAATTACCATCACGCCTTGTCCGGCTACAACAGGGGTTAATGTGATTTTTAATAAACTATTTGTAGCCGGAAAGGCTATGGTAATTCTTGTGAAAACACAGTTTGACGTTACCGGAATGACCTGTGCCTCCTGCAGCGCAAGAGTCCAAAAAAGTGTTGAAGCGCTGAACGGAGCGAGCGACGTTCAGGTTAATCTGCTGACAAACTCAATGACCGTTGTATACGATGAAAAAGCGCTCACCGCAGCCGATATAATAATGAAAGTGAAATCGGCCGGCTACGGGTGCGCGGTCAAGGGCAGGGAAAGTACCTCAAAAATTAATGATAAGGAAGAAAAGAAAGCAAAAATCCGCCTGATTCTTTCGGTCGTTCTGCTTTTGCCCCTGATGTATGTTTCAATGGGTCACATGATGAAGCTTCCGCAGCCGGCTTTCCTTTCCGGACACGAAAATGCGCTTAACTTTGCTATCTGGCAGCTTGCTTTTACCGTTGCTATCCTCGTTATCAATTATAAATACTTTACTGTCGGCTTCAAAAGTCTGTTCAGGCTCTCGCCGAACATGGACTCGCTTATCGCCGTCGGCGCGGCCGCCTCGTTCATATACGGAATATTCGGCACGGTACAGATTGCCCGAGGTCTTTCGGTTTCCGACATGGAGCTTGTTGCCTCATGGCACTCAAATCTTTACTTTGAGTCTGCCGCAATGATAGTCACTCTTGTTGATATCGGAAAATTCCTTGAAGAACGCTCAAAAGGCAAAACAAAGGCGGTGCTTGAAATGCTCAGCTCGCTTGCACCGGAAACGGCCGCAGTTCTGCGCGACGGCAAGGAGACGTTGATAGCCGCAGAAGACGTTGTTCCCGGCGACGAGCTCATTGTCCGCCCGGGTACCAAAATTCCTACGGACGGCGTTGTGACAAGCGGAAGCGGCTTTGTTGACCAAAGCGCCCTCACCGGCGAAAGCATGCCCGTTCAAAAGGACAAGGGAGACAGCGTTCTGTGCGCTTCAATCAATACTTCCGGCTCGTTCACAATGAAAGCCACTAAGGTTGGAAACAGCACCACTCTTGCGCAGATGATTGCCCTCTCGCTTGAAGCGGCAGGCAGCAAGGCTCCAATCTCGCGCCTTGCGGACAGGGTCAGCCGCATTTTTGTTCCGGCGGTAATCTTTATTTCCGCTGTGTGCGGCCTTGTCTGGTATCTCGTCTCAAAGGATTTCGGCCTTGCGCTGAATTTTGCGGTCTGCGTTCTTGTAATCTCCTGCCCCTGTGCGCTCGGCCTTGCAACTCCCGTTGCCGTCATGGTAGGCACGGGTCAGGGAGCAAAAAACGGACTGCTGTTCAAGAGCGCTGCGGCAATGGAGCGCCTTTCGCAGATTGACACCGCAGTGTTTGACAAAACCGGTACCCTCACCAAGGGCGAGCCGAGCGTGACGGACGTTTTGACTTTGACGGACATGACGGAAAACGAGCTGCTCTCCGTTGCCGCTGCAATGGAAAAAAACTCCGAGCATCCCCTCGCCCGTGCAATACTTGAAAAAGCAAAAAAGCTGCCCGAAAAGGCGGCCGAAGATTTCTCTTCGTTTTCAGGCGGCGGAATCAGTGCAAAAATTGACGGCCTTGCCTATTTTGCGGGCAACGAACGTTTCCTTTCTTCAAACGGCGTCGACTGCTCGCAGATAAGCAAAAAGCTTCATACGCTTGCCGCTCAGGGAAAAACGCCGCTCATTTTTGCCGACGAAAAAAAGCCGATAGGCATTATTGCCGTTGCGGACGGAGAAAAGGAAAACTCCGCAGCAGCGATAGCGGCGCTTGAAAGAATGCACATTTCCTCCGTTATGCTTACTGGAGACAATGAACTGACCGCAAACGCAGTCGGAAAACGGCTCGGCGTTAAAAAAATTATTGCGCAGGTTCTTCCGCAGAACAAGGAAAGCGAGGTGCGCGCCCTGCAGGAAAGCGGAAAGGTTGTTGCAATGGTAGGAGACGGAATCAACGACGCCCCTGCCCTTTCGCGCGCAGACGTCGGCATAGCAATCGGAGACGGAACCGACATTGCGGTTGAAAGCGCAGATCTTGTCCTGATGAACAAGGATATTTACAGCGTTGTCAACGCGATAAAGCTTTCCAAAAAGGTTCTCGGAAACATCAAGATGAACCTTTTCTGGGCTTTCTTTTATAACACGCTTTCAATTCCCCTTGCGGCAGGCGTGTTCTACTCGGCCGGAATCAAGCTTTCTCCGATGATTGCCGCCGGCGCAATGAGTTTAAGCTCGGTCTGCGTTGTTCTCAACGCGCTGCGGCTGAGATTCTTCAAACCTGAAAAACCGGCTTCGGCCGATACGCATATTCAACCAAAAAATTCAACCGACGGAAAGGAAGAAAAGGAAATGAAAAAGATTATTGAAATTGAGGGTATGCACTGCTCGCACTGCGCAAAGTCTGTTGAGGACGAGCTTCTCGCCGTGAACGGCGTTAAAAAGGCAAAGGCTGACCCGGAAAAGAAAAGCGCTGTGGTAACCCTTTCGCAGGATATCACGGACGAGGAGCTTTTCAAGGCAGTTGAAAAAGCAGGCTTTAAGCCGATTAAAGCCGAAACCAAAAAGGGACTTTTTGATTGATACAAGAAAAAAAGTAAATGAAACAGCGCCGCAAGGCTTAGCGATTTTTATTGACAAAATTTAACAAACGTGTTAAAACTATTATAGGCTCTGCAAAAACGGTAGGCGGTTGCCCTCCTTAAAGTTAATTCTTTTTCCGGAGGGTAAAACATTTTTTATTTAATATTTCATCCTCCGAGACTGACGCTTTGGAGGAGGTGTTGCCAATGGAATATTTGGTAATGCTGTTCCTAATTCTTGTCGCATCGGTTGCGTACATAGAATCAGCGAAGAAATAAAGCAAAATAAAAAATAACCGCCAACAGCTCTAACGATGACGGTTATTTTTTATAACTAAACTTAGGGCAACCGCTTATCGCAGAGCCTTTTTACATTTATATTATACACAGCTGAACCCATTTTGTCAAGTCGTTTTTATTGACAAGATACAACATTGGCTTCACGGTGCGGTTTTTATTATGCTCATTTTTATTTCTATATATCTTAAATATCATCTGACAAACCAAGTATATAATCAGCTGAAACATTATAGAATTTACACAATACAATTAAGAAACCTCTGAACAAGTCACATTTATTCAGAGGTTCCTTAATTACTCCTATATTCACTTCTGCTTTGAATATTTGAGCCTGTAAACAACGTTCATGAGGACAGAATCTATTGCTCCGATATTCTTCACCTTGTCAAACATTCTGCTTGCAACATAGGTCTTGCAGTTCTTTGCGGTAACCATTTCCGAAGCCTCGGCTTCATCGGGATTAACGCCGCAGCAGATTGCGCCGTTATCTTTAATAAGAGCGGCGGTTCTGTGCTTGCCGAGCGCTTTAACAACCTTTTTGGAGGTGCGCAGCGTGTCGTTCGGGTTGAACTCAACCGTTCTGACTGTTGCGCCTGCAATCTGGGCAAAGTCATCAAGCAGCGGACGCAAAACCTTTGTAACCTTTGAAGCGGCAACAACCTCCTCCTTGTCGGAATGGATAATGCAGTTGATGTCGTCGCGCTTTTTATAAACGGCCATGTGCATATCCGCTTCCGAGGGGAACTTATCGCCGAGAATGAGCGATTCGCTCTTGAGCGCAAGAGTGTATTTTTCGTTGCCGTCCTTGTCCTTCATAACAACAACATTTCCGGTACGGGTACTGTCATAGGGAACAACATACGGTGACGGTGCATCGGCACGCTTTTTAAGCTCGGTAACATAATCGCAGATATCCCTGAAGCTTTCCGCGGCTTTGCCCGTAACGGTGCTGTATCTGTCATAAAGGTATCTCAGGCAGACGGTTTCAAGCTCGGAGGCGATTTTAAACGCTTCGTCATAGTCCCTGCCGAGGCAGACCGCGCCGTGGTGCTTCATGATAACTGCCTTTGAATCCGAGCGCATGAGCGCGTTCACAACACCCTTGCGCAGTTTGCCCGTTCCGGGAAGACCGTAGGACGCAACGGGAATGTTGTCTCCGATAACTGCCGCGCTTTCTGCCGTAACATTGTTGATATCGCAGCCGAGCGCGCTGACTATTGAAGCGTTGACCTGATGGGTATGGATAACAAAATTGCATTCGGGACGAAGAAGATAGCACTGCGCATGGATACCCTTTTCGCTTGACGGCTTAATGTCACCCTCATACGAAAGGTCGGCGGTTTTAACAAGGACGATATCGTCCGGAGTGAGAGTTTCATAAGCCCTGCCGCTGGGAGTGATGACAAAGCTTTCATCGTCAACACGGCAGCTTACATTGCCCCAGGTTCTTGCGATAAGACCGGTTGAAACAAGCTTTTTTCCGGCTTCAACAACAATCTCTTTTGCCTTTAAAAGTTCCATAATTACCTCTCATTCAGTCTCATTCAGAAAGGGACAGAACCGGAATAATTCTGATTCTGCCCTTTTCCTTCAAATTATCAAATCAGTCCTGCTTCATTGCAACGTGAGAGAAAACTCTGTCGAAGCGGGAAAGAGCGTCATCAATCATTTCCTCGGTGTATGCCGCTGAGGTGTAGAGCCTTGAGCCTGCAAGGGTAACAAGACCCTCGGCCATGTATGCTGCGCCCATGTGAGTCATTTCCTTCTTGCGGATATCGGTTTCCTTAAGAATTTTGGGGATAGACCACGGCTTGCTCCAGTCAATGGCAAAGTGCATTGTTCCGACAGTTTCCATATGGCAGATTGAGCCCTGATTGAACGCAACAAACGGAAGATTATACTTATCAATGATGTGGTTAAGACCCTTGGTGATTCTGTCGCCCATTACGCCGGCCTTATAGCAGGCGTTCTGCCTGTCGATTTCCTCAAGAGCGAAGTAGCCCGCGCAGCAGGAGATGGGAGTTGCAGCCATTGTTCCGCCGCAGAAAGCTTTCTTAATCTTCTGCGCTCCGTCAAGACCTGCGCCCATATACTTCATGTACTCCCTCTTGCCGCCGATTCCGCCTGCGCCCGGATAGCCGCCTGCGATAGCCTTGCCGAAGATGGTGAGGTCGGGCTCAACGCCGAAGTAGCCCTGAGCGCCCGCCATGCCGATTCTGAAGCCGGTAACAACCTCGTCAAAGATAAGCAGCGCGCCGTACTTGCGGCAGAGACGTTCAACGCCCTTATTGAATTCCTTGGAAAGGGGTCTTGTTCCGCTCTCGGGACCGACCGGCTCAATGAAAACGGCAGCGGTGCCGCCGCAAAGCTGGTTTTTGCGAAGCTTCCTTTCAAGGTCGTTCAGATCGTTCGGGAAAAATTCCTGAGTATCTCTCATGAGACGGATGGGAACGCCGTGAGCCTGAGTAAACTTTGTTCCGGGGATACGGATACCGTAGCCGAGCTGATCGGACCAGCCGTGGTATGCGCCGCCCATTTTAAGGATATATTTTTTCTTGGTGGCAAGCCTTGCAACGCGGCAGGCAACCATGCAGGCCTCGGTTCCCGAACCGAGCATACGGAACATATCAACGGTTGGAACGGAGTCGGAAATCTTCTTTGCAAGCTTATATTCAAACTCATGGAAAAGTCCGGTTGAAGGTCCGCAGGTGTTGAGCAGGTCGATAACCTGATCTCTGACCTCCTTCGGGTTTGAGCCGAGAACGGTAGGACCGCCGGCCTGGAGGAAATCGTAGTATTCGTTTCCGTCAATATCATAGAGCTTTGCGCCTTCAGCCTTTGTGAAAACAAGGGGGAACGGATAGTTGAAAGCAAGGTTATGCTGAACGCCGCCGGGAATAATCTGCTTTGCTTCTTCGATCATGGCCTTTGACTTGGGGCACTTCTTTTCAAAATAGTTCTCCTCATAAGCCTTGAGAGCGTCGGGCTTGATGGTGTAAATCGGCTGACGGATAAGGTTATCGAGCTTTTCGGTAACGGCTTTTGCGTCAACATAATCGGTGATTGCGAATCTTGTGTCCATAATGTTGAGCCTCCTGATATTTGAATTTTGTTAATACCATTAAATATGTTCGGGTGAGCAACGACTCACTTAGTCTTAAATATTATACATTATTTATCGTCATCTGTCAATTAAAATTATTTTTTATTTCTCTGTTAGTTTTGCACAAAAAGCAGGCGTTTGGCTTGTACAATTTCAACTTGCGTTATTTTGCAATCCGTGATAAAATTAGTGGTTGTATGCAAATAATTAAAGATAAATTATGTTAAAACAAAGGTGAGATTATGGACGTCAGACAGGATATTCGAAATGTTGCAATCATCGCTCACGTTGACCACGGCAAAACCACCCTCGTTGACGAGCTTCTGAAGCAGAGCGGCATCTTCCGCCAGAACGAGCAGGTTGCCGAAAGAGTTATGGACTCAAACGACCTTGAGCGCGAAAGAGGAATCACCATTCTTTCAAAAAACACCGCAGTCCACTATAAGGGCGTTAAAATCAACATTGTTGACACTCCGGGTCACGCCGACTTCGGCGGAGAGGTTGAGCGCATTCTCATGATGGTTGACGGCGTTCTTCTGCTTGTTGACGCATTTGAAGGCTGTATGCCGCAAACGAGATTCGTGCTCAAAAAAGCGCTCGGACTCAAAAAGAAGGTTATCGTTGTTGTTAACAAGATTGACCGCCCCGGCGCAAGACCGGCAGAGGTCATTGACGAAGTGCTTGACCTTTTCATCGAACTTGGCGCGCAGGAGGATCAGCTTGATTTTCCCGTGGTTTACGCTTCGGCAAGAGACGGCTATTCCTCGCTTGATCCCACTGTCCGCGAGGGAGATATGCGTCCGCTGTTTGACTCAATACTTGAACACATTGATCCGCCGAAAGGCGATATGAACGGCCCGCTCCAGATCCTTTTCTCAAGCCTTGATTACGATGATTACATCGGCAGAATAGGCGTAGGAAGAGTTGAAAGGGGCCGTATCAAGCGCAACGAGCAGGTTGTTCTCTGCAAGACCGACGGCGAACGGGAAAACGTTAAGGTATCAAAGCTTTATCAGTTTGAGGGACTGAAAAGGGTTGAGGTTGAGGAGGCCTCGCTCGGCGACCTTGTCTGCGTATCCGGCATTGCCGACCTCAACATCGGCGAAACGGCCTGCGACCCGGAGCACCTTGAGCCGCTCCCCTTCGTCAAGATTGACGAGCCGACAATTTCAATGAACTTCATTGTCAACAACAGCCCCTTTGCAGGTCAGGAGGGCAAGTTTGTAACCTCGCGCAACCTGCGCGACCGCCTTTTCAAGGAGGTTGAAACCAATGTCAGCATGCGCGTTGAGGAAACCGACTCCACCGACACCTTCAAGGTCAGCGGCAGAGGCGAGCTTCACCTTTCCATTCTTATTGAAACAATGCGCCGCCAGGGCTATGAATTTCAGGTATCCAGACCCAAGGTTATCATGAAAAAGGAAAACGGCGTTCTCCTGGAGCCGATGGAGCTTCTCATTGTTGAAGTTCCGGAGCAGTATGTCGGCTCAGTTATGGAAAAGCTCGGCTCAAGGAAGGGCGAGCTTGAAAACATGGGTGTCCGTGACGGCGGAATGACCCACCTTGAGTTCAAAATTCCCGCAAGAGGTCTCATCGGCTACCGCAGCGAGTTCATGACCGACACCAACGGCAACGGTATTCTCAATCAGCTTTTTGCCGGCTATGAGCCGTACAAGGGTGATATTCAGACAAGGGACCGCGGCTCGATAGTTGTTCACGAAACGGGCGAAACCACCGGCTACGGACTTTTCAACACTCAGGACAGAGGCCGCCTTTTTGTCGGTCCGGGCGTTCCGGTTTATGAGGGCATGATAGTCGGCGAATGTGCAAAAAGCGAGGACGTTGTCTGCAACGTCTGCAAGCAGAAGCATCTGACCAACACAAGAGCTTCCGGCTCGGACGATGCACTGCGCCTTGTTCCGCCCACCGTGCTCAGCCTTGAGCAGTGCATGGAATTTATCAAGGACGACGAGCTGCTCGAGGTCACCCCGACCTCTCTCAGACTCAGAAAGGTCATTCTTTCAAAAGAGCAGAGAATGAAGCAGCAGTTCAGAAAATAAACTCAACAAGATTTCTTGGAATCAAACAGGAATAAAGGTTATAGTTCACATTTAGCGGTTATTTTTTGATTGCTGTGAATTATAACCTTTTTCTTTTTTTGGACAAGGAAATATCGCATTAGTGATTGACAAAGACTCCGAAGCTTTTTATATTTTTCAACCCTCTTGACATTCGCCTTTTTCTGTGCTATGCTGATTGCAAAGCAATAAAGACATTTGTAGTTATAAAGAGGTAAACCTATGGAACTGAGGAAACTTCCCGACGCTGAATTTGAAATCATGCGTGCGGTCTGGAACGCAGGCTCGGCAGTGACCGCGCCGATGCTGACGGCAAAGCTTTCCGAAGAGCTTCCCGAACGCGACTGGAAGCCGCAAACCGTTACAACCATGCTGACAAGACTTGAAAAGAAAGGCTTTCTTCGCTCAAAAAAAACAGGAAAAGAACGTGATTTTTTTCCTGCAATCAGCGAACAGGAGTATTTTTCGCTTGAGGCCGAGGGGTTCAGAAGCCGCTTCAAAAAAAGTTCGTTTTCGTCGCTCGTCAAAGCGCTGAGCGGCGGCGAAAGCATTTCAAAAGAAGATGCGGACGAGCTTCGCCGTTGGCTTGACGAGGTGTAAGTCTGAAACATTGTAATGTAAGCACTACCCCCAAAAGGGCACACAAAACCAGACCATCGGGAGGTAGTCAAAAAAAGATATAGAAACCTAAGATTAAGAAGTCGCAGAGGTTACGAGATACGGCAACCGGGTTTCATATCACTTTTATGCCTTGTGGCGCAGCGGAAAGGAATGGTCATAATTATGGAAACATATAAAACTGCTGAAGTCGCAGCAATTATTGGAATACACCCAAACACAGTACGACTATATGAAAAATTGCAGCTAATACCAAAGCCTGAACGGTTATCAAATGGCTATCGGGTATTTACAGACTTTCACATAGAGCAATGTCGCTTAGTACGGATTGCGTTTCAAGTTGAAGTATTGCAAAATGGGCTGCGAAAGAAAATTGTTAAAATGATTAAAGTTTCTGCCACCGGAGATTTTGACGCTGCTATTTTATTGATTAATGAGTATATAAAACAAATCAGGCAGGAACGTACTAATGCCGAAGAAGCTATCGAAATTGTGAAGCAATTATTGTCCGGCAACACACAGCCATATACACACCACCTAAAACGAAAGGAAGTATCGGAAGCACTTAATATTTCTATGGATGCACTCCGAAATTGGGAAATGAACGGATTGCTTACCGTTAAAAGAAAAGAAAACGGGTATCGTGTATATACGAACGATGATATACAACGTCTTAAAATTATTCTTTCTTTGAGATGTGCCAATTATTCGCTGGAAGCCATTTTGCGGCTTTTGCGGCAATTAGATCAAAATCCCGATACAGATATTCGAGCTGCATTGAACACACCAAAACAATCTGATGATATTATTTCTGTCTGCGACAGGCTTATTGTTTCTTTATCCGAAGCAGAGAAAAATGCTTACACAATATTATCCATACTGCAAGATATGAAAATTCGATTTTTATAACCCTCCATTTTGCCACCAATGTTTTCATTGGTGGTATTCTTATACGCGAACACAGAACAAAGGAGGAATCACTATGCAAACAGCAATCAATGTTGAACAATTGTCAAAGTCCTATGGCAATAAGCTTGCGGTAGACAATATCAGTCTATCAGTAGAATGCGGTACTGTTTTTGGACTGCTTGGAGCAAACGGAGCAGGAAAAAGCACTACCATTGAATGTATTTTAGGGACAAGAACTGCAGATAGCGGTACAGTAACCATCTTGGGACACGACCCCAAAAAGGACAGGCGCAGCCTCTTTCAAAATGTAGGCGTTCAGTTTCAAGAGTGCGATTATCAGCCTGAAATCAAAGTTTCCGAATTGTGCGAGGAAACAGCCTGCCTTTATAAAAATCCTTCGGATTGGAAAGAACTGTGTGTTCAATTTGGAATAGGAAGTAAGATTAACAACGCAGTAAAAAATCTTTCCGGCGGTGAAAGGCAGCGATTGTTTATCGTTCTTGCACTTATTCCAAATCCAAAGATTGTATTCCTTGACGAACTGACAACCGGTTTGGACGCAAAAGCACGGCGGGATGTATGGAAAATCTTATCTGATTTGAAAAGTAAAGGACTGACGATTTTTCTCACTTCTCACTTCATGGACGAGGTGGAAGCTCTTTGCGATGAGATATGTATTCTCAAACAAGGAAAAATCGTATTCTACGGAACGATTGAACAGGCAAAAGAAAAAAGCAGATGTGAAAAATTTGAGGATGCTTATCTTTTTCTTTCCGGCGAGGAGGTAATGGACGAATGAAGACTTTTGGAGGGCTTTTAAAAAATGAGCTGAAGCTCAATATTCGTAATATGAACATGGTTATTTTTGCAATTATTATGCCGTTGGTGGTTTTGGTCATCCTTGGTTTTATCTATGGTACAAAACCCGCTACCGATAGTGCGGCGTACACGTTTATGGAACAGTCATTCGGCGCACTTTGCACGATTTCTATTTGCGCCGGGGGTCTAATGGGTCTGCCTCTTGTTGTATCGGATTATCGGGAAAGAAAAATCTTAAAACGGTTTCAAGTTACACCCGTTAGTCCCTTAAAACTGCTTGTTGTTGAATTTACAATTTATGTAGTGTACTGTCTTGTGTCTATGCTTACCCTTGTTCCTACGGCAATGCTTATTTGGAACGTGAGAATAAGCGGCTCTTGGCTCGCATTTTTGGGAAGCTGGCTTCTGACTATGGTATCAACTCTGAGCATTGGTATGATGGTTGGCGGTATTGCAAAAAATTCAAAGAGCGCAAGCGTTATTGCCTGCATCTTATATTTTCCCATGTTAATTTTTTCGGGTGCAACGCTTCCGTTTGAAGTAATGCCTACCGTAATGCAAAAAATCGTAAGCATCTTTCCAATGACACAAGGTATTCAACTAATGAAGTCAGCTTTTCTTGGCTTGCCGATTGATAATGCTGTATTTTCTATCATGGTTATGGTAGCTGTTACAGTTATTTCTACAGGGATTGCAGTTAAATTCTTTAGGTGGGAATAAGGTGTAGCTATTTATGGATGCAAGAAAAGAAAGCTGGATACAGGCTTGAATGCGAGTATGTCGTTATAGACCTGACGAGAAAATATAAAGATGAATTTTTTGATGAAGAATTTGAAATCATCTTCTTCAGAGAAAATCTCATTGCCGTTTTAAAAAGAACGGTTTCATAAGCCGAAATCATCGCAGGCAGTGCGTCATTTTATAACACTGCCTGCACAAAAACCTCATTAAAATCCGCCCCGCTTCTTTACCGATTTAACAGAGCAAAAAATTCTAAAAAATCAACCTACGCAGGAATAAAATTCACCTTGCGGCGGTTGATTTTTTTGCCGCATAAAGGTATAATTTTTTTGAATTGGAGGGTTTTAACAGATGAAAAAAAGAAGCTTTTTAAATTTCTTTTCGGCGGCGCTTATTTTTCTTCTTTTCGCCGCGCTCTCCTGCCCTGCCCTCGGCGCTCTTTCAAGCGATAAAAGGCCGGTGAGCATTACAGAATGCAGTATAGAAATTGCCGAAAGCGTGCCGTACACCGGGAAAAGAATAAAGCCGCAGGTGACTGTAAGCTACGGGAAAAGAACACTTGAAAACGGCACCGACTATACGCTCGCTTACAAAAGCAACAAATCCGTGGGTAAAGCCGGTGTAACCATCATGGGCGTTCCGGAAAGCGGCTTTTCCGGCTCAAAAACCGTCCGTTTTAACATTATTCCGCGCAAGCTCCAACAGCTTCGCGCGAGCAAAAAAACGCAGACCTCAGTGACTCTCACCTGGGAAAAGCGCGGCAAAGGCATCGGCTTCGTCATCTATTCCTACAACAAAAGCACTAAAAGCTATACGAGACTTGCCGGCGTTAAAACAAACAAGGTGAAGCTTTGCAATCTTCAGCCAAATACGGTATACAGATTCTCCGTCAGAGCCTTCAAAAGGGTGAACGGAAAAAACTTTCTCAGTGCGTATTCCGCGCCGGTCAAGGTTCGTACCGAAAAAGTGAAGTATTCAAAGATGGGCCGCATTATCATTGACACCGAGGGACAGGACTGGAAGCTGCTTATTGTCAACTCAACGCGCGAATATCCCAAAGACTATTCACCGTCCGTCAGCTATGTTTTAAACAGCGGAGCGCGGCTTGATAAGCGCGTTACTCCGTATTACGTCAAAATGTACAACGCCGCCAAAAAGGACGGAGTTACCCTGACTCCGTATTCCGGCTACAGAAGCTACGCTCATCAGGAATGGAACTATAACAACCTTACAAGCGTATATATGAAGCAGTTTGGGCTGAACCGCGCCGACGCGGCAAAAAGAGCCGCAAAGGTTATTCTTCCACCGGGAACAAGCGAACACAGTCTCGGACTTGCAATGGACATCTGCAACACCTTGAACTCGTTCCGGAATACGAAAGAATACGCCTGGCTTTGCAAAAACGCTGATAAATACGGCTTTATCCTGCGTTACCCAAAAAAGGATCAAGCGGTAACGGGAGTCATGTATGAACCGTGGCACTGGCGCTTTGTTGGCATAAAGAACGCAAAGGCAATCAAAAAAAGCGGACTTTGCCTTGAGGATTACCTTGATTCGGTGGGAATTATATATTAAACTCTGCTTGCCGAAATCAGCTCCAGATTAAGCTTGCTGCCCTCCCGCACCGGTAAAAATTGAAACACAGCTCTGCGCCAACGTTATCACCCTAACGTTGGCGCAGACAGCATTACCGCTCATTGCAAAGCAAAAGCACAATACTTTTATGCGCTGCTATTCACCTTCCGTTTTCCGGTCAAAAGTTAATACGACATTTTATTGAAAAAAATTGCAAAAAACACTTGACGAACCGAGCGGAATGTGGTATATTATTCGAGCGTTGAGAACACGCCGGCTTGCTGGTGTAGCTCAGTTGGTAGAGCAGCTGATTTGTAATCAGCAGGTCGGGGG
>JAEDEQ010000130.1 GCA_016293225.1 Clostridiaceae bacterium
GACGAAACCGACATTGAACGCGAGTTTTTCACAAGGCTTGTGAAGATGGGCATCCATGTCAAAATTGAAAGCAACCGTTCCTGAGGAGGAAAAAAGATGTCATACTGCGTAAACTGCGGTGTTGAACTTGACAAGAGCGCAAAAAAATGCGCCCTTTGCGGAACCCGGGTGATTAATCCGAACGAGCCGCAGAAAAAGCAAAACGCCGAACAGACCCCGTTTTCCGAAAAAACCTTTGTTCCGGCGGAGATTAAGCGCCGTTTTGTGGCTTATGTTATAACAATGGTGATGCTCATTCCGAACATCGTCTGTACCTTTATCAATGCAATTTTTTATAAAGGCGGCTTCTGGTCGTTCTATGTCAGCACAACGTCGTTCCTTTTGTGGGTTGTGCTTGTTTTTCCGTTCTATACGAAAAAGCTGCGGCCGTATCTCATGTGGTTTCTTGACACGCTCGGCGTGTGCGCCTATGTTTTCTTTTTCTTTGTCATGGGCTATGAGGGCAAGGAAAAGTGGTATTTCAGCACCGCGCTGCCTATTATTCTTACCGCCGCGGCTCTCATTCTTTTTTATATGCTCTGGGTCAAGAGCAAAAAAAGGCACTGGGTGCTGAAGCTCCTTTTTGTCACGGCGGACGTTGCGGTCTTTTCGTTTGTCTGCGGACTGATTCTTGAATTCGGCAGCAATATCAGATATGCCTTTGATATCGGCGTGATAGTTTCCGTCTGCTGCGCGGCGCTTGCCGGCTTCCTTGCTTACTGCTATAACAGCCGCCATATGCGCGCGTGGCTTTCCAAGCGCTTTTTCGTCTGAGGTAAGCTATGGATAAATTCGACGTTCTCAAAAGCTGTTTCGGCTATGATTCCTTCAGAAGCGGGCAGGAGGAGCTTATTGACAGTATCCTTTCCGGGCGCGATACGGTTGGCGTTATGCCGACGGGCGCAGGAAAATCCGTTTGCTTTCAGGTTCCGGCTCTGCTTTTTCCGGGTGTGACCGTTGTTGTTTCTCCGCTCATTTCACTGATGAAGGATCAGGTGTCCGCACTTTTGCAAAATTCAGTTCCTGCGGCGTATATCAACAGCGCGATGAGCGCAAACGAGCAGACCTTTACCCTGCGCGAGGCGCTCAGAGGGAAATATAAGATTATCTATGTTGCTCCCGAAAGGCTGGTATCGCGCAGCTTCCTTGAAATGTGCTCAATGCTGAACGTCAGCCTTGTCTGCATTGACGAGGCGCACTGCGTTTCGCAGTGGGGTCAGGATTTCAGACCGAGCTATCTTGCGGTGAGGGACTTTATTGCCGCATTTGAAGTGCGTCCGGTTGTCTGCGCGTTCACCGCAACCGCAACCGAAAGAGTCCGGCACGATATGGTGAAGCTTCTCGGTCTTAAAAAGCCGTTTGTGTCCGTCCTCGGCTTTGACAGACCGAACCTTTATTTTGAAGTTGCAAAACCCCTCAACAAGTTCACCGCGCTGAAAAGATATCTTGAGCTTTTCAGCGGAAAAAGCGGCATAATCTACTGTTCCACAAGGAAGAAAACGGACGAGCTTTTCTCCGTCCTTTCCTCGGAGGGCTACAGTGTAACAGAATACCACGCAGGTCTTGACAAAGATATAAGAAGGCGCAATCAGGAGCTTTTTATCAATGACAAAAAGGAGATTGTTATTGCAACCAACGCTTTCGGCATGGGTATTGACAAAAGCAACGTTTCGTTTGTTATTCATTACAATATGCCGGGCGATGTTGAAAGCTACTATCAGGAGGCCGGAAGAGCCGGGCGCGACGGCAGCGAGGCGTTCTGCATTCTGCTTTACTCCGGCGAGGATATCGCAATTCAGCGCTACTTCATTGACCACACTCAGGAGAACGAGGAGCTTTCGGCGCTTGACGCTTTGAACCTGCGGCGAACAAAGCTCAAAAAGCTCGGAGCAATGATAGAGTATTGCGAAAATGCCCGCTGTCTGCGGCATTACATACTTTCCTATTTCGGAGAGTCCTCCCCGGAAAGGTGCGAAAACTGCTCGTACTGCACGGGAGAGCTTTCCGGAAATGACGTTACCGTTACGGCGCAGAAGGTGCTTTCCTGCGTTTTCAGGGTCAGGGAAAAGGAGCCGGCCACTGTTATCTCAAGGCTCATGAAAGGCGAAAGGGACGAATATACTGTTTCAATGGGCTATGACCGCCTTTCAACCTTCGGTCTGCTTGAGGATATGCCGATGAAAAGCATTGAGGATTTCATTGCCTATCTTTTGTCTGCCGATTGCCTTTTTGAGGACGAAAAGGGGGCGCTGCACCTGACAGAGCGCGCACACGCGGTTCTTTTCCGCTCAATGAGACTGAGACAAAAGCGCCCGAGGGAGAAAAGGGAAAGCGCAGAGAAGAACACAGGCTTTGACGGCGCGCTTTACGGAAAGCTGCATAAGCTGAGAAAAATGCTTGCAGCGAAGCAGAGCATTCCGCCGTTCACCGTTTTTACCGACGCAACGCTCAGAAGAATTGCACAAAATAAGCCGCGCACCCATGAGGAGTTTGCGGCTGTTCCGGGCGTTTCCGCCGAAAAGGAAAGGAAATACGCGGAAGCTTTTCTGAAGCTTATCAACGAGCATTCGGAACATATTGAAAAGAGCAAAAGAAAGTGATATAATATTACATTACATTTTTTATGAAAGGAGCAAAGCAGATGCCGAGAAGAAAGTGGTGCGTTTCAAATCTTGACAAGGAAAAAGCAAGCGAGCTTTCCGCCGCCTGCTCAATCGACCCGTTTGCTTCGCTTCTTCTGGTTTCGCGCGGAATAAC
>JAEDEQ010000131.1 GCA_016293225.1 Clostridiaceae bacterium
CAGCGGAGCGGACGGACAAAAACCGTTTGCACAACCGGGGGATTTTAGATAATAGATAATGGATAAGAGATAATAGATAATAGATGAAAGTTAAGCGCTTCGTTATGCCCAAGGGTCCTGCGCTTTCGGAATCCTGATACCGGTCAAAAGGTACTGCTCCCAAAGGAACCATTTTCCGTCGCCGCGCATACGAAGCTTAACGGGTCTCGGGCTGTCCGCACCGGAACAGGGGATAAAAAGCTTTGCATAGCCGGCCTCTGCGTCCGATGTATGGTCGCTGATTACCGTTACGCAAAACGGCTGAGTCGGGGTGTAGCCGTTGTCCGGTGAGGAGCCGGCAAAATATGAAAACGGGATATAGGTCTTTCCGTCCCTGAAGCGGTCGTTGAGGAAAGAGATGTCCTGACCGTTGAGCGGTCTCGGACCGCGCAGGAAATTGAGCATCTCGGTGCCAATCTGTCTGTCGGCGGCGTAGGCGCAAAGGGCGCAGACGGTCAGCGCCGCAGTTTTGAACGGGCTGTCAAGGCTTGCCTCGGGAAGAGCCTGCATTTCGGCAAGGCTTTCCGGCAGGGCGGCAAAGGTGAAGCTTTCGCGCCTTGAGCCAACCTTTTGGGGCGCGACCGGAGCGGCGGGGGTGTTCGGCGCTCCGGTTTTCAGTTTATCAAAAATACTCATAAAGTCTCCTTGTTGTTTGTTGTCTGTGTTTTTTTCGCGGCTGTATCAGAAGCTTCTTCCTCCGCCGCTGTGGCTGTTTCCGGAGGAGCTTGTGTGCGTTCCGCTTGAGCCGGAGGAGCTTTCCTGAGGCTTTGCGGTCTTGCTCACATTTCTATACATGAAGTAGTCCTCGTTCCTTGTAAGCCGGAGCGAGCCGGGAACCTCGTAGTCGGCGGCGCTTTGCTTTTGTTTGACGGACTTGAGATTCTTGGTCAGAGCCGATACGGTGAGTATGGCAAGAGCAATTCCGATAATAATGGGGGCAAGAACGGTCATCTTCCAATTTGCAAGGAAAAGACTGAATCTGTAGCTGAACGGAACGCCGTTGCGGCCGAAGTCAACGTATCTTTGCGCCTCGTCAATGAAAGTACTGACAACCGCAGAATAGTTTCCTGCCTTGAGATCGTCATAGAAAACATCAATAATATCCTGGCAGTCGCTATAGTCAAAATACTCTGTTCCCTCACCGCAGCCGCTGATATAGACTTCTCTCGGACTCATGCTGATTATGAGGGCAACACCCGAATCATCGTTGCCGAAGCCGAAGCCGTTGTAATCAAAGTAATCGTCGCTGAAAGCCACAATGTCCTTTCCGCCCGTTGAATCAACGGTGGCAACAACAAAGTCAAACTGCATCTGTTCGCTCAAAGAATCGAGCGTTGCAAGAAGCTGTTTTTCCGTGCCGTCATCAATGAGACCGACCTCGTCAACAAGGCGCGGAACAAGCCTTGTTTCCGGCTTTTGGGCGGCAAAGCAGAAAAAGGAGAACGAAACCGCAAGCATTAAAACTGCCGCAATAAAAGCAAAAATTCTTTTTTTCATTTTTCGTTACCTCCCTTAACTGTAGAAGAAAAACATGATTATCATTGCAAGAGCGGTGTAGCCGAGTGAAAGAAGTACTCTTGCAAGGTTGATTTTGCCCTTGTCCGCCGGAAGGTCGCCGACGAGCTTTCCGGTCTGGCCGTTCATTGCAAAAACATAGTTTTTGCCGTTGCAGCTTGTGTTAAGTATCCACACGGGTAAGAGTGCATATTTGACTCTTCCGTTGGAAAGCCTGACATAGCTTGAATTGACCAAAACGGAGGAGTAGCCCTGAACGGTTTTTGCAAACGCCTGCTCAGTGCTTTTTTTAATGCGTTCGTTTGCCCGTTCAATGCTCTGCCTGTCGTCAACATCGTATTTGTCGGCAAGATAGCCGGAGAGGTAAGCGGTCTGAAAATCAACGGCTTCGTTGAAATTGAACGGTTCAATGGACTCCATGAGATCGTCGGGCATTTTTGTGGAGCCGTCAACGGGAACATTCAAAAAGGACACATTTCCGCTGCGCTTGACCTTGAAATAGGACGTTTCAAGATAATCATAGTTGCTGTCGCTCCAAGAGCGGGTTCGTGTTGCGGTAAAGTCAACATCGGCAAATGAATCCGCGTCAAAAAGCCAGAACGGAACATAAACGCCCTTGATTTCATCAATATGGTTTGAGTCCTTGAAAATTTTCGGAACAAAGCGCTTTGAGGAAACGTGCTTTAAAAGCGCCGCCTTTGCCGCCTTTTTGTCAAGCTTAAACGGAATAACATAATCCGGCTTGAGCATTCCGGAAAACTGACCGGTCATTACAACGGGGTTTCCGCAGTAGGGGCAGTGGGTTGCGCCCGTTGTTTCATCGGCAACAATTTCGCCGCCGCAGCTTTTGCAGGTGTATACCTGCATTCCGTCTGTTTCGCCGTCGCTCCACTGCTGTCCTGCGCTGCAGTCCCAGTTCATTTCGTCCTGCGCGTTTGCGCCGTCAGGGTTGCTCTCCTGATTTTTCAGCGCTTCAATGCTGAATTCGGAATCGCAATAGGGACATTTCATCTTTTGGATTGAGCTGTCAAACTCGACCGCACCGCCGCAGCACGGACATTTGTATTCTTGTAATACACTCAAAATGGTTACCTCCTGAAAATGATTTTCCGTTTTTTTATCCGCCCGCTTCGCCGCAAAAAAGCAACGGCGTCAGCAAAATTGCAATAATGTCAACGGCTCTCAAGTTTTTGCTTTTCCTGCTTTTTCTTTCCGCTCTTTTTGGGAATCA
>JAEDEQ010000049.1 GCA_016293225.1 Clostridiaceae bacterium
GAAAAAAGAAAAAGGAAAAAAAGAGCAGACTTAAAGATAAGCTCAAGGAAAAAGACGAAAAAGAGCTCACCGAAGAGGAAAAAAAGGAGCTTGAAGAAAAAAAGAAAAAGAAACCCAAAAACACAAAAAAAGCCGCAAAACGCCTGCTCGGTTATATTGCACAGCAGAAGCGTTGGCTGTTTGTTGTTGCCGCTCTCGTTATTCTGACAACAATCATCGGTGTGCTTTCAACTCTTGCAATGCGCCCGATATATCAGACTCTTGAGGAAGTAATCAAAACCAAGAGCATCTCCGGTTCGGATGCAATGGCTGAAATTGTCAAGTGGGTTCTTATCATGGGTGTTGCATACATCTTCTCGGCGGCATTCAGCTTCCTTTACACAAGAATTTTGCTTTCAACCTCGCTTCGTGTTGTTGCAAACCTCAGAAGAGATCTTTTCAATCATCTTCAGCATCTCCCTGTCAGCTATTTTGACAAGCGCAAGACCGGCGAAATCATGAGCCATTTCACAAGCGATGTTTCAAAAATCAGCGACCTTGTCAGCAGTGACTTCCCAAGCATTATTTCTTCAACAATTTCCGCTGTCATGACAATCACAATCATGATAATCATGAGCTGGAAAATTACGCTCACCATTACCTTTGCCATTGCACTGATGATGCTTGTTGTCATGGTCATCACCTCAAAGTGCGCTCCGCTTTTCAAAAAAGCTCAGCAGGCAACTGCCGAATGTAACGGCTATGTTGAGGAATATGTCAGAGGTATCAAGGCGGTCAAAATCTTCTGCTATGAGGATAGAAGCAAAAAGCAGTTCTCCGTTCTCAATGAAACGCTGAGAAAGACCGGTGTCAAGTCGAACATCATCGGCGGTCTTATGGGTCCTCTGCTTTCAATGATAATGAGAATCAATTATGCCATTGCGCTTTCGTTCGGCGTCTGGCTTGTTATCAAGGGTCAGATGCAGCTGCCCTCGCTCATCACATATCTGAGCTATGCGCAGAATTACGGTTCTCCCGTTGCTTCCATTGCGGCAAGCTACAACGCATTCATTGCCGCCCTTGCCGGTGCGGAAAGAATTTTTGAGGTTCTTGATACTGATGTTGAAACCGATGAAGGCAAGGTGACACTTGTCAGAATCATCAGAAATCAGATGGGTGAAGAGGTGGAAAGCGAGGAGGGCGAACTTTCCTGGAAAGTTCCCAAGGAGGACGGCGGTGTTTCCTATGTTCCCGTTCGCTGTGATATCGACATCAACGATGTCACATTCTCCTATGTTGAGGGCACGCCTGTTCTCAAGAATGTTACCACACACGCAAACAGCGGTGAAAAGCTCGCCTTTGTTGGTTCAACCGGAGCAGGAAAAACAACAATAACGAACCTTATCAACCGATTCTATGATGTTCAGGACGGCATGATTACTATTGACTCAATTCCCATCAATGACATCAAGAAGTCGTCCCTGCGTTCATCAATGGCATTTGTTTTGCAGGATTCAAGGCTGTTCCCGGGTTCAATCCGTGATAATATCCGCTACGGAAAGCTTGACGCGACCGATGAGGAGATCTTTGCGGCGGCGGAGCTTGCAAATGCTTCCTCCTTCATCGAAAAGCTTCCGGACGGCTATGATACCATGCTGAATGCCGATGGCGTAAACATCAGTATGGGACAGGCTCAGCTTTTGAATATTGCCCGTACTGCCATTGCCGGAAAGCCGCTTCTTGTTCTTGACGAAGCCACAAGTTCAATCGACACAAGAACCGAACGCCTCATTGAAAAAGGCATGGATAAGCTGATGGCGGACAAAACCGTCCTTGTTATTGCGCACCGCCTTTCAACTGTCCGCAACTCGGAAAACATCATTGTTCTTGAGGGCGGAGAGATTATTGAAAGCGGAAATCATGACGAGCTTATTGCCCTCGGCAAAAAATACTATCAGCTTTATACCGGCGCATTTGAAATGACTTGATTGGATAAAAAATAACACTGACCGCACATTTGTCTGTTTGGCGAATGTGCGGTCAGTGTTATTTTGGCGTGAATTTGAATGTAAGAAGCAAAACCTTGTTTCGGTTTTTGCCTGTTATGCTTTTATCTGAGAGGGTGTTCTCTTTTCCTTTGAGCAAAGATATATAACCGGAATAAATTTTGAGGTGAGCGCCCAGAAAAATGTCGTAATGGCAATAAAGACCAAAAGGCTGAGAACTGTATATAGGGGTGTGCTCTTGAGAATTCCGCCGTTCCAGTGGTTGAGAAAGTAGTTATACGGGACAAGTAACGACAAAAGCAAAGCAATAAGCTGTCCGGCCTTTTGCATTTTGTTTGGCGTTTCGGTAAATTGTCCGAGGGCAAACGGGAAAAGTCTTTTTCCAAGGAGTGTTGCCGGGACGAGGACAAGTGTGCAGACAATTGTTGCGGCGATGATGAAAACCGCGTTTTTTGTATACTGCGGGAACATTGCCTCAAAGACAATAAGGAGCGGCTTGTGAATACCCAAATAAAACAGCGTGTTCTGACCGATGAAGGTGACGAGCTTCATTGACGGAAGCTTCATCACGCACAGCGCGATTGCCGCCGAAGTAGTCGTGGCGGCGAGTGCAGCAACAGTGAATTCCTCTCCGTAGTAGTTTCCGTAAAGACTGAATCTGCCGTTATATTTCCAGCAGGCAAAGCCGACCGCAAAGAGCGCAAGGATTAGTGCAATATATAAGAAAGCGTTTAGGCTTTCAAGCTTTTCGCGCTTTGCCCTGTAAAGATCCATCAGAAGATTTCCGACAACGATGAAGAAAACGGCCGCCGGAACGCAGTTGATGTGCCAGACCATCGGAACGCTTGTAAAACACAATCCGGCAGGAAGAAGCAAAACACTGCAAAGCGTAATCCATGTTTTGTTCGTCTTGCAAAGTTTCACAATCGCCCAGATGACAATTTCGGCAATGAAAAGGACAAGCACATAATAAAGCGGATTTGACGGCGCACGGACAAGTCTACTGTGTCCCGTAATGATTCCGAGGAGAAAGGTCGGAACGGGAACCTGACTCTTATGTTTCACCATAATTTCCGCTTGTCTTAGGCAAAAGGAGAGCATCTGCAACCAGAAATACGGAATGAGCATCCGCTTTGCGTGGGTGAGAAAATAATACTTGAACGGTGTCTGATTGATTTTTTCAAAGTTCATTGTGAGCCCCGTTGAAAAAAGGAACAACGGCATATGGAAGGAATATATCCACGAATAGAATGTGCTGTTGATTGAAAGGTGACCGATTATTACAAAAATAAAGGCAACGCATTTTAGCTGGTCAATCCAGATGATTCTTTTTTTCCCGCCCATAGTTGAGCTCTCCTTTTTTTAATTCTTTTAAAAATGACTTTTTTAATTGCTCGCTTTCTTCAATAGCGCCTTTAGATCTTCCGATGAGAAAACATATTTTTCAAAGGTAGCGGTTGTCAAACTTATATTTTTTCTTTATGAGAAGGACACGAACAACTTTGAATTTTTTCAGTGTCTTTCTTATCTTTGCTTTGAAGCAAATTACGGCGCTTTTAAAAAGAAAAATGCCTCTTTGGGTTTTATAAAGATTGAGAAGAGCTTTGGCAGTCTCCGAAATCCGATCTGAAAAAAGCTCAAGATTTTGAACGACATCACGGTTTTCCTTGAGAACGGCTTCAACTTTTTTAAAGGAAAGGTCGTGTCCGACCTGCGATTGAGCCATTTCAACAGTGTACAGTGCGCCGAGAGTTCTTCCCCAAAAAAGTTCTCCTCTTTCCTTGCTTCTGAACCGGAGCATAAGCTCGTCGCTTTTAATATAAGCTTTTATCATCGGCAAAAAATATTCAATTCCGAAATAGGACTTAGACATTGCCGAAAAAGGATTAGAACGGTAAAGATACATAACTCTTTCTTTTTGAACAATAGTTTCGGCGGTGTAAAGGCATTGCATAATAAAAATCTTGTCTTCGGCATATTTTATATCTTCAAAAAAGCGTATTCCCGTTCTCCTTAATAAGTCCGAAGAAAAAAGGGCAGCTGCAAAGTGAGCGTCATCGTGTATTCTGACGGAGGAAGCGCCGCCGATAAAGGCGCCCTCCTTTATCTTAATCGGCGCACTGCAAAAGCGCAGATCATTTGTGCAGCGGACATTTGTAAAGCATAAAAGCTCGTGCTTTTCCTCAAGGAGTGCCGAAATCTCCTCGTTAAAAAAGTCTTTTGCGTAAAGAGCATCCGCATCAAGAAAGGCAATGTAATCGATGTCCGTTTTTGAAAGCACATAGTCGATACCGATGTTCCTTGCTTTTGAAACTCCGCCGTTTTCGGTGTGAATAACTGTCACGCGTTCATGATTTAACGCCAAATCATCGCAGACTTTCGGTGAAGAATCGGTTGAACCGTCGTCAATTATAACAATATTAATATTTTTTAGCGGCTGCGACAATACCGAAGCGACCGCCTGTTCAATATACTTTTCACAGTTATAAACAGGTATTATTACGCTTATCTGCATCCTGAACACTCCAAAATATATTATCTTTTTAATTTTCCGCTTTTTTCAATAGCGCCTTGATATCTTCCGATGAGAAAACATACTTTTTATCGCAGAATCTACAGCAGACCTCGGTCTTTTCGTCCTGAGCCATGCTCAGAAGCTCGTCCCTTCCCGTGCTGATGAGCGCGGCTTCAACGCGCTGCTTTGAGCAGTTGCATTTGTAAACGGGGGAGGCACAGTCAAGCACCTCAAGCTCAAATTCCGAAAGCGCATGGCGGCAGATTTCCTCCGGCGTCATACCCTCTGTAATGAGGGTGGTTATCGGTTCAAGGTTTTGAATTGAGCGTTCAACCTTTTCAATCGTGTCGTCCATCGCAGTCGGCAGCAGCTGAATTATTAAGCCGCCGGCCGCCTTTATTGAAAGATCGGGATTGACAAGAACGCCGAGCGCGCACACAGTAGGCGTCTGCTCGCTTGTTGCAAAGTAGGAGGTGAGGTCCTCGGCAATTTCGCCGCTTACTATCGGTGTCTGACCGATATACGGCTCTTTCAGTCCGAGATCCTTTATGACGGTGACATAGCCGTCCCTGCCCACTGCGCCGGCAACGTCAAGCTTGCCTTTCTTGTTGAGCGGAATTTCAACCACAGCCGTTTGAACGCAGCCGCGGACGTTGCCCTTTGAATCCGAAACGGCCATTACCGTTCCGGCAGGCCCTTTTCCGTTGATTTTCAAGGTGAGCGAATCGTCCTTACCCTTGAGCGCACTGCCCATCAGGGAGGCCGCGGTGAGCAGTCTGCCCAGAGCGGCGGAGGTGACGGCGGAGGTTTTGTGGATTCTTTCCGCCTCGCTGACAATATCGGTTGAGTTGACCGCCATGACGGTAAGTGTTCCGTCAGTTGAAATGCATCTTACAAGCTTTCCCATTTTTTTACCCGTTTGCGGCAAAAGCCGCTGCCTTTCTGTAATTTTGTAATGCTGTCAGACGAACTGCGTTCCGTGCTTTTTGCAGACGAAAACGGCGCGTTCGCTGTCCTCTCTGACCGGCTCCTTTGTCATATCGTCATAGATTCCGACAACTTCAAAACGGTAATTTTCAAGTGTTTTTTTAAGGAAGTCAAGCTCATAGCCGCGCTCAAAAAACTCCTCGCTGTATCTTATGTAGACGTCTTCTTCCTCCTCGTCACCCTCAAAAATGTCAAGGTTAATCTGCGTTGTTTCGTTGTCCTCAAGCAGAGTGTTCTGCCACACGCAGAAAACGTTTTCCGTATCGAAAACAAAAGCGTTGTTTTCAAGCACCCTGCGGTGCTTGTATAATGTGTTCACGTCAAAAATGAATAAGCCGTTGTCGTTCATGAAAAGGGCAACGCGGCGGAAGATTTCCCGTATCTTTTCCTTTTCGGTCACATGGTTAAGACTGTCAAGGGTACACACGGCGGCGTCAACGGTGCCGAACATATCAAGCTCCTCCATCTTCTGGCAGAGGAAGAGCGCGTCAAAGTTTTCCTCAAGCTTTTTTTCCTGCGCCCTTGAAAGCATCTCTTCGGACGCGTCAATACCCACAACATCAAAGCCCTTTTGCGCAAACATTTTTGAAAGCGTACCCGTGCCGCACGCCATATCAAGCAAAATCCCCTTGCCGATACCGTTTTCGGCAAGGAGACCGATGATATAACCGAAGCGGCTTTCGTAATCGGCGTTCTTCATCAGAAGATCATAGAAGAACGCAAAATCCCTGTAGCCTGCCATAGAAAGAACCTCAATTTTTGTTCAGTTTGTCAAAAAGGGGCTGATAGCCGTCCTTTGTGCGGTTAACGCGGCTGATTGTTGCCGTGCTTGCGCCTGTTTCGGCAACAATGTCGCTGTAGACCTTTTTTTGATCGAGCATATGTGCAACAACCGCACGCTGGGAGAGCGAGGCAAGCTCGGTCTTGGTGCAAAGGGCGTCAAAAAGGCCGGCGCATTCCTCCTTGGTTTCAACAAGCATGATCAGATCAAACAAAAAGTCAATGTTTTCTTCCGTTGTTCTGTTAGCCATCTTATAAATCCTTTCTTTCATTAAAGGGCGGCAAAGTTCGGCAGTGCCGCTTATAATTACCAATATTTTAGCACATTAAACTGAAAAAGTAAATAGTAATTTGAACAAATGAAGCGCACAAAATTCGTCCATGATGACGAATTTTTCCCAAAAATTTGCAATAGTATGCTAATATATGGTATAATTATCAACAGTTTTTTCCTCCCTGCGAGGAAAGCGGGCGAAGCATGAAATTTTTTTCCGTATTTGAAAGGATTGAGTCAAATGTTGAATTATCTTGTTCTGACCTATGCGCAAAAGGCGACAATAACCGCCGTTGCGGTTATTATTGCCGTTCTTGCCGTTTTGTATCTTGCGCTCGGGTTCCTTTTTTTCAAAATTGCGCTCGGCTCAAAGCGCCGCAAGGATGAAACCGTTCCTTGCAAAGACAGTCTTTTTGAGCGCAACGCGGATAACAAAACTCTGCGCGACGGCTATAAATGGTATGACGAAAACTACAAGCAGAGTGTTTCCATCAAGAGCCGCGAGGGCAAAACGCTCCACGCAATGGAGTTTCGCAATCCGTCAAACAGCAATGTCTGGGCAATATGTATCCACGGCTGGACGAATGTTAAGCGCGAGATGTCGGCCTACGCCATGGAGTATTACCGCCGCGGCTTCAATGTTCTCATTCCCGACCTGCGCGGCCATGACAGCAGCGAGAGCAGGTATGTTTCAATGGGCTGGCTTGACAGACTGGATATTGTTGACTGGATAAACAGCCTTGTTCAGGAAAACCCGAAAGTAAAGATAATTATCCACGGCGTTTCAATGGGCGGTGCAACAACAATGATGACAACGGGCGAAGAGCTTCCCCCGAATGTTGCCCTTGCCGTTGAGGATTGCGGCTTCTGCGGAGTGAAAGAAATCTTTGTTGATCAGTGCATTCGCAAATACCATCTTCCGCCGAAAATCGTTATCCCCGCCGCAAGCTTTGTGAACAAGCTTATGAACGGCTTCTTCTTCGGCGAGGCCTCGTCGGTTGAGCAGCTTAAAAAGTCCAGAACGCCGACATTGTTCATTCACGGCGACAAGGACGACTTTGTTCTCATTGAAAATCTTCAGGTTGTTTTTGACGCCTGCGCCGCGCCGAAGGAAAAGCACATTGTTAAAGGTGCGGAACACGCCGTTTCCGTGCTCTGGTTCCCGGAGGAATACTGGAAAACGGTTGACGCTTTCCTTGATAAATATCTCTATAAAGAAGCGCCTGTTGCGCAGAAATAAGGAACCTCTGAATAAATCACAGCATACGCTTTGATGCACATCTTACTTGCATATTTCCCGCCATATTGCACAAAAGTCGCTTGAAATCCGACAGGATTCCTGCGCGCCTTTTGCACAATCTGACGAAAAATCTGACGGCGTAATCTGTACATCAGATTTAATCAGAGCTTCCATAAAATTATATTATAAACGGGTCTGTCGCGTTCTTCAATGAATGCAGCAGACCCGTTCTTTCGCACAGCTTATCTGATTACCTCTTCGGTTTCGGCGTCAAAAAGGTGCAGCTTATTTCTGTCGAACTGAAAAAATACCTCCTCGTCCGCTTTCGGCGCACTGTATGACGGGGCGCGGACAGTGAGGCGCGTGCCCTTGCAGTCAATGTATAAAAAGACCTCGCTGCCCATAAGCTCGCAGATATCTACTCTTCCGTGAAGCACGGGTTCATCGGGCGCAAAGCGCTCCTTTTCCGTAACAATGTTCTCCGGTCTAATTCCGAGCTTAAGCTTTTTTCCGTCCGGAAGCGTTTTGAACTTTTCGTTTTCCGGCAAAAGGACGGCGTCGTCCTTTACCGCCGCGAATATTCTGCCGTTTTTATTTCTGAGCACGGCCTCAACAAAGTTCATTTGAGGCGAGCCGATGAAGCCGGCAACAAACATATTGCGCGGAGCGTCATAAAGCTCCTGCGGCTTTGCAACCTGCTGAACAACTCCGTCGCGCATAACAACAATTCTGTCGCCCATTGTCATCGCCTCGGTCTGGTCGTGGGTAACATAGATGAACGTTGCGTCAAGGTTTTTGTGCAGCTTTGTAATCTCCGAGCGCATGGCTGTGCGCAGCTTTGCGTCAAGATTTGAAAGCGGCTCGTCAAAAAGGAAGACGGAAGGCGAGCGCACAATGGCTCTTCCGAGGGCAACGCGCTGGCGCTGACCGCCGGAAAGCGCGCGCGGCTTCCGGTTCAGCAGGTGCTCGATATCAAGAATTTTTGCCGCCTGCATAACACGCTTTTCAATTTCGTCCTTCGGCGTTTTCCTCCTTTCAAGGCCGAACGATATGTTTTTATAGACGGTTTTGTCCGGATAAAGCGCATAGCTTTGAAAAACCATTGCAATATCTCTGTCCTTGGGCGCAATGCTGTTAACAAGGCGGTCGCCGATGTAAAGCTCGCCCTTTGAAATTTCCTCAAGCCCTGCAATCATTCGCAGCGTGGTTGATTTTCCGCAGCCGGAGGGGCCGACGAGTACAACAAACTCGCGGTCCCTGATTTCGAGGCTCAAATCGTTAACGGCGGTGAACCCGTCGGGATAGATTTTGAAAACGTTTTTAAGTGTAATACTTGCCATAGTAAGCCCTTTCCATTGCGGATCATCCCTTGACCGCACCCGCAACAACGCCTTTTATTATATATTTTTGACAGAAAAGATAGAAAATTACAATCGGAATTATCGCAAGGACGAGCATTGCCATCATTGCGCCCATATCTATTGAGCCGTAGCCGCCGCGCAGATACTGAATTGCAATCGGAATGGTTTTGTAGTCGGTTCCGATAACGAGGTACGGAAGCAGATAGTCGTTCCATATCCACATTGCGTTCAGTATTGCAACTGTTATTGCAGTCGGCTTCATGATTGGAAAAACAACAAGGAAAAACGTGCGTATCGGGCCGCAGCCGTCAATCATTGCCGCTTCCTCAATTTCAATCGGAACGCTTTTGACAAAGCCGCTGAACATGAACACCGAAAGACCCGCTCCGAAGCCGAGATAGATAACAATGATGCCCCAAAGGTTATCAAGATGCAGCGCATTCGCCGTTTTGACCATTGTGAACATGACCATCTGAAACGGAACAATCATTGAAAAAACAAAGGCGTAATACAAAAACGAGGTAAACTTGTTTTTTACTCTTGTGATATACCAGGCGGTCATTGAGGTGAAAAGCACAATGGCCGCAACGGAAAACACCGTGATGAAAAGCGAACGGCCGAAGGCGCTGAAAAAGTCCGTTTTTGCAAGTCCGCTGATATAGTTTTCAAGGCCGGCAAAGGTTTCCGCGTTCGGAAGCTTGAACGGCTCGCTTGTGATATAAAGCTTCGACTTGAACGAATTGAAAAGAACAATAAAAATGGGCGCAAGGAAAATGACGGACATAAGAATCAGTATTACATAGGCGAGCGCGTGGCCGAGTCCGGTTCTGGTTTTCGTCATGCTTCAACCTCCTTGCGCCGCGTCAGTGCAAGCTGAATGAGCGCTATTGCGGCAAGAATGATGAAAAAGACCACTGCTTTTGCCTGACCCACTCCCTGCCAGCCTGTCCGTGCATAGAACGTTTTGTAAATATCGAGCGCAAGCATTGAGGTTTCGCGCCCGGGCGCGCCGTCGGTCAGGGCAAGGTTTGCGTCAAACAGCTTGAATGAATTCGTGATAGTTAAAAACAGACAAATCGTTACCGAGGGCATCACCATCGGTATGATAACGTGGCGCAGTATTCCCCAGAAGCCGGCGCCGTCAACCTTTGCCGCGTCAATGAGGTCTGTCGGAATGTTCTGGATTCCGGCAATATAGATTATCATCATATAGCCTATAAGCTGCCAGTTGGTCAGAATAACAAGCCCCCAGAAGCCGTAGCTTGCGTCATAGGTGACGGTTACGCCGAAGAACTGCAAAACGCCGTTGATTATGAGCAGCCAGATATAGCCGAGCACGATTCCGCCAATAAGGTTCGGCATGAAGAACACAGTCCGGAAAAGGTTTGTGCCTTTGATTGAGCGCGTAAGAAGCAGCGCCAGGGCAAAGGCGATAATATTGATAGTGATAACCGAAACAACGGTGAATTTCACGGTGAACCAGAGAGCGTTAACAAAATCCTCGTTTGAAAACGCCTTGATATAGTTCTGCAGTCCCACCCACTTTGCGTTCGTGACCGTTGTGAACTTTGTGAACGAAAGCACAATTCCGGCAAGGAACGGAAAGACGAACGCAATGAAAAACGAGGCGGTCGTGGGCAGAACGAACACCGGGTAATATTTTTTCAAGTTTTTTCGCATTGTGACCACCTCTCAAAGCTTTTTATGCCTGATACTCATTCTGCCAGGCTTTTTTAACGGTTGAAACAACCTTGTCCCAGTCAGCGGAGCCCTGAGCGTACTGCAAAAGTGCGCTTGAAAAGTCCTGCTTGAAGGTTTCGCTCGGGAAGGAGGTAAAAATCCAAGGAACGCTCTTGCTGTCCTTTTTTTCCATCCAGTCGAGGATCTGGTTTGCAAGCGGATCCTCCGGGCGTTCATTTTTGTCAAAGGTTGTGAACGGTGAAATGAAACCGAGCTCCTCAGTAACATAGCGTTTGCCCTCATCGGAGGAGAAGAGCCACTCAAGGAAGTCCGCAGAGGCTTTCTGCTTTTCCGCTGATACCTTTGAGTTGATTGCAAGATAGTTTTCCGTGCCGACGCAAAGACCCTGATTTTCCTCGCCCTTTATGCCGGTGTAGACAGGCAGCATTTTAATCTTGTCCTTTTTAACCGTGTTTCCGTCAACGTCGGAAATATCCTTATACGCCCAGTTGCCGTTCTGAACCATTGCAACCTTTCCGAGCGCAAACTCCGCCATGGAGTCGTTGACGCTCTTGCTGCCGATAAGGTTTTTCGGCGTTCCGGAATTGTTGATATAAAGGTCAAAAATGTTTTTGAAGTTTTCGCTGTAGGTGAAGTTTATCTCGCTTGAGCCGAGGCCTGCAAGAGTGGGGTCGTCAAAATCCTTGTTCTCGATGAATTCATAATAGAACGGAACGTTTGCAAGGTGAGTATCCCAGCGCCAGGCATTTCCGCTTGAAAACGAGGTTGAGGCAAACACGCCGTCGATATTAAGCTCTTCCTTTTTGCTCTGCATATCCTCAACAAGAGCCTTGAGATTTGAAAAGGAGTTTATCTCGTCCATTGAGGAAAAGGACGTTGCCCTGTCCTTGAGCGCAAAGTATTTGTCGGTGATTTCCTCGTTGTAAATTATTCCGTAGCCCTCAACAACATACGGAATACCGTATACCGAGTCGCCGTCTTTGATTGCAAGCGATTTGTCGGAAAGGAAGGAATAAAGCGCGGTGTCCTTAAGGTCGGCGCAGTAGTCCGCCCATGATCTGTATCCCACCGGGCCGTTGATCTGAAAGATGGTCGGAGGGTCGCTTTTTGCAATTTCAGAGGTCAGCGTCTGCTCGTAGCCGTTGGAAGCGGCGGTGACCACCTTCACCGTAACGCCCTTTTTCTCTTTGTATTCCTCTGCTATTTTTTCATAGACCGAAGCAATTTCCGGCTTGAAGTTCAAAAAGTATATCTCTGTTGCCGCGGCGGGCTTGTTTTCGTTTGAAGCTCCGCTTGCCGTTGTTTGGTCGGCTTCGCCTTTGCCGCAGGCCGCGAACGAAAGCAGAAGCACCAGTGAAAGAATTAAAGAAAGTGCTTTTTTCATCTTGTTTCCTCCTGTCTGCTGAAAAGCAGTGTGTAATAAAGGATTTTTTCGCAAAGTTTATTTGTCAGTTCGTTTTCTTCTATCCTGAATTCCCAATTATTTTTGACCGTTGACGGCGTGTTCATTCGTGCCGCCTTTCCTTTTTTCAGCCAGTCCTGAACAGGAATAATTGCCGTTTGGGCGCAGCTTGAAAAAGCTGCTTCAATAAAACGGTCGCAAAGGCGGGGAATGCTGTCGGCGCCGAGGTAGTCCATTGCAAAGGTGAGCTTTTTTTCGTCCGCGGAGCAGATCCATTCGATAACCGTAGGGTTATCGTGCGTTCCGGTATAGACAACGCAGTTTTTTTCGTGGTTATGGGGGAGATATTCGCTGTCCTTTTCGTCAAAGGCAAACTGCAGAATTTTCATTCCCGGAAAGCCGCTTTCCTTGAAAAACGCCCGCGTTTCTTCGGTAAGGAAGCCGAGGTCCTCCGCAATTACGCCGAGGGAGGGGAAAGCGTTGCGGATTTCGCCGACAAGCTTCATTCCCGGGCCCTTTCTCCATTCGCCGTTCACGGCGTCCCTGCTCCCCGCAGGAACACTGTAATACTCGTAAAACCCACGGAAATGGTCAATCCGCACCACATCGAACATTCTTTGGGCGAGGGAAAAGCGCTGCTTCCACCACAGATACCCACTTTCCTCCATTTTGTCCCAATCGTAGATTGGATTTCCCCACAGCTGTCCCGTTTTTGCAAATGCGTCCGGAGGGCAGCCCGCAAGGCGCGACGGATTTCCCAATTCATCGGTCAGAAAAAGACCTCTGTGGGCAAAAAAATCGGCGCTGTCGTGGGAAACATAGATGGGAAGATCTCCGATAATCTTAACGCCGTTTTTGTTTGCGTAATCCTTGAGGTTTTTCCATTGCCTGAAAAAAAGGTACTGAAGCTTTTTGTGGGCGAGCGCCGTTTCCTCGTTGTGGAGGGTTATTCTGCCGTCCCAGTCGCAGAGCGCTTTCATTTTGTTCTGCTCTTTAAGCGCCATATAAACGCAGTAATCGGAAAGCCAGAACTCGTTTTCAAATTCAAAGCGCAAAAAGCTTTCGCCCTTTTCGTCAACTCTTTCGGCTGCTTTTTTCAAAACGGAAAGACGCTCCTGATTAAACAGCGAATAATCAACTCTGCCCGTGTTCGGCAAAAGCAACTGTTCCCGTTCGCTTTCAAGCAAAAGACCGTCCTTTTGAAGCAGCAGCGGATCGAGCAAAAACGGATTTCCGGCAAAGGCGGAGTGCGCCTGATAGGGGCTGTTTCCGCTGCCGGGTGGATTCACGGGAAGAATTTGCCAGTAGGTCTGGCCGCAGGAGGAAAGGAAGTCAACAAAGGAAAACGCACCCTCGCCGAGCGTTCCTATCCCGTATTCGGACGGCAGGGAGCTTACTGCCGCAAGTATTCCGCTTG
>JAEDEQ010000132.1 GCA_016293225.1 Clostridiaceae bacterium
AGCGGAGCGGACGGACAAAAACCACTTGCACAACCGGGGGACTTTAGATAATAGATAATTGATAAGAGATAATAGATAATAGATATTTTTTCGCGCCAAAGGTGTTCTTTTTAATATACAGATATTCCGCGCAAAAAAAGGACTGCCATAAGCGGCAGCCCAATTTTTCGTGATGCGTAAAAATAATTATTCAGCGCAGTTCTTTTTAAGTGTTTCAAGTTCTGCACGAAGCTCCTTGGGAAGCTTGTCGCCGAACTTTGCATAGAACTCTTCAATACCCTTTGCGTCCTCTGCCCAGAGTGCCTTGTCAACATCAAGGATTGACTTGAGCGAGTCGATTGAAACCTCGCCCTCAAGACCCTCAAGGTTGATATCCTCGGCATGGGGAAGATAGCCGATAGCGGTTTCCTCAGCGTCAACCTTGCCCTCGCATCTCTTGAGAATCCACTCAAGAACACGGAGGTTGTCACCGAATCCCGGCCACATGAAGTGACCCTCGTCGTCCTTGCGGAACCAGTTAACGTTGAAGATCTTCGGTGCCTTATCGGGATCAAGGGTTGCGCCGATGTCAATCCAGTGCTGCCAGTAATCAGCCATATCGTAGCCGCAGAACGGAAGCATTGCCATCGGGTCGCGGCGGACAACGCCTACTGCGCCGGCTGCTGCCGCGGTGGTTTCGGAAGCCATGATTGAGCCGACAAATACGCCGTGGTTCCAGTCTCTTGACTGATATACGAGCGGAGCAAGCTTTGCGCGGCGGCCGCCGAATACAAATGCCGAAATGGGTACGCCCTCCGGATTTTCAAATTCGCTTGAAAGGCAGGGGCAGTTCTTTGCCGGAGCGGTGAATCTTGAGTTGGGATGCGCGCCTGTGCACTCGTCAACCTTTCCGTTCCAGGGCTTGCCTGTCCAGTCGATAGCGTTCTCGGGCGGATTCTTGTCAAGACCCTCCCACCAGACGGTGTTGTTGTCAAGATTGAGGGCAACGTTGGTGAAGATGGTACCCTTCTTTGTTGTAAGCAGAGCGTTCGGGTTGGACTTCATGTTGGTACCCGGAGCAACACCGAAGAAGCCGTTTTCGGGGTTGATTGCATAAAGTCTGCCGTCCTTGCCCTTGCGGATCCATGAAATATCGTCGCCTACGCACCAGACCTTGTAGCCCTTCTTGGCGTAAACCTCGGGCGGAATGAGCATTGCAAGGTTGGTCTTTCCGCAGGCTGAGGGGAATGCGGCGCAGATGTACTTGACCTCGTGCTCGGGGTTTTCAATTCCGAGAATGAGCATATGCTCGGCCTGCCAGCCCTCCTTGCGTCCCTGGTTGGAGGCGATACGAAGAGCGAAGCACTTTTTACCGAGGAGAACGTTTCCGCCGTAACCGGAGTTAACGGAGATGATGGTGTTGTCCTGCGGGAACTGGCAGATGTATCTCTTTTCGGCGTCGATATCGCAGCGGCAGTGAAGTCCGCGAACCCAGTCGTCGCTGTCACCGAGAACATCGAGAACATTGAAACCGACTCTTGTCATGATGCACATATTGAGAACAACATAGATTGAATCAGTAAGCTCAATGCCTGCCTTTGAAAACTTTGAGCCGACGGGACCCATTGAATAGGGAATAATATATGCGGTTCTGCCCTTATAGCTGTCCTTTGCAATATCATAGAGCATTTTGTAAGCTTCGTCCGGATCCATCCAGTTGTTGGTCGGGCCGGCTTCCTCTTTTGTGGGGGCGCAGATGAACGTTCTTGCCTCAACGCGGGCAACGTCGTTGACTGCGGTCCTGTGAAGATAGCAATCAGGAAGAAGCTCCTGATTGAGTTTAATCATTTCTCCCGTTGAGCAGGCCTCGGCGCGCAGCGCTTCAATCTGCTCCTCGCTTCCGTCTATCCAAACGATTTTGTCGGGATTGACGAGTTTGAGCTTGTCCTCAAGCCATGCAAGAACCGTGGGGTTCTTGGTCGGTGCATTTTTGAGCATTGTGATCTTTCCTTTCGTATTTTGAAAATATTAAGTAGTAAGCGGCAAAATACCGCTGAAAATGCTCCTTGTTCTCCATACTACTCATGTTCTTTTGCATTATACTTTTTTTCTTTCGGTTTTGCAAGAGCTAAAAGGACAAAATCGTGAATTTCGGGGTAAATCTCTTTTTTCGCCAAATTTCGGTGGAAAATTATGGGTTGTTTTATGAGATTGGTAGGTTACTTACGGTTACTATGTAATAAAAAATAAAAGGGGCAGTTCACAATTAACAAGCCCCTTTTATACATCTCTGTTTGCAATAATATCTTTTGCTATCTTTAAAACAAGCTGTTTTTCTTTTTCGGAACACAAGCTGAGTATTGACATAATATTTACATCGGTCTCATTTTCAAGCTTTGTTTTTTTCGATATAACCTCATCGACAGACATTCCTGTTAATTCAACAATTTTAAAAAGTATGTCCACAGACGGCTTTCGGTGTCCGCTTTCCATATGCTTTACATGGGTAGAAGAAACCTCCAGCTTTTCGGCAAATTCTTCTTGGGACATACCCTGCGATATTCTTGCCGCCTTTATGGTCATTGCTAACTTTTCATAGACATTCATACCCAATACGCTCCTTTAAAGATAGCATACAGCTAATTTTAGC
>JAEDEQ010000050.1 GCA_016293225.1 Clostridiaceae bacterium
CAATGGCGTCCGAAAGTGAATTTGTGAAAGACGATGAGTAATGCTCGGAACTGACGCAGGAGACAAATTTCTTGTTTTCTTCAATGAAGGAAAGCACTTTTTCAATCATTTTCATGCAGTTTTCGTTCATCTGCTCAATGGAAAAATCCTTGTCGGACTTTTCAAAATCAAGTTCGGCAAGCTTCATCTTAAAACAGCAGTTGAGAAAATCATGCTTATCAACAAAGTGCTTATAAAAGGTTGCTCTGTGAACATTGGCCCGGTTGCATATTTCAAGCACCGTAAGGTCGTCAAAGCTTTTTTGCGCAAGGAGCTTTATCAGCGCCTCTGTCAGTTGATTGTATGTTCTTCTTACCCGGATATCCGTTACCTTGTTTTTAGTTTCCGTCACTGTTTTTCACCGTCCTCGTTTAAATTGGATTTTATGTCGTCCCTGAGCTTTTTAATACGCTCAAGCTGTTTTCTTATACTCTTTTCAAGTGAAAGGTTGTTTCTGAAAAATCGGCTTGAGTATTTATTTTTGTCGTTTTTATCCTTACTGCCTTTTGAAAGCCTCAGCTCAAACTCATGAATGATATCAATAAGCTGCTCAAAAGCTTCTGTTTTGGTGTCGTTCAGCTTATCCGCCTTGTTTTCAAGCGACTGCTGAAGGGAGTTCTTCTTGTCTTCAAAGGTTGTTTTAACGCTGTTGAAGGTGTTGCCGATAGAATCAAGAATTTTGCCCAACTTGATTTGAAGCTTTCTGATGTCAAGCGCTTTCCTGACGGAATTTGCAACGTCAATAAAGAACACAACAAAAATTCCGATGAGTATGAACCGCACTGTTTTAACATTAAAGCTCATTATAACCTTATCAACGTGCGGATGGATAAGCTTGACAAATGTTAAGGCAACAACGCCCCAATAGAGAGTGTGCTTGAGACAGATTCTGCCTTTGATATTCAAAAATTCATAAGTGTAGTCCCACCATCTTGCGTGGAAAAGCACCTCCATCAGAACGCTTGTGATATATTCCACAATGTCGCAAAGCACCATTCCGAGCAAAAAGACCAGAAGCGGCTTATCCTTAAACGGGTTATAAAGAAAAATCGTCATAACAAGCGCGCCCGTGCCGTAAATCGGACACATGGGACCGGTGAGAAAGCCGCTGTTGATTATACGCTTTTCACCGATGGAACGGTAAAGGCTTTCAACAAACCACCCGGCGGCGCTGTAAAAGAAGAACGACAGAATATACAGAGGAATTTTACTCATGGCTGATCCTTTCAACATCTTTTAAAAATCGTTGCTTATATTTTTTGCTCAGCGAATACATCAGCTCCCGCGTTGCACAGTATTTATCGGCAAAGCTGACAATATAGCCCTCGGCGTATCTCGGCGGAACAAACGTGAGCGGCCACATATGCCTTTTAATACAGTTGAGCGTAATCATATCGGAATCCGCCGCAAGCTCCTTGGCGTTGAGGCAGGCATATTGGGGATGCTTGTAGCCGTGAAGCTTGTGCCATTTTCCGGTTTCGCCGTCGCGCCAGTCATAATAAAAAAGATCATGCATTGTTGCGCCTCTTGCCGCGGATTTATAGTTAAGACCAAGGCGCTTGCAGATAACATAAGTTAGAAATGCAACGCCGGTGATGTGCTGAAGCCTGTTGATATCAAGATGCTGCTCATACTTTGCAAGCGACTGAACTTCGTCGGAAAAATAAAGGTCGCCGACAATGTCAAAAAAGCCCTCGCTGTTAACTTTGGTGAGCTTGTATGTTTTACAGTAGCAGTTATAAAGCTTGCCCAATTACAACACCTGCCTGTCCTCAGAAAATCTTTTCTCAATAAACTTTGCAACCGCATTGTCGCTGTTGCTGCCAATGACGCCCGTAGCAATTTTTTTAAGCTCTTTGCAGGCGTTCCCGACGGCATAGCATTCATCCGAAGCCTCAAAAAGCGGAATATCATTGATATTATCGCCGAAAACAATGAGCCTGTCCGCGCCGAGCTGCTTTTTAAGCTCTGCGGCAGCGCGGCCTTTGTTTATGCCTGCGCACATGGCTTCAAGAAAGTAGCAGTCGGTATAGTTATCACTGTAAAAATTGCAGTCAATACCCTTGATTTTTTTCATTTCACCGTAAATGCCCTCAAGCGCTTCCTTTTCGTCAAGGGTAACAACATAAACGAAATCTCCGCTGTTTTTGAAGTCAAAAGCCGAAACCTGCTCGAATGTTTTGTTGAAGAATGCCTTGCGGTCTGTAACATAAGAGCGAATGTGTCCGTTGTCAAGAGCCTTGTATTTTACATTAAGCCTCCTGTTTTTCTCAAAGTAAAGCAGCGGATTCTTACCATACTTTTTAAACAAACCGTCAATCTCTTTTCCGGTTTCGGGCGGAATCGAATGAACGGAAAGCGTCTGCCTTTCAATCGGGTCGTAGATACACACACCGTTCATCAGAACAAGCGGAAGACGAAGGTCAACCTGACTGAAAATCGGTATAACCGTGGCATAGGTCCGCGCCGTTGCTACTGAAAACAGCAGGCCCTTTTTTGTCAGAGTATTTATGATTTCAGCTGATTCGGCAGATACCTTTGCATCAGGATCCAAAAACGTTCCGTCAAGGTCAGTTAAGAATAGCGTTCGCATTTTTAAGACGTTCCTTTGTTTTTTGTCTTTGAACATTATATCACGCCACGTCAAAAAAGACAACTGTCTACAATATTTTTTTGCCCAAAATTATTCATTCCGCCGAACAAAAAAATATGTATAAACAATAAAATATAAAAAACCTATTGAAATATGGGAAAAACATAGTATAATATAAAGCATATTATCCTGTGCGGTCGGCGTTCGGAAACTTTCGGTTTTTCCGGTTTTCCGGATGTTGGTTTCCGGCTGCATTTTGTTGAAGGGGACAAATAATGTTAGGTAAATTCGTCAGAGTACGTGTAACTTCCCCGATGCACTCTTATAATAAGCGGTTCGGTTTCAAGTACAGGCTGAACTACGGTATTGTTGAGGGCGGAAAAACGCAGAAAAATTCTGTCATCAGCGCTTATATTATGGGTATCAACCATCCTGTCAGAAATTTTGACGGAAGGGTTATTGCCATAGTCCGCCGCAACGGCGGAAAGGGTGTTGTCCTTGTTGTTGCACCTAAAAGCACACGCTTCATTATCAATGATATTCGCCGCGCCATCGACTTTGCCGAGGGCAGAAACGGTTATACGCTTGAGTGTCTTTATGAAAGCTCCTGCGGCGCCGTTGTTTTCCGTAACGACGCAACCGAGAAAAAATTTCTGTTGATCCGCAATAAACGCAGCGCTCACTGGGGATTTCCCAAAGGTCATATCGAGCCCGGCGAGAATAACGAGCAAACAGCTATCAGAGAGGTTCTTGAGGAAACCGGCATCAATATAAGAGTTTTACCGAACTTCAAAAAATGCTCCGAATACACAATCCAGGGCAGAATTGAAAAATCTGTTTCAATCTTCCTTGCCGAAACGGACGACGTTGAATACACCATTCAGCCGGAGGAAATTGAAGAGTGCGGCTGGTTCTCCTATTACGATGCGCTGAAGACGCTGAATTATGACAATGATAAGCGTATTCTTGAACAAGCAAAACAATATCTTCTTGCAAACTGCACCGGAGGCTGAGTATGGCTGAATCTATAGCCCGTTTTTTTGTTGATAACCTTGACGGCAAGGTCTCCTCTGAGATTATTGCTTTTATCATCTCAATGCTGCCTATTCTTGAGCTGCGCGGAGGTCTGATTGCCGCAAAGCTTATGGGCGTTGAGTTTTTCAGAGCGTTTATTATCTGCTTTATCGGCAATCTTCTTCCGATTCCGTTCATTCTTCTTTTCATCAGGAAGATTTTTAATTGGCTCAAGAAATTCAAAAAGACCGAAAAGCTCATCGAAAAGCTTGAGGCGCGCTCAATCCGGAAAGCGGATAAGGTCAAAAAGTACCGCCTTTTCGGTCTGTTCCTTTTTGTTGCAATACCTCTGCCCGGAACAGGAGCCTGGACCGGAGCCTTGGCTGCCGACCTTTTTGATATCAGAATCCGCCACTCCTTTCCGACGATTGCGGTGGGTGTTCTTGCGGCCGGAATAATCATGTCCGTGCTTGCATACGCAATTCCCGGCGCATTCGGTTTTTGATTAAATTAAACAACGATTGCGGACGGAAAATTAAAAACAAAAAGCTATAATTTACAGGAAGCGAAATAAATGTTTCCCGTATTTTATAGCTTTTCTTTATGTGAGTAAATTAGCTTAACTGAGCTTTTTCATATTCTCAGTTCAGACCTGATTTCAGAAAGATGCTTCTGCATTGACTGCATCAAAAGCTCCCTGCAGTCAAGAGACAGCTCACACAGCGGCAAACGGCACTTTCCGGCGTCAATTCCGGCAATTTTAAGCGCTGCTTTTATCGGCATCGGGTTAACGTCGATGAAAAGATTTTCAATAAGCTCCATGCAGTCTTTTTGCATCTGCGCACATTTTTCACATTCACCGTTTACACCGCACAGCACCATTTTGTGCGTATATTGCGGCATTATGTTAGCAAGAACCGAAACAACGCCCTTGAAGCCGAATGATGTACAGACCGACACAAGGTCATCGTTGCCACAATAAAAATCGAGCTTATCTTCGCAAAGCACAACCGATTTTATCAGTTTTGTTATGCAGGTATCGGCTTCCTTAACACCAACAATATTTTCGTGCTGGGCCAGCTTTTTGTATGTTTCCGGCTTTATATTCATGCCGGTTCTTGACGGAACATTATAAACAATTATCGGTTTGAGAAGCTTCTCTGCAAGGGCAAAATAATGCTTCAAAAGCCCCTCCTGCGAGGTTTTGTTGTAATAGGGCGTAACCATAAGGTGCGCGTCAGCACCGCATTCCTCGGCTTTTTTTGCAACATCAAGGGTGAAAGAAGTGCTGTTGCTGCCGGTACCGCAGATCAAAGGAACTCGTTTCTGAATAGTTTCATTTGCAACAGAAAACAATTCAAGCCGTTCTTCAACCGAAAGAGTTGAGCCTTCTCCCGTGGTTCCGCAAACAACAACAGCGTCGGTGTGGTTTGCAATTTGAATTTCAATAAGCTTTTTGAAAAGCTTAAAGTTGATTTTTCCGTCCTTATCAAAGGGCGTTACCAAAGCAACGCCGCTGCCGATAAAGAGGGGAGTCATCATATAACCTCCGTTCAATCAATATAGCCTTCCGCGCAAAGAAGCTCGGCAAGCAGAACTCCGCCGCCTGCGGCTCCGCGCAGAGTATTGTGTGAAAGACAGACGAATTTGTAGTCGTATTGGGAATCTTCACGGAGTCTGCCTATTGAAATTGCCATTCCGCCCTCAAGGTTCCTTTGAAGCTTGGTCTGCGGAAGATTGTCTTCACTGAAATAATGCAAAAACTGCGTGGGTGCGCTCGGAAGCGAAAGCTCCTGCGCTCTTCCGGAATAATTCTTCCAGCAATCAAGAATTTCTTCCTTGCTCGGCTTTTTTCCGTCCTCAAAGCGCATGAAAACGGCGCCCATATGACCGTCTGAAACAGGCACGCGGATACACTGTGCGGTGAAAGCAGGGGAGGAGGCATTGACAATTTTTCCGTATTCAACCTTGCCCCAGATTTTCAGCGGCTCCGTTTCGCTCTTTTCTTCTTCTCCGCCGATAAAGGGGATAACGTTATCAAGCATTTCCGGCCATGTTTTAAAGGTTTTTCCTGCGCCTGAAATTGCCTGATAGGTGCAAACAAGAACTTCCTTTACGCCGAATTTTTTGTCAAGCGGATAGATTGCCGGAACATAGCTCTGAAGCGAACAGTTTGATTTAACGGCAATGAATCCGCGCTTTGTTCCGAGGCGCTTCCTCTGCGCTTCGATAACCTTGATATGGTCTGCGTTGATTTCCGGAATTACCATCGGAACATCATCGGTCATACGGTGAGCGCTGTTGTTTGAAATTACGGGACATTCCGCTTTTGCATATGCTTCCTCAAGCGCTTTGATCTCGTCCTTTTTCATATCGACGGCGCAAAAAACAAAGTCAACCTCAGAGGCTATCTGAGCAATATCCTGTGTTGCGTTCTTAACCGTAAGAGAAGCAATGTTTTCCGGAATCTCGCAGTCAAAGGCCCATTTTTCTCCGACAGCGTCTTTGTAACTCTTTCCGGCCGATCTCGGACTTGCCGCAACAACCTTAACATTGAACCACGGATGCTTAGCAAGGAGCAGAACAAACCTTTGACCGACCATGCCCGTGGCACCGATAATTCCGACATTATATCTTTTCATAAATGCACACCTCAGTTTTTATAAGTATTTTAGCGCAAACTGTTGCCAAAACTGTCAGATTGCACTATAATAGATGAGTTGTTTTATATGATATCACGAAAAATGCGGTTCGTCAATCGTTTTGATGATAATATTGCTATGCTTTGAGGTGCATTTATGAAAACATCGGATTTTTATTATGATCTGCCGAAAGAGCTGATTGCTCAGCACCCGACCGAAAAAAGGGACTTTTCACGGCTCATGGTCATCGGAAGAAAGAGCGGAGGAATTAAACACAGACATTTTTACGATATAGTTGATGAGCTGAACAGCGGCGACTGCCTTATCCTCAACAACACAAAGGTTCTGCCCGCAAGATTATACGGCGTTAAGGAGGAAACCGGCGCACACGTTGAATTTCTGCTGCTTGTCAATCGCGGCGATGATGTCTGGGAGGTCATAACCGGTCCCGGCAAAAGGGCTAAACCCGGCTCGCGTTTCACTTTCGGAAACGGACAGCTTAAATGCGAGGTGCTGGAAATTCTTGAGGGCGGAAACAGACTTGCAAGGTTTGAGTACGAGGGTAATTTTTTCAATATTCTTGATGAGATAGGTCAGATGCCGCTTCCGCCGTATATCACCGAAAAGCTTGGCGATAAGTCGCGCTATCAGACGGTATACAGCGAAAAGCTCGGCTCGGCGGCGGCACCGACGGCCGGACTCCATTTTACCGAGGAGTTACTTTTGAAAATCAGGGAAAAGGGAATCAGGATAGGTTACGTTACGCTTCATGTTGGGCTTGGAACCTTCAGACCGGTCAAGGTGTCCGACATCACAAAGCATACTATGCACAGCGAGCATTATTGGTTACCGAAAGAAACCGCCGAGCTTATTAATGAAACAAAGGCAAACGGCGGCCGCGTAATCTCTGTGGGAACAACAAGCTGCCGCACGCTTGAATCGGTCGCAACGTTCAACGGAAAAATTGAGGAAAGCGAGGGCTGGACGGATATTTTTATCTATCCGGGCTATGAATTCAAGTGCATTGACGGCCTTATTACAAACTTCCATCTGCCCGAAAGTACGCTGATAATGCTTGTCAGTGCTTTCTGCGGCTATGAAAACACAATGAACTTTTATAAGGTTGCCGTTGAAAACAAGTACCGTTTTTTCTCTTTCGGCGACGCATGCTTCATTGTTTGAAAGCTTTTCAGTTATGAAACGGAGTGATTACTGTGTCTGACCGGTTTTCAAGAACCGAGCTTATCCTCGGAAAAGACGCAATTAAAAAGCTTGCTTCTTCCCGCGTTGCGGTCTTCGGCGTCGGCGGCGTCGGCGGCTATGCGGTTGAGGCTCTTGCAAGGTCCGGCGTCGGCGCGCTTGATCTTATTGACAGCGACAAAATCTGTCTGTCTAATATCAACCGCCAGATTATTGCAACGCAAAACAATATCGGACAATACAAGGTTGACGAGGCAAAAAGGCGCGTGCTTTCAATCAATCCGGACTGTGTTGTCAGAACATATAAAATTTTTTATCTGCCGGAAACTGAGGATATGTTTGATTTTTCGCAGTATGATTATGTTGTTGACGCCATTGACACCGTATCGGGAAAGCTTGCGCTTGTTGAAAATGCAAAGAAAACCGGAACGCCCGTAATTTCTTCAATGGGCGCCGGAAACAAGCTTGATCCCACGGCTTTCAGAGTTGCCGATATCTATTCGACTTCGGTTGATCCGCTTGCGAGAATCATGCGGTACGAATGCCGAAAGCGCAAAATAGACAAGCTTAAGGTTGTTTACTCCTGCGAAAAACCGCTTTGCCCGAAAAAGGAGGAAACTTCAGACGGCAACGGTGAAAATCTGTCAGATGTCAATGAAAAAAATGCGGCTCGGCGCAGTGTTCCGGGCTCAACGGCTTTTGTTCCGTCTGTTGTCGGACTTATAATTGCCGGCGAGGTCATTAAAGATCTTACCGGAATCAATGCAAAATAAACTTAAAGAGGTAGTCATGTATAAGCTTATCAAAACCGAAAACAACGCGCGGCGCGGTGAATTTGTTACCGTTCACGGAACGATACAAACGCCTGCGTTCATGAATGTTGCAACCAGTGCGGCAATAAAAGGCGCGCTGTCTGCGCTTGACCTTAAAGAGCTGAAATGTCAGGTTATGCTTTCAAACACCTATCATCTTCACGTCAGACCGGGCGACAAGCTTGTTGCCGATATGGGAGGTCTGCATGAATTCACACGCTGGAACGGTCCGATTCTTACCGACAGCGGCGGCTTTCAGGTTTTCTCGCTTGCCGGACTTCGCAAAATTACCGAGGAGGGCGTAACCTTTGCTTCCCACGTTGACGGAAGACGCATCTTTATGGGTCCCGAGGAAAGCATGACAATTCAGTCCAATCTCGGCTCAACAATTGCAATGGCGTTTGACGAATGCGTTGAGAATCCTGCCGAGTATAAATATGCGAAGCAATCGTGCGAGCGTACTGTCCGCTGGCTTGAACGCTGCAAGAAAAAGATGGCCGAGCTCAACGCAAAAGAGGGGACAATCAACCCTCATCAGCTGCTGTTCGGAATCAATCAGGGCTGCACCTTTGAAAAGCTTAGAATTGAAAATATGAAGCAGATTGCAGCTCTTGATCTTGACGGCTATGCGATAGGCGGTCTTGCGGTTGGCGAGCCTAAGGAGGAAATGTACAGAATCATCTCCGCAGTTGAACCGTATATGCCGAAAGATAAGATTCGTTATCTTATGGGAGTCGGCACACCGGGCAATATTATTGAAGCTGTGAGCCGCGGCGTGGACCTTTTTGATTGTGTTATGCCGAGCCGTAATGCCCGACATGGTCATCTTTTTACTCACAGAGGAATTATTAATATAAATAATGCCAAATATGAAAGAGACGCACTTCCGATAGATCCTGAATGCGATTGCCCGACCTGCCGAAATTTTTCGCGCGCATATATCAGGCACCTTTTCAAATGCAAAGAAATGCTTGCAATGCGCCTTTGTGTAATGCACAATCTCTATTTCTACAACAGCTTGCTTGAACGAATACGATTTGAAATTGAAAACGATACGTTTGAGCAGTTCAAAAACACATATGTTGAGCTTTTGGACGCAAGAATCTGAGTTTTTTTCGACTTTTTGCTGATATTTGGCTGAAATCTTCAAAATATCTCTTGCAAAGTTTAAGAATAACCTGTATAATATTTTCATTATGTTTTTTGGAGGAACAAGAAAATGAACTTTATTTTTGCAACGAGCGGTGCCGGAGCCGCAGCAGGCAGCAGTCCAACAACGATGATTTTTCTTTTGGTCGGTATGTTTGCAGTTATGTATTTTGTTATGATTCGTCCGCAGAAGAAGAGACAAAAGGAAGAACAGGAAATGCGCAATGCCGTTGAGATCGGTGATGAGATCACAACTATCGGCGGTATCTGCGGCCGCGTTGTCACCGTTAAGGAAAACCATCTTATCATTGAAACCGGCGCAGACAGAAACAGAATGCAGATCACTCGCTGGGCAATTCAGAGCAACGATACCGCAAATGCAAGGCTTGCGGCCGAAAGGGCTGCCGCAAAGGAAGCTGCCGAAAAAGCAAAGGCTGAAAAGAAAGCCGCAAAAGCCAAGGGTAAAAAAGAAGACTGATTTTTTCTGTGTAATAATCAGGCCGGCCTCGTCATATCCTTTATCAAGAGGATATGGGGAGGTCTTTTTTATGGCTTCAAAAAAAATTAAAAAGGCAAAAAAGCTTTCGGAGCTTTCTTTACCTGCAAAGGTGTTTTTTAAAACTCAGCTGCTTACATCGGTGCTTTATGCAGCGTCATTCCTTGCAAGCGGAGCTCTCGGACTTTCAATGAATATTTCAAGGAGCAGTGCGTTTTATCCGGCTGTTTTTTCCTTTTCGGTCTGTTCGTTCATCGGCGCATTTTATGCCGGAAGGAAGATACATAAAAACGGAATTTCAATAGGCTTTTTGTTTTGCCTGCCTTTGAATACGGTTGTAATTCTCGCTTCTGTTGCCGCAAATTCGTTCAAAATAGATCTGACGGCTCCGATTTCATTTATTATTTTGATAATCTCCTCCATGCTTGGAGGCATTGTATCCGTAAATATGAGAGTCAAAGTCAAAAAGGGGCGCACAAAGTGAAAATCAATGCAGTTATAACAAAAAAACCGCGCATTATGGCCCGGAATGAAAAGCTTGATATATTCGACCGGACGCTGCTGTTAATCTTTGCGTTCATGCTGATTTCGATTTTGGCCGGAGCGATTATATACAGGATAAAAAGCAATCTTTTCAGCTCGGCTGTTTTTGAGTCATTTGTTGCTTTTTCTACCGACATTACCGGAAAAAGCTTTTTTGAGGCGTTTTCCGGTTTTTTTGCCGCAGACTTGTCCGTGCTTATAATTATCACTCTTTTAGGAGTCAGTGCTTTCGGACGGGTTCCGATTCTCTCGGCAGCTGTCTTCAGAGTGCTCGGCATCGGTGCGCTCGGTGCATATCTGTTTGATAAATTCGGTTCTGCCGGCTTAAAATACTTTCTGATAGTGCTTCTTCCGGGCAGAGTGTTCATGTTTTTTGCGCTGCTTCTTTCGGTTCAGAACTGTTTTCAAACCTGCCGGAAAGCTCGGCTGATACTGACCGGGAAAAGCACAGAGACGATTGATTTTAAAATATATCTGTTGCGAAATACGGTTGCTGCGGTTGTTTTTGCGGCTGCAGCCATGACTGATACCTTGCTTTTGCGTTTTGTTTCCGGGCATTTTTTGCCTGAACTGTAATAACCATAATACGCCGGATACTCAGCAAATGAATATCCGGCGAAAATGCGTTTTATATTCTATTTTCGTCTTTCCTTGCTTAAAGGGCCGTTTTCAATAGCTGCACGAACCTGCTTGTTTTCAACGTGAGTATAAATCTCGGTTGTTGAAAGGTTTTCGTGCCCAAGCATCTCCTTAAGAACAAGAATATCGGTGTCGTTATACTGATATAAAAGCGTGGCCGCAGTATGCCGAAGCTTATGAACGGAATAATGCTGACCGTCAAGACCTATCTTTTTAAGATAATTATATACCATCAACTGAACGGCCTGCCTGCCGATACGCTTGCCTAACCGACTGATAAAAAGAGCATTCCTGGCGTCCTCACCTTTAAGCGCGTCAACCGGACGGACAGCCATATATGATTTAATTGCACGGACGCAGGCGCTGTTAAGATAAAGCATTCTTTGCTTGTTGCCTTTTCCGGTAACTCTCATTGTGCGCTCATCAAGGTCAATATCGCTAAGATTAAGGCCGACAAGCTCCGCAAGGCGCAGGCCGCAGTTCAAAAAGAGAGTCAGAATACAATAGTCACGCGCCGCGTTTTCACCCTCAACTGCGTTAAGGAGCGCTTCGCTTTGCTCCAGAGTCAGGTAGCGCGGAAGCTTTTTCTTGTCAGACGGAATCTGCAGGTGAGAAACAGGGTTAACCGGTATATACTTCATATTGTCAGAGATATACTTAAAAAAGCCGCGAAATGAGGAAGCCTTTCTGTTTTTTGTTGTCAGATTGTTTCCTCGCTCCGAAGTGCAGTAGGCAAGAAACGCATATATATCTCCGATAGTGATTTTTGCAAGAAAGCTGTCGTCAATAAATGAAAGGTCATAATTTTTTTTAATATCGGCAGGGGAAATATGCTCTTTTTTTGTTGCGGACAAGTATTCAAAAAGCAGACGCAGATCACGGACATAGCCGTTTACCGTAAGCTTTGAGCAGCCTTTTACGCCGAGCAAATAACTTGCAAATTCATTGACTCGTTCCGGAAGAAGATGCGGATCGTATTCAAACATAAGATCACCTTTGTTTTGATAATACATTGAAACAAATTAATTATATCATACCTAAAACGATTTTTGTTTACAATCGGAAAAATACTCCCCTTTACTATACAAAATATTTATTTTGTATAGTTGGATATCGTGAGTATAGCTGCAACAAAAAAATAACGCAAGAAAAATAGTACAACCTGCCAACCTCATATCCATAAAACGAGGTGATAGAAAATGCCGAAGAAAAACAATTACACAGCCACCTGCTATGTAATTTTTACCGACAACGGAACTACTGTGCCGTTTAACGAGCTTACAGCGGAAGAAATCAAAGCTATTTACAGAAGCTGGAGCGAACGTCTCAGCCGCTCAATGTCCGATTACTGTCAAAGTCACCCCGGCACTTTTGCAACCATTCCCGGAAAATTAATCAAGTAAAGTAAGTCCTTCTCCTTTATGTTTTGGCTCACTGCTGAGAAAAGCGAAGACGATTTTTTAAACAAGGCCTACGGGTGCTGTTATTTTATATCTAAAAGCGATTAGTGGGTACTAATTGCAATTAGATATAATTTAAAAGTAAAAAAATATAGAAAACTTGTT
>JAEDEQ010000051.1 GCA_016293225.1 Clostridiaceae bacterium
CGGAACTTCGGCAACATCCTCCCAATCATGTCCAGAAGCCGGAATTATTATATCATCGTTTTCGGGTTTATTGCAAACCGTGCAGCGCTTACCGGCTTTATAGCCAACCTCAGTGCACGTTGGAGCCTTTTCCGGCATATCTTCAAACTTATGTTCTTTAGCAGGAACCACTTCCTGAGCCTTGAGAACCTCGCGGCAAATTTTACAGTGACTACCCTCAGTAAGACCCGGCTTTGTGCAAGTCGGCTCAACAGCGCTGTCGGTTACAGGGGTATGATAACCTATAGCTGAGATAGGCTTTGATTTCTCAACATAGCCGCAGCCCTCACGCCGGCATGTCTTTTCCTCAGTATATCCGTCCTCAAAACAGCTCGGATCCTTGCCTTCCTTAGTCACTTCAAGATTATGACCGAGAGCCGGAAAATCAACTTGTATAAGTTCCTTATATCCGTTCTCCTGTTCAGCGCAATATCCGCAATAGCCTTTAATATATCCGTCCTCAGTGCAGGTCGGTTCTTTTTTGTCGTAACCGGTGATATCCGGGTCTATATCATGTGCTTCGGAGCTTACCGAAAGGACAAAGGTGGTGTCCTCCCTAACGCTTTCAATAGTTGATTTTCCCAAAAAATCAACCCAGCCGTTCTTTATGTAGTGGCAGTTTTTGTCATTTTCAGGCAATTTGTAATCTGAGATGCCGTCTGCAAATTCTTTAACAGAATTTCCGTAAAAAACTTCAGTTTCCCTGTCACAATATTTATCATCATTATTAAGATAGCTGAATGTTGCCTTGACCTTATAATTTTCAACTTTGATAAGGCAGATATCCGACCGAAGCGCTCCGCAAACAGCCCTCATGCCAAGAGTTATGGCTCCGGTTCCGTTTGATTTTGTATAGACATAGACTTTTGATGAATTATCAACCGTAATTTCGGGCTTGTCCTTTGAAAAGCCGAAATTATCTTTCAAGACCGTTTCATCCAAAGCTACCTCAACATCGCCTTTCATAAGAACAAGCGAATACTCTATCTCTCCCTCTGCGCCATCAGGCAGCTCTGCCTTTGCTTCCGGAAGAGTAACAACAACAGCCTCATCGCCCGGATTTGACGGAACGGTTGCCGCATATCCGTCCTTGCTGACCTCCCACTTTATGGCGCCCTCAGCTCCGGCAAAGGGAACACCAAAAGCAGAAATCATCAGAACACACAAAAGGACAGCAAGAGTTTTCTTAGCTTTTTTGATTGCCTTATTCATGGATATACCTCCTTAATGAAACTGTAACAATTATACAATATATTTTGTTATAAAGCAAGCACTATTTTCAAATTTTACAATATTTTAACTTTTTTGAAAAAACGATCACTTCATTTTTTCCATCACCGCAAGCGTAAGCGCGGCGGTATTCTGCGGGTCGTATTCCATCATCATGTGTCCGCCTTTCTGAACGCAATATACAACCGTTCCCTCGGGCGCACAGTCAATAAGGCTTTGCAGGTTCTTTTTGTTCGCCACCATATCGTTTTTTGCGGTGATTATGACGGAGGGAACTTTCAAAGCGGAAAGCGCCTCAAGATCGGTTCCGCAGGTGTGCGAGGACATCACGGCAATTCCGGCTCCGGTGCCCTTGAGCGCAAGCGGCGCGGCAATTTTTGAAACGTCATAAGCCTTTGCTAACTTCAAATCAGAAAAGCTGACCGCAACAAGCGGACGGACAAGGTTCGGAAAAGGCTTGACAAGTCCTATCATTGCGCCGAAAACAGCCTGCATAAATTTGCTTTTCATAAGCTTTGCCGTAACGCCGCCGGCTTCAGCGCTCGTCTGCGGAGCAAAAAGAACAAGTCCCGTCACCCTTTCCGGGTGGCTAAGCGCAACATTGACCGCAATGCCGCCGCCCATTGAGTGACCGCCTACTATCCAATTACCGCCGAAGTGCTCCATCAGCGCGAAAACAAGCTCTTCACGCGAGAGGAGCTTCGTTTTTTCGGTCTCGCGGCTTGAATAGCCGAAATTCGGCACGTCCGGCGTAACAACAAAATAGTTTTCCTTTTCATACTCCTCGGCAATGCCCTCAAGTGACACGGAGGAAAGGCCGAAGCCGTGAAGCAGCATCACCCGCGCGCGGCACGAGCGAATGTCGCCATAGGTTCTGTAATGCAGCGAATAATCACCGAATTCAAAATATCCGCTGTTTTTAAAAGGTACTGCTTCGCCCACCTGAGCAAAGCAGAAAAGCGGCAGACACGAAAAAAGCATTACAAGCGAAAGCAGAAAACTCAGGGTCTTTTTCATAAAAACATCACCCTCCTTTAACCTGATTTTATCAGAACGAACGTACATTTGTCAATTGCTGCAGATTAAAAGAACGTCCCTCCTGCAAAAAAGCAAAAGGGACGAGGTTTTAATAATCAGGATTTATTAGTCAACGGGGCAAGTATCTTCAGGATCGAGCGGAGTTTCAAAACCAAAGTGGCTGAAGAACTTATAGATGTTCTCCCAAAGAATCTTCCAGAATTTTTCAAAATCTTCCCAAGTGAATTTCATGATAATGTTCCTCCATATAATTCATATTCAAGCGAAACGATTTTACCGTTCCAAATCTTGACAATATGATATCACTAAAAGTTTGAAATGTCAACAATTTTTTAACAAATTTTATTACTAATAGAAAATGGAATCGCAAAAAGAAAAAAAGAGGCCGCCGAACGGCAGCCACACTCTTTCACTCAATTATTTGAGATCAGAAAGAACGGTCTTGTAAAGGAAATCCCAGATGATTGCCCAGATTTCTTCAAACTTTGCAAAGAACTTTTCCACGTGTCTTGTCCTCCCTCTTAAATAATTTTTCAGCGCTGAAAAAAGCACATTGACAGCAGTCAACAAACCTTTATCATCGGTTACATTCTACAACTCATTTTATAGAATGTCAATACTTTGTTCAAAAAATATTAAACATTTAATAATTCTTTATTCTTTACCGTATATATTTTGTCTTTGGTAAAAAGCCGTTTCAAAAACCTTGTTTTTCCCGTCCGAACGCACGAAACAGCGGCAGGCAAGATGAAAAAAACGCCTTATATGCAAAGCAGTAATCCGCGTGGAGCTTCTGCCGCTTGCAGCCCTGTCCGCGGCACAGCGGAAAAAAGCGGCAGCCTTTGCACCTTTCGTCGGGAGCAAGACTCTCCCTGATGAATTCTTCCTCCTTTTTGCCCGTAAGCGCAGCTTCAACCGAAGTATTTTTGATATTGCCGAGCAGCCATTCATCGGTACAGAAAAAGTCGCACGGGTAAAGATTGCCGTTGCCCTCAACAACAAGCTGATGTGTGCAGTGGCCGCAAAGACCGCATTGCTCCGGTTTTTCTTTGAGGAACATTCTGACCCAATTATCAAAAAGGCGAACGCTGACATAGTTGCCCCGGACAAAGTCCTTGACATAGAGATTGAACGTCTTTATCAGAAAAGCGGCGTATTGCTCGCCCGTCATATAAAGTTCGCTCTCGCTTTTATCTCCGAACGGTCGCAAACAAGGTATGAATTGCAGATATCTGAAACCGTTATCGCGGAAATACTTATACACCTTTTCGCACCTATCGGCGCAATATCCGGTCAGGACAACAAGAATATTGAACTCAACCGCGTGCTTTCTGAGCTTTTCGGCGGCTTTAAGAATTTTGAAGTATGAGTTATTCCCCTTTGCGTCAAGGCGGAAGCGGTTACCCTCGCGGTCGCCGTCAAGACTGAGTCCGACCAGAAATTCGTTTTCCCTGAAAAATTCGCACCACTCGTCGGTAACAAGGGTGCCGTTGGTCTGCACCGAGTAAAAGATGCGTGAGTTTTTCTTGTTGTTCTCCCTCACGCAGGAGACAAAAAAGCGGAAATACTCAAGCCCCGCAATCAGCGGCTCTCCGCCCTGGAAAGCAAAGGCAACGCTTTCTCCGTCCGCAAAATTGAGCGCGCTTTTGATGAGTCTTTCCGCCGTGGCTTCATTCATAACTCCGAAGCTGAAGCTTTCGCGGTTTTCGGCAACATCGCAGTAAAAGCAGTATTTGCACCGGAGGTTGCAAAGGCTTGAAGCCGGCTTTATCATTATCGAAAGCGGCGGCATTACTTTATTATACCTCTCGGATTGCTTTCAAAATCCTTTTGAATTTCGTCAAGCTTTGCGTGCATCTCGTCCGCAATGAGCGGATAGACACCTGAGCGGTTATAGTTTTCTCCGCTGTCATCGGTCAGAATGTGCAGCCAGTTCTTGCGGTATTTATCAAAGAACGCAGAATTATCGTTCTGAATGCGGTCAAAGTATTTAAACGTTACCTGCTTGTTGTCGTTCAGAACGGAATAGTTATAATCGGGGTAAAGCTTTTTTACATCGGCGGTATCAACGGTATACTGAATCGCCTTTATATCCTTGCGCTTCATGTGAAGAATCGGCTTTTCCGCGGTGTGGACGGCACTGTCGTTTTCGATTACAGGCAGCATTGAAACGCCGTCAATCACACGGTCAGTCGGGAGATACCCGCTCTTTCCGTCTCCGGTTATTGAGCAAAGCGAGAGCAGAGTCGGGAAAAGGTCAACGAGGGTTGCGCTCTGACTGCGCTTTTCTCCCGCCTTAAACAGGCCGTTGTTGTTATCCCACCTGAGCATGAACGGAACCTTCTGTCCGCCCTCATAGGCAAGGTACTTTCCGCCGCGAAGCTCATTTACCGAGCCTTCAAGCGCGGGACCGTTATCGCTTGTGAAAACAATTATCGTGTCCTCAAGCACACCGAGATCCTCAAGCGTTCCGAACAGCTTTCCGAGTCCGGCGTCAAACTCGTTGATACAATCAACGTATGTACCCATACCGGTTGAGCCCTTGAACTCATCGCCGACAAAAACGGGTGCGTGCGGCCACGGAGAGGTGTAAACGGCAAAGAACGGCTCGTCCTTTTCAGTAACGGTTTGGGTAATCCAGTCGGTTATTTCCTCATTTATCCATTCTGTCGCCTTTGACTGATCCTTAAGCTCATCCGTTCCGCGAACAATTGTATATTCGCCGCCCTGCTCACGGACGTGATAGAACGGCTTCATGTCATTGACATGGTGGCTGCCGTAAAAATAATCAAAGCCCTGATTCGTCGGAAGATACTCGCCGTAATCGCCGAGATGCCACTTTCCGAAAAGGCCTGTTGAATAGCCTGCCGACTTAAAGACTTCGGCTACCGTAATTTCATCGCCGAGCATTCCGTCCGCGTTGTTGCCCATTTCAATGCTGTTGAAAATACGGGTCTGGGCAAAGGGCGCAACAGTGGAAATTGTCGGATAGACAACATTGTCGGCATAGCCTCTGTACGGATAGCGTCCGGTCATTGCGGCAAAGCGGGCGGGCGAACAGACCGAATAGCTTGAATAGAAGTTTTCAAAATTGAGTCCGTTTTCGCCTATTGAGTCAATGTTTGGTGTTTCATATATTGAACCGTTGAGAGAAACGTCGCCGTAGCCCAGGTCGTCCATAAGAACAAAAAGCACATTAGGACTGTCCTTTTTGGCCTTGTCAACACCCTTGAGATAGTCCTCCTCACCCTCCCAGAGTCTTTGGGTAACGGGCTTTGTTCTCATATTCATGAAAAGAACGCTTGCAACGGACGAGCCAACAAGAAGCAGACTGAAAAACGAGCAGAGCGCCTTTTTTACCGCTCCCTTTTTAAAGCTCTTTTTTGCAAAGACAAGAAGCAAAGCAAAGCTTATTATTACGGGAAGAGACAGCAGAAGATTTCCGCAAAGGCGGAGAAAAATGTTACCCTCACCGGCAGAGAGCGCATGTTCAGCGCTCGACCAGCCGGCAAGACCGCTCGAAAAAGCACCGAAACCTGCATCCGCACCAAAGATGATGTGGAAAACAGTCAAACCCGTAAAAGAAAAGGCATAGCCCAGAGCCATGAAAAGGTAAACCCTCTTTTTAAATATCAGCGAAAGCAGCATTACAGCAGAAACAATGCAGCAATAGCCAATGCTCAGAACGGCAACAAAGTTGAGCCTTGTTATAAGCTGCGCCGCCATCAGACCTGCGCCGATTATCATCAGAATGAGGGGGAAAACTTTTTTGCTTTTGTCAAATTCAACTGTTTTTTTCATTTTTCACACTCCAGAAAACTAATCTATGCTGTGATTATAACGTATTCCGACGCTTTTTTCAAGTATAAGAAAGCGCAGCAATACCAAAAAGCGCCGCAGGCTAATTTATTAACAAACTATAAAATTACTCCATTCTTCCGCTTTCATATGCCGCCGTTAAGCTATATTTAATGTTCGGTTGCATATACTTATAACTGACGAAAGTCAGATTTTTTATCAAATTTAAAAGGAGGAATGAGAATGAAGCGTTTGAGACGCGTTACTGCAATGCTTCTTTCAATGTGTATGTTCTTCGGTTCTTCTTCCGCAGTCGTTCTGACTCAGGAAGGCGCGCCGCTTGTTAATGCAGTCATTGAAGCCGTTAAGTAACCGCCTGATGACCGAAACCGATAATACTTACTATATATAAAAGCTCAGGGTCTGCGCTGAATTGCGACAGACCCTGTTTTGATGTTTTTTTGTTTTATCCGAGCGAAGCTTCAATAACGTTTCCGCCTGCACCCTTGACATAGGTGAACGAAACGCTGTCGCCGATGTTGAGGATAACCACTGCCTCGTTTGAGGACGCGGAAACCTTGTAATAGGTCTTGCCCTTTTCAAGCTTTACAAAGTAATAGCTTTCTCCGCCCATAACAGCCGTTCTGATATCCGAAACAACGCCCTTGACGGTAACCGTTGAGACTGAGGGCTTTTCATCGGCGTTCTGTCCGTTCTTGTCGGTATCGTCCTTGATTTTGTCGATATCGACCTTGATGTTTACATTGCTCTGCGCAAGGAGATTGGCATAGTTTTCGGTACATTCGGCAATGGTCTTGCCCGTTGCAACAACCTGGTAATTCTGAACGTTTACCATTGCGTAATGCTTGACAAGGCTTGCGTCGTCCTTGAGCGACATAAAGTAGGTCGGCTGACCGCTGATGTTCAGAAGAATCGGGAAGGTGGCCGTCCATTTGTAGTTCTGAACCTGACCTTCGGCGGAGCTCATTGCGGAATATTCCTTTGCGCCGGAAATCTCATAGAAGTTGGCCTCCTTTGTTCTCATATTGACAAGAACAAAGCCGATGATTGCCTGATCATTGCTGACCGAGGTCACGCCGGTATACATATAGACGTCATCGTTAAGGGCAAGGAAGTTTGAGCCTTCAGTTGCAACTCTCACGCCCTCCTGACCGATTATCGAGTTGATGAAGCCGCCGGAATACTTGCCGTAATAGTTATACTGTTCAACAAGCAGATCGTTTGAGTAGATTCCGTCAATCCACTGGAACGACTTATCGTTTTTGATAGTGTCAAGCGAATATTCGTTACATTCGCCGCTGATTGCGTCAACGATAACAATACCCTTGACGTCCGTTCCGCCGAAAAGACCTATGGTCTTATCAAGCACCGGGCAAAGCCAGAACGGTCTTCCCTCTTCGTCAATCTCAAAGTGCGGAACATCAAAAATATAAGTCGGATACGCAAAGCGAACGTGCCTCATGAGGTACTTTGAAAAGTGCTCCTCGGTGGAATACCTGATGTAATTGCCCTGCTTGAGCATTACAAACTCGGTCTTCTGGGTAACCATGTCAACAATGATATAGCCGGGCATACCCTCCCCGGTGTTTTTGAACCACTTGAAGATATCGCCGTATGCAAGCGTTCCCACGCGGACGGGAGAGTTTTTATAGTTGATTTGAGTGAACTGGGGAGCAACCTCAAACTGCGATTCCTTGTTTATTGAAGCAAGGTCGCCGAGGGTACGGGTTGCAAGAGCAGCGGAAGCGGCCGTGTCCAGAACGGGAACGGACTTGAAATCCGCCTGCGTAATATCCTTGGAAAAGGTCTTGTCCTCAGATACGTCAATGAGCTTGCTGTATGACGAAGCACGGAAAACGACCGATGAAAACAGCATTCCCACTCCGACAATAACAACAAGCGCTCCGATAATTATTCCGGGAACAACAGCCTGCTTTTTAACGTATTTTGTGTATTCCGGCTTAACTAATACGCCGGAGAGAAGAGTCTGCAAAACAACATAAATCGCCGCAACAACGCCGAGGAAGAAATAAAGCTCTGTGCTTTTAAAATTAAGCGGCGGAAGCATGAAGTAATACGCCACAACGGCGCCGATGAGGGTTCCGATGACGGAAATTACGGTTTTCAGTCCGGACTTTGAGGGGGTAAGATAGGCGTCCTTGCCGCTGCCCTTTCCTTTTCCGGCTCCGTTTCCGCCGGTAAAATCAACCTTGATGGGTTCCATTTCCTACAACTCCTTAACACTGCAAAAAAGTTTCGTATAGTCCCTTTTGCAAAGTATAGTATGTTTATTATACAAGCTTGCCTTAAAAAAAGCAATAAAATTTTTCTGAATTAATGTCCGACCTTTTTATATGCTTTGCTCGTCCAGATTCAGCTTATACGCCTCCATGAATTCATCAAGAAAAGCGTCCGCTTCCGGCAGATTCATTTTTTCAATCGCCTTTTTTGTTGAGCAAAGCGCGCTTGAAAATTCGTGATTTCCGCTTTTTTCCTCCTCAATGCACTTGAAAAGCGCGGAAATTTTGTCCGCCGCCTTAACAATTTTCCAAAGGTACCCGTCCTCCTCCGTTTTGAAAAAGTAAGGGGAAAAGCTCTCCTTCATATCCTCCGGAAGCATTGAAAGCAGGCGCGAGCACGCCTCGGTTTCAACCTCGCGGAAAGCGTTCCTGAGCGTTTTGCTGTGGTATTTCACGGGAGTCGGCATATCGCCGGTTATTATTTCCGGCATATCGTGATAAAGGCCGAGAACGGCCGCGCGCTCGGCATTGAGCTCTCCGCCGAAGCGGAGGTTTTTCATCACGGCAATCGCATGGGCTATTGCGGCAACTTCAAGGCTGTGTTCGCTGAGATTTTCGCTGCGCGTGTTTTTCATCAGCGCCCAGCGGTTGATGTATTTCATTCTTGAGAACATTGCAAAAAATTGTTTCATCGTCTGCTCCTTCTTCAAAAAAAGCGAGTCCGCCATTTTTTGCGGACCCGCCGATTCGTTTTCATTTACTCTGCTTCTTACGGACGATTGAAGTCAAAGTCAAAAAGCTTGTTGAAGTATTCAAAAATCTTGTTGATTCTTGCAAAGATTGAAGCAACAAGCTGCCAGAAAGTGAGGTTGTCGCCCTTTTTGTTTTCGGCATAAACCGCGGTGTAGGTTACATCAGCCGTTGCAAGGGGAAGGGTATTTCCGGAATAGGTGGTTGCTCCGCCGTCGGCAGACCAGCCCTTGAAGATATATTCAATCTTGTTTTCCTTATCCTCGGCTCTTGCGGGATTTTCGGGAGCGGAAATGATTTCTCCCTGAGGAACCTGCCTTGAGCCGAGAGGCGTTCCGTCATAATCAACGAAAGTAATTTTGTAAATGGGTTTTTCCTCATCTTCACCCTCGGCAAAGGAAACAACGCTGAACGCCGAGAAAAGAAGCAGAACCGAAAGTAAAACTGCAATGATTTTCTTCATATGGATATCCTCCGTTTCTATGTATAATATGCCCGGTGATAAATTCACCTGTATACTTAAATTATAATGTATCTGTGAACGTTTGTCAACGAAAATATGTAAAAAATATTGCGAATTATTTCCTCGATACATTAATTTCGCCTGACTCCGCCTTTTTCGTTCCGGTTCGCATTGTTCGCGCTCATTTTCTTGATTTTAAGAAATCCTCAAGAATCATGACTGCGGAAACCGCGTCAACAATATTCTTTCGCTTTTTTCCGCGGACATTAACCTCGTTAAGGGCGCGGTGGGCGCTGACCGTTGTCAGCCGCTCGTCCCAGGTTGCGGTCTGAATCCCGGTGAACTCACCGAGCTTTGCGGCAAAGGCGGCGCATTTTTCCGCGCGCTCGCCGAACGTGCCGTCCATGTTACGCGGAAGACCGACAACGATAAGCTGAGCCTTTGCCTTTTCCGCCGCCAGTCTGACCTGTTCAAGCACCTTCGGCTCGTATTTTTCAAAAATCACTCCGACCGGCGAGGCAAGCATTTCAAGTTTATCGCAAACGGCAAGTCCCGTCCTTGCGTCGCCGTAATCAACAGAAAGAATCACCATGCTTTTTTACCTTATTCGCCGGGATTCTCCGCAGAGGAGGACGGCTCCTGTTTTGAAGTCGGCGGCTCTGTTGAGGGGGGCTGCGTCAACGGCTCTGTTGTTGTGGGCGCGGTGGTTGTCGGAGCAGTTGTTGTGGGCTTGGTGGTTGTGGCCTCTGTTGTCGGCTCGGTGGTACTCCTGGGCTTGGTTGTGCTCGCCTCGGTTGTGTGGCGGCGCGTTGTGCTTTCGGTTGTCTTTTCCTCCTCGGTAGTGTCAGACTCCGGGATAACAACGGGATCGGTGGAAACAAGAATGTTTGCGTCGCCCTTTTCTCCGCCCGTTTCCTCAATTACATCGGCAAAGGTTTTGCTTTCAAGTCCCTTATGGATTGTACTGAATACCTCGCGGAAGATGGTTTTTGAGGGGTTGCTCGAGCCTGTGTGCAGGTCGGCGCGGTAGTCATAGCCGTACCAGACGGCAGTGACGTAATGGGGCGTGCCGCCGCAGTACCATTTATCGCAGTTATCGGAGGTTGTACCTGTTTTTGCAAAGGTCTGGAAGCCTGAGATATATGAGCCGTAACCGGTACCGTTTGACTGAGTGACAGCCTTTGTCAGCATTGAAAGCATCGAGTTCGCCGTTGCGGTCTTAATTGCCTGCTCAGGCTCGTTCTTTGTGTTATCAAGCAGCGTTTTTCCGTTGCGGTCAAGAACCTTGTAATAGCTGTAGGGCTTATAATACTTTCCGCCGTTGCCGAAGGTTGCAAAAGCGGCGGCCATTTCAAGCGTGGTTACGCCGGTATTCGTTCCTCCGACGGCAAGGGGGCTGAGATCCATATCATTGCTTGAAAGGTTGAGGTGGAAGTGCTCGTTTGCATATTCAAAAGCGGATTTGACGCCGAGCATTTCGTTCAGTATTCTTACCGGAACGGTGTTGAGGGAACGCACGAGCGCTTCCTGAACGGTGATATAGCTGCCCGAACCGTAGTCACCGTTAAAGTTGCGCGGCCAAAGCGAGCCGTTGAGAGTTATTGCCCTTTCAAGTATCATTGATGTGGGCGAGATTAGGCCGAGATCCATTGCCGGAGCGTAAACGCCCAAGGGCTTGATTGAAGAACCGGGCTGGCGCTTTGCGCGGTTGTCGGTTGCGCGGTTATATGAGCGGTTGGCGGTCTTTTTGCCCGTTCCGCCAACGAGGGCAACAATGCGTCCCTTGTAATCCATTATAGTCATTGAGGACTGAGGATACTGATCGCGCGAGTCCTTTGAAGCATAGGGGAAGCCGGTCTTGTTCTCATAGATATCCTCAAGCGTATCCTGAACGCTCTTGTCAACAGCGGAATAAATCTTCAGTCCGCCGTAATACACCATTCGCCACGCCTCGTTGTATTCATAGCCGTACTTGCTTTGAAGGTCGGCAATAACCTGATCTATAACGTATTCCTCATACCAGGTATAGATATGATTACTTGACGTGCTGCTGTTGTCGTCCTCTTTCTGGCTGACAAGCTTTATCTTGGTCTTAAGCGCCTTTTCATATTGCTTATCGGTAAGCTTTCCCTGCTGATGCATATAGTAAAGGCAGTCCTTTTGCCTTGTAACAGCCATATCGTAATTGACATAAGGATTATAGGAATACGGCGCCTGGGTGATGCCTGCAAGCATTGCACATTCGGCAACATTGAGCTTGCTGACGGACTTTCCGAAGTAGGTTTCCGCAGCGGTTTTCACGCCGTAGCAGCCCGCGCCGAGGTATACCGTGTTAAGGTACGCTTCAAGGATATCCTTCTTGGAGTAATACTTTTCAAGGTTGAGCGCGCGCAGAATCTCATTGAACTTTCGGATATAGGTTACATCCTTCTGATCCGTAAGGTTCTTTATGAGCTGCTGAGTGATTGTTGAGCCGCCCTGTCCGTTGAGCGAGGGTTTGACAAAAACGCCTATGGTTCTGATCCAGTCAACGCCGTTGTGCTCATAAAAACGCTTGTCCTCAAGGCAGACGAACGCCCAGAGAAGATTCTTCGGCATTTTATCGTAATTGACCCAGATACGGTTTTCCTCACCGTGGAGGCGCGTTGCCTCAGCAGGCTTGCCATTACTGTCGTAATAATACATGATTGAGGTCATGCTCTGCGAGCTTTTGTAATTATCGAGATTGACTATGACATCTCCGTTAACAACGGTTTTGACATAGGAAAGCACAGATGTTCCGACAATGAGCACGGTGAGCATGCCCGAAACAAAAAGGCAGAAAAACGCAAGGAAGATTGAAAACAGCACGGGGTGCTTTTTCTTTTTGCGTTTCCTTTTCCTCGGCGGCTGAGCGGCACGGGTGCGCACGGCCTTTTGTTCCTTATCCTTTGAGCTTTTTGGCATAAAAACGTTACCTCCGAAGCTTTAAATCAGCGGTTACTTAA
>JAEDEQ010000133.1 GCA_016293225.1 Clostridiaceae bacterium
AAAAAAGCGCAGCCTTGCTTCCGGCTTTTTTTAGTTTGGCGGCAAGAAGCATATTGAAGCAGATTAAGAAAAAAACTCTTTGCCCGGTTGCCGCTTTCATAGTATAATTTAATTGCTGAAAAAACCATATAGAAAGCAGTGAAATTGTGCTATGTATCGAGAGAGAAGTCGAGTAGTTTTGCCGTTATAAATCGAAAAACAATTAGAAACATTTAGGATACTAATTATCCTCATTTTTCCTTGACATCTCTCCCCATATTATTATATAATATCTAATCAGCAGAAACTCAGGGCGCGCAATGCGCTTTATTTAAGAAAGGATGATTTTTAATGGCACAGGAAATTTTGCTCACCTCAGCCGGCATTAAAGAACTTGAAGAGGAACTTGAACATCTTAAGGTTGTCGGCCGCCAGGAAATCAAAGAAAAAATTCAGGTTGCCCTTTCCTTCGGCGACTTGTCCGAAAACAGCGAGTACGAAGAAGCCCGTAACGATCAGGGCAAGCTTGAAGCAAGAATAAGCGAGATTGAAAGCATTCTTTCAATGGCCAAGGTTATTGACGAGGACGCGCTGAGCACCGATGTAATTCAGCTTGGCTCAAAGGTTACAATCAAGGATGTCGAATACGGCGATACCTATAAATATCAGATAATCAGTTCAACCTCAACCTCAAAAGATAAGGGAGACGACTGTCTCACCAGCGACGAGTCGCCCGTTGCAAAGGCTCTTATCGGCCACAAGGTCGGCGATATTGTTGAAGTTGAAGCTCCGTGCGGAATTATTAAATACGAGGTTATGGAAATCACAAAGTAATTACTTTTGAAAGGACGTTTTTTAATGTCAGAAGAAAATAAGAACAGGCAGACTGAAAAGCAGCCTGCCGAAGATATCAGCGAGCTTAAGAAAATAAGGATTGAAAAGCTCAACGCACTACAGCAGGCCGGCAAGGATCCGTTTCAGGTGACCACCGCCGAACAGTCTATCACCAATGCGGAAATCAAAGAACGCTTTGAAGAGCTTGAAAACACCGACGTTTCCGTTTGCGGCCGTATCATCGCATGGCGCGATATGGGTAAGGCAAACTTCATTGTTCTTTCCGACCGCAGCGGCAATATACAAGCCTATGTCAGAGTCAACGAGATTGGCGAAGAAGCATTTGCCGAGTTCAAAAAGTGGGATATCGGCGATATTGTTGAAGTCAAGGGCTTTGTTTTCAAAACAAAAAGGGGAGAGATCTCCGTCCATGCGAAGAGCATTCGTCTGCTTTCCAAGTCCCTTCTTCCTCTCCCGGAAAAGTTCCACGGTCTTACCAATACCGACGCAAGATACCGCCAGCGCTATGTTGACCTTATCGTCAATCCCGAGTCGAAGGATACATTCATCAAGCGCTCGCTCATTATCCGAGAGATAAGGCGTTTCCTTGATTCCCAGGGCTTTCTTGAGGTTGAAACCCCAATGCTTGTTTCCAACGCCGGCGGCGCTGCCGCAAGACCGTTTGAAACCCATTCAAACGCTTTGAACGAAAACTTTAAGCTTCGCATTTCCCTTGAGCTTTATCTTAAAAGGCTTATCGTCGGCGGACTTGAGCGTGTTTATGAAATCGGCCGTGTGTTCAGGAACGAGGGCGTTGACACAAGACACAACCCCGAGTTCACGCTCATGGAGCTTTATCAGGCATATACCGATTACCACGGCATGATGGATCTTACCGAAAATCTTTACCGCACAGTTGCAAAAAAGGTTCTCGGAAGCGAAAAGTTCGTTTACAACGGAATTGAAATGGATCTTTCAAAGCCGTTTGAGCGCATCACAATGGTAGACGCCGTCAAGAAGTATTCGGGCGTTGATTTTTCGCTCGTCAAGACCGATGAAGAGGCAAAAGCCCTTGCAAAGGAAAAGGGCATTGAGTTTGAAGACCGCCACAAAAAGGGCGATATCCTCAATCTCTTCTTTGAAGAGTATGTTGAGGAGCATCTTATTCAGCCGACCTTTGTCATGGATCATCCGGTTGAGATTTCGCCGCTCACCAAGCGCAAGCCGGAGAACCCGGACTATGTTGAGCGCTTCGAGTTCTTTATGAACGGCTGGGAGCTTGCCAACGCATACTCGGAGCTTAACGATCCGATTGACCAGCGCGCGCGCTTCAAGGCTCAGGATGAGCTTTTTGCCGCCGGTGACGAGGAAGCAAACCACACCGACGAGGATTTCCTCACCGCGCTTGAGTACGGTATGCCTCCGACAGGCGGAATCGGCTTCGGAATTGACCGCATGACCATGCTCCTTACCGATTCCCAGGCTATCAGAGACGTGCTTTTGTTCCCGACAATGAAGCCCCTCGACAAGTAAAATTCGAAAAAAACCAGTGTTTATGCGGGTTTCGGGAGTTTCCAAACCGAATAAATTTACCTCTTTACACCAAATTTACACCAATCGGTGCT
>JAEDEQ010000134.1 GCA_016293225.1 Clostridiaceae bacterium
ATGTTATGACAACCGAAACCGCCTGCCTTTCCTCAATCTGGGAAACGGACGAAACTGTCAAAAACTTCTATACCGTTCACGGCAGACCCGAGGATTACAAGGAGCTTAAGCCTGCAAAGGTTGCCAAATACGACATGGCGGTGAAAATTGACCTTTCAAAAATTGAAAGCATGATTGCTCTTCCGTTCCACCCCTCAAACGGCTACACCATCCATGAACTTCAGGAGAATCCGTCAATCCTCAAAGAGGTTGAGGAAGCTGCAAAGGCTCAGTTCGGCAACAAGGTCAACTTCTCGCTCAAGGACAAGGTCAGGGACGGAAAGATTTATGTTGATCAGGGCGTCATTGCAGGCTGCGCAGGAGGTATGTTTGAAAACATCTGTGAGGCTGCGGCTATCCTTGAAAACAGCAGCACGGGCGACGGTTACTTCTCGCTTTCGGTCTATCCGTCAAGTGTTCCCGTTAACCTTGCGCTCATCAAGAACGGCGCACAGCAAAAGCTGCTTGAAGCCGGCGCTGTGTTCAAGCCCTGCTTCTGCGGTCCGTGCTTCGGCGCAGGCGATGTTCCGGCAAACAACGGGCTTTCAATCCGCCACACGACCAGAAACTTCCCGAACCGCGAGGGAAGTAAGCCCGGTGACGGACAGCTTTCCTCTGTTGCGCTTGTTGACGCGCGCTCGATTGCCGCAACCGCGCTCAACCACGGCGTTCTCACCGCCGCAACCGATGTTGAAATTCCCGAATATGACAAGACCTATACTTTCGACAAGGGTGTATACGACAAGCGCGTATATCACGGCTTCGGCAAGGCTCAGCCGGACTATGAGCTGAAGCTCGGTCCGAACATTACCGATTGGCCTTCGATGTACAGCCTTTCCGATAACCTGCTTGTTAAGCTTGCGGCTGTTCTGCAGGACGAGGTTACCACCACAGACGAGCTGATTCCTTCAGGCGAAACCTCAAGCTACCGCAGCAATCCGCTTCGCCTTTCACAGTTCGCTCTTTCCCGCCGTGAACCGATGTATGTCAAGCGTGCCGAGGCTGTTGCAGCCGAGGAAGCAAAGCGAAGAGCCGGCTCAAGCGAGGAGGTTCTTTCCGTTCTCAAAAAGGTCTGCGACAATGCAGAAGAAACAGAAAAGAACACACAGTTCGGCTCCTGCGTTTTTGCAAAAAGACCGGGCGACGGCTCCGCAAGAGAACAGGCAGCTTCCTGCCAGAAGGTTCTTGGCGGCTTTGCGAATATCTGCTATGAATTTGCAACCAAGAGGTACCGCTCAAACTGCATCAACTGGGGCATTCTGCCGTTCACGATTGACAAGAGCACCGCTTTTGATTATGACAACGGGGACTATGTTTTTGTTCCCGGAATCCGTGACGCAATCAAGAACGGAAAAGAGGAAATTCCGGCAAAGGTCATTGCAAAGGACGGCGTGCATGACATCACGCTCTTTGTCAAAGGTCTTACCGATGAGGAAAAGCAGATCATTCTTGACGGCTGTCTGATGAATTATTATAAGAACAAAATGGAAAACTAAATCTTGTACTTTCTGTTGAAAGTTGAACCGGAATTAATGCGGGCGGAACTTGTGACCGCCCGTTTTTTCTTCCGTTTTATTCATGCGGCTTTTATGAGTACAAAAAGGAACTGTCCGCCTAAGCAGCAACAGTTCCTTTTGCTTTGTTCAATTTAATTGATCATCTCATCTCGTTGACCGCCCCGGCAGAAAATCAGCCGACATAATTGAGAGGATTTTGCTTTTCGCCGTTATAACGTATCTCAAAGTGAAGATGCGGACCGGTTGAGTTTCCGCTTGAGCCTGCGTTTGCAATGTGCTGACCCTTGCTGACCTGCTGACCGGCTGAAACGGCAAGCGTTGAGCAGTGGCCGTAAAGCGAGGTGAAGCCGTCGCCGTGGTCAATTATAACATAGTTGCCGTAGCCCGTTGTGCCGTAATTTGCGGCAATGACGGTTCCGGCTCTTGTGGCGTAGATAGGCGTACCCATGAAGCCGCCGCCCGTGATGTCGATTCCGCCGTGGAAGCCCCAGCCGGAAATGCTTGCGTCCCTTTGGCCGTAGCCGGAGCTTATATAGCTGCCGCCTGCAACCGGATATGCCCACGTTGCGTTCGAGGTAATGCCCGGCAGGCTTTCGCCGGCGCTTGGCTGAGGATTGGCATTGGTCTGCGCTTTCTGCCTGATAATTTCGGCAATTTCGGCGTCAGCGGCCTGTTTTTCGCTTTGCAGCTTTTTGATATAGCTTTGATAAAGCTCGCTGCTCTGATCTATCTCGTTTATGAGGGACTTAACCTTATTCTTGTTGCTGAGGAGCTGATTGGAGGTAGCATTGTATTCAGCCTGCTTTGCTTCAAGCTCTTCTTTTTTTTCAAGGCTTTTCTGCTTTGTTTCGTTAACCTCCGCCT
>JAEDEQ010000004.1 GCA_016293225.1 Clostridiaceae bacterium
AAGGCTTGCGTCCATACGTCTCGTGAACCGACGTTTTTCAGACAGTGAGACTTTTTCTGAGTAAAGAAGCAGGAACCGCCCTCAAGCGGTCCCTGTTCCCTTAAACAATTGTTTAATTGTTATTAAGATTAATAAACGGGCTTAATGCTATCGTATCTAACAGTGTTGCTGCCGACATCTACCGGCTCCTTATGAGCGCCTCTGAAGAATTCAAGGATAGCATAGAAGATTTCCATAATCTTCTTCCAAAGATCCTCAAATGATTTGATTTCGCTAAGGCTCATTGTAATTTCCTCCTATTACATTGAATTTATTAAAACATTGCTGTTTCAACATGGCTTAATTATATATCATCGGATTATAAATGTCAACAGTTTATTCAAAAAATTTTCATATTTAAGCAGTTTTAATTTTTTTTAAGGTAAGTGAATATAGGAAGTAAAACACAGAGGCTGCTCAAACGAGCAGCCTCTACATTTTAAAATTTCAAATTTTAAAACGATTTGCTGAATTATTCAGCAGCGCTGGTTGCGAAAATGCTGTCGTCCTTGAGAATGGTTTCCTTAAGGAATGCCCAGATCTTGTCAACAAGCTTTACGAAGTTAGCCCAGTTAGCGTTAAGGAAGTTAACTACCTTTGCAAATACGTCTGCCATTATTAATTTCCTCCTTATTACCCAAAATTTGATTGCAGGCCGCAGCCCTTAATCTTGAGCTTATTTTACACCACACTTTAAAATATGTCAATAGTTAATTCAAAAAAAATTCATTTTTAAGATTTTTTAAAGATAGCGGCTTTTATGAACAAATCACAGCATTCGCTTTGATGCACAGTCTGCTTGCCATTTCCGCCAAGTCAATCAAAGTCCGTACGTTTGAAATCCGCCGGCGCTTCCTTAGCTCATAAAAAACAGGCGAGTCTTTGCGACCCGCCCGAAGTATAAGCGAAAATGATTATTTTTTGATAAGCTCGTCAATTCTGAGGAACTCAAAGATTGCGTTAAAGATTTTGTCAAAAACAGCGGCAACCTTTTTGATTGCGTTCTGGAAAGCTTCAATGAAAGTCTTCCTCTGAGGCTCGGGGATAATGGGTTCCGGATCGGGGTCGGACTCCTGACTCTTGTTTTCGCAGGCTTCGCAGCCGCAGTGGCAGTCGCACGGCCAGATTCCCGAGCATTCGCCGCAGCAGAAGCTGCCCTTAAAGTTTCCGTCCTCGTCCTTGGCGCAGGAAAGCAGGAAGGTCTTGTCAATATACGGGCAATAAGCGCAGCAATGGCAGCCGTTCGGAACTCTTGTGCAGTTTGAGCAGGTGCATTCCTTCATTCCGACATCCTCTGCAAAAACGGCAAAGGAAACGGCAAAGGTTGAAAGTATTAAAACAACAGCTAACAATAAAGATAATGCTTTTTTCATATATGCTCCTCCTTGAAACATTATTTCTTAATTTTATTATAATTACCTTGACATAAAAAGTCAACATAAAAAACAATATTTTTTTTGAGTGTGGACAGAAATCAGGCTCATTAAAGGTCCTTGAGGTGCTTGCTCCTGCTGGGGTGGCGGAGCTTTCTGAGCGCCTTTGCCTCAATCTGGCGGATGCGCTCACGGGTAACATTGAAGGCCTTTCCAACCTCTTCAAGAGTCTGCGGCGTTCCGTCTTTGAGGCCGAAGCGCAGGCGAAGAACCTCTGCCTCACGCGGGGTAAGGGTTGAAAGAACCTCGTTAACCTTGGTCTTGAGGAAGGTCATGGCCGCCGCGTCCGCCGGCGAAAGCGCGTCCTCATCGGGAATGAAATCGCCGAGATGGCTGTCCTCCTCCTCGCCTATCGGAGTTTCAAGCGAAACGGGCTCCTGCGAAATTCTCAGAATATCGCGTACCTTGTCAATGGGCATTCCGAGCTCGGCCGCAATGTCCTCGGGTGTGGGATCCTTGCCGTCGCGGTGGAGCAGCATATTGCTGGTCTTTTTGACCTTGTTGATTGTTTCAACCATGTGGACGGGAATACGGATTGTTCTGCCCTGGTCGGCAATGGCTCTTGTTATTGCCTGCCTGATCCACCATGTAGCATAGGTTGAAAACTTGAAGCCCTTTGTGTAATCAAACTTATCAACCGCTTTGATAAGGCCGAGATTGCCCTCCTGAATAAGGTCGAGGAACATCATGCCTCTGCCTACATATCTTTTTGCAATGCTGACAACAAGGCGCAGGTTGGCCTTTGTCAGCCTGTCCTTTGCCTCCTGGTCGTTGTCCGCAATGCGGATTGCAAGGTCAATCTCCTCCTCCGGAGTGAGGAGCGGAACGCGGCCGATGTCCTTGAGATAGACCTTGACGGGGTCGTCGATAACGGCGTTTTTGCTGTCTGCCTGAATGGGTGCGTTGTCGTAGCCCTTCGGAATGTCGATGTCCATCGAGATATTATCGAGCATTTCATCGCCGAAATCGTCAATAATTTCAATTCCGTGGCTTTCAAGCGTTGAATAAAGCTTTTCCATCTCCTCAATGTCGATATCAGCTTCAACAAGGACGGTGTCGATATCGGTTGAGTTGAGCTTTCCGGTGGCAAGACCCTTGTCAACGAGAGCCTTGACCATTGCTTTTTTTTCGGTGTTTTCCATAACGATGACTTCCTTTCGTTTTGCGCTTCGGCAACGCGTTTTAATTTCTCGGGTGTTCGTCTGTTTTGTTTGCTAATCTGTTACTTTTTGTTTTTGAATTTATCCATAACCTTTAAAAAATCTTCATCGCTCAGACCCGAAACATCAAGCGACTGAGTCTGCATCCGTTCCTTTTCGCTTTCAACAACCTCAATGCAGTCAAGCAGCTCCTTTCTGGTGCCGGAAAAGCATTCGCTCTGCTTTGTAAGGCGGACAAATTCACTGATTTCCTCATTTGAAAGCTCGGACGAAAGCGAGGTAAGCTCAAGACTTGCGTGTTCCTTTATTCTTTGCGAAATAACCGTATAAATTCTTTCAAGCACGGGAACGGAGAAAAATCCGGAGCCGAGCTTTTCCTTTACCGCAGGATAAAAATCCGGATTTTCAAAAATAAGGATAATTATCCGCTCCTGCGCCCGTACAGAGCGGACGCTCGTGTTGGTGCTCAGCCGCAGCTTGCTCATTTTTGAAAGCGAGTCGCGCTGAATTTCATCATACTTTTTCTTTTGAGAGCCGTAGGCTTTCTGCCGTTTCAACTGATTTATTCTTGTGTCTATCGCCGCTTTTTCAACGCCCAGCTCCTCGGCAAGGCGCGAGGAGTAAATGTCAACGGCAATGGAATTTTTAACCGAGCTGAGCACCTCGGCGGCAAGGGTAAGGTACTTCACCTTTCCGTCCGAGGATTCAAGGTCAAGCCCGTCCCGCGCTTTCAAAAGCGCAAATTCAATATCGTTTTCAGCGCCCTCAATGAGACTGCGCATCTTTTCCGCGCCGAACTTTTTCAGTATTTCGTCCGGGTCTTTTCCGCCGCTCAGGCGGATAACCCGTATTTTCATGCCTATTGAAGAAAAAACTCCTATAGCCCGTTCGGTCGCCTTTTGTCCGGCCTCGTCGTTGTCATAGGCAAGCAGAATTTCATCGGCATAGCGGGAAAGCAGATGCGCCATCTCCCCCGTGAGGGCCGTTCCGAGGCAGGCTATCGAATTGGTGAAGCCGGCCTGATGCAGCGCAATGGCGTCCATATAGCCCTCAACCAGAATCAAAGACCGCTCCTGTGAATTCTTTGCAAAGTTCAATCCGAAAACGCCGAGACTTTTTTTATACACCGGCGTGTCCGAGGTGTTGATATACTTCGGCTTGCTGTCGTCAAGGACGCGGCCGCCGAAAGCAACAACGTTTCCCCTTGCGTCAATTATCGGCACAATAACACGGTTGCGGAAATTATCGTAAAAACTGACCTTTCCGTTTTTTTCGCTTTTCTGCGCAAGGTTTGCTTCATAGGCGTCCTCATAGGAATAGCCCTTTTCGCGCAGATGAGTGATAAGAGCGCGCCATTCGTCCGGCGCATAGCCCAGTCCGAAACGGGTGATGGTCTTTTTTGTGTAGCCGCGGTTCAGGTAATACTGCAAGGCCGCCCTGCCCTTTTCCCCAAGCAGACATTCACGGAAAAACCTTGCCGCCTCGCGGTTCATTTCATAAATGCGCTTTCGCTTTTGCGCAAGGGAATCGTCAAAGCCGTCGGAGGGCATCGTCATTCCGACGCGGTCGCAAAGGAAGCGCACGGCCTCGGTAAAATCAAGGTTTTCGGCGCGTCTTATGAAGCTTACAACCTCGCCGCCGGCTCCGCAGCCGAAGCAGTAAAAGCTGCCGTTTTCCGGATACAGGGTAAAAGAGGGAGTTTTTTCGTTATGGAACGGGCAAAGCCCGACAAGGTTCTTTCCGCGCCGTTTGAGCTGAACATAGCCGGACACAACGTCCTCAATATCGCACCGCTGCCGCAGCTCAAAAAGGAATTCATCGCTTATCCGCATAAGACCACCCCCAATTCAGCTTTAAGATATCCGTTCGGAAGTATCCGCAGGCTTATTTTATGTCAGAACAGGCAACAGATATCCGCCGCCTGAAATTTATCCCTCCCATGCCGAGGGAATGAAGTACCTTGAAAAGGTTTTTATCGCGTAGCCGTCTGTCATTCCGGCTATGTAATCGCAGACCGCGCGCTCCGTTCCCTCGCGCCACGCAATGGAAATGTATTCGTTCGGCAGCTCGTCCGGATGCTCGCAGAAAAAGGTGAAAAGCTGCTGTATCATTGAAACGGCCTTGCTCTCCTCGCTTTTGCAAACGGGATTGGTATATACGCGGTCAAACATGAATTCATGCAGGATATCGAACGCCGCCTGAACGTCGCGCTCAAGATGAACGTCCTCGTCCGTGTTGCGGATTGCGGAAAGGACAAGAGTGTTGATACGCTCGCTCTTGCTGTTTCCGAGAATACGTCTGACGTCCGGCGGAATGCTCTCCTCGCTCAGGACGCCTCCGCGTTCGGCGTCGTCAATGTCATGGTTGATATATGCAATCCTGTCAGAGAGCTTTACTATCCTGCCTTCAAGGGTATCAGCCTCTTTTCCGCGCGTGTGGCAGACTATTCCGTCGCGCACCTCATAGGTAAGGTTGAGTCCCCTGCCGCCGTTTTCAATCACATCAACAACGCGCAGACTCTGCTCATAATGGTGAAAGCCGTTTTTCATAACAGCGCTCAGAGCCCTCTCTCCGGCGTGGCCGAACGGCGTATGTCCGAGATCGTGTCCGAGGGCGATAGCTTCGGTCAGGCTCTCGTTGAGCGCAAGACCAACGGCAATGGTGCGCGCAATCTGGGCAACCTCAAGCGTATGAGTAAGGCGTGTGCGGTAATGGTCGCTGTCCGGCGAGAGGAAGACCTGCGTTTTATGCTTGAGACGGCGGAACGCGCTGCAATGAATAATCCTGTCGCGGTCGCGCTGAAAGGCGGTCCTGACCGCGCATTCCTCCTCCGGGCGTTCTCTGCCCCTGGTGTTTGCGCAAAAGCAGGCAAAGCGCGAAAGATTTTTCCTTTCGTTTTCAAGGGTACGCAGTCTTATCTCGTCCATATTGCCCTCCCGTTCAGAATCAATCTACATATATATACTCTTTTTTATGCTGTTTTCCCCTGTTTTTCTACTGAATTTTTGAAAATTTCTCCGCAACGACTTTGCACCTTGTTTTTCCGCAGCTTTTATCAAAAACCTCCGCGTCAAATTTTTCAAACGTCTCCTCGGGTATTCTTAGGGTGAGGCACACAAAAGCGGAAAAATCCGCGTCCTCGGTAATTATCCCGAACGAGGAGATGATTGTTTGCAGTCTGCCGTAAAAATTATAGTCGCACACTATCTCTGCAATTTTGCAGGGCGCCATTGTGATTATTCCGGCGCTGTCGATACCGATTTTTGCCGTATTTGTGTACGCCCGGACAAGGCCGCTTGCTCCGAGCAGTATTCCGCCGAAATATCTTGTTGCAACAACGGCGCAGTCGGTAACGCCCTCCTTGAGCAGAACGTCCAGCACGGGCAGACCCGCCGTACCCTGCGGCTCGCCGTCGTCGCTGTAGCGGCGTATCTGTCCCTCGCGCAGGCAGTAGGCATAGACGTTATGAGTTGCGTCGCGGTGCTTTGCTTTAATCGAGTTTATGAAAGCAACCGCCTCGTCGTTTGTTTTAACGGGAGCGGCATAGCCGATAAAGCGTGATTTTTTAACGATGAATTCATCGCTCGAGCTTTTTTCAAGGGTTTTATAGCTTTCCATCCGCAGACCTCCCCTGCTGACTTTGTCCTTTGCGTCAACAGAAAAAAAGACGGTACAATTCCTGTGCCGTCCTAAGTTCAGTTTTGCATTGCAGAATTATTTATTCTTTGCAAGATTGAAGCGCTTGTTGAACCTGTCAACACGTCCGCCGGTATCAACGAGCTTCTGCTTGCCGGTGAAGTACGGATGGCAGTTTGAGCAGATATCAACACGAAGATCCTTTTTGGTGGAACCGGTTTCGATGGTCGCGCCGCAAGCGCACTTTACGGTTGTTTGCTCATATTTGGGATGAAGTCCCTCTTTCATTCTGTGTCACCTCTTTCATGATAAAAAAGACGATATTTCATGTCTCAGTTAAGATACCGTGGTATTGTAACACACATTATTTTAAAAATCAACATTTTTTAAGAATTTTTTTTGCGCCCGGTTTTATTCTTTTCATTCCGCGTCAATTTCTATCTCCTGCGAAAGGAAGAACGAATAAAGCAGCATTTCCCGAACCTTGTATCCCGTGCAAAGCTCAAGCGCTTTTTTGTATGTTCTGACCTGATTTTTATATTTTTCGCAGAACTGCTCCTTTGTTTTGAGTCTGTCGGTCTTATAATCAAGGACAACAAGCTCACCGTTTTCAAGGAACGCGCAGTCCGCAATACCCTGAATCATAACGTTTTCGTCCTCAAACTCCGAAAGCTCCGGATAAACCTCCGATATCGGAACATTTATTGTGAACTTTTTTTCGCGCATAACGAGCGTGCTTTTAAGAATACGCTCGCAAAGCGTGCTTTCAAAAAAGGCTTTAAGCTGCTTTCTGTCAACGGCGTCTTTTTCCCTTTCCGTGAGAAGTCCGCGCTCAAAAACGGCGTTAATTTCGCCCTCAAGGTCAGTTTTTGCCCTTTCGTAATCCGCAAACTGCATGAACGAATGGGTGGCAATTCCCTTTTGGGCGCCCGTAAGTCCGGCGGAAAGGAAGGAGGGTCTTGACGAAGCGAAGTATTCGCGGTCAACAAAGTTTTTGTCAACCTCCGACGCCGCGCGCTTGCTGACAACGTATGAAAGCTTTTCATATTTATACTGCCACGAAAAGCGCTTCTCAAGCGTTTTCAAAAGCTTTTGGTCAACCCTTGCGCGCTGCGGCTTTTCCTCGGCCGGCATTTTCCCCTCATATCCGCGCTTTATCACAAGCTTCATTCCGAAATCGGACGGAAGAACAAGGTTTTCGGAAATTCCCGCGCTTTCGCGAAGCTCTTTGAAATCCTCATGGCGCAAAAACGCACAAAGAAGCCAGTCGCTGTAGCTTGTCGCCATTGAGGAGGCAAAGGGCGTAATCTTTTTCCGCGCGGCGTTAATGTTTGCAACGCACTTGAGCGCCGCCTTTTCCGCGCTTCTGACTGCGGAAACCATGATGAGCTTTTCCTTTGCCCTTGTCATTGCAACATAGAGCACGCGCATTTCCTCGGACACGGCGTCCCTGCGCAGCGAGCATTTGACCGCCCTGTGGCAGACCGTCGGGTACTGGGCAAGTGTGGCCTCGTCGCGGCGGATAAGTCCGAGCCCCGATTCGCTGCTTATTACGGCGTTCTGAATTTCATCGCTGCGGTTGAAAAGCGTTCCGCACCCCGCAAGGATACAAACCGGAAATTCAAGACCCTTTGACTTGTGGACAGTCATTATCCTCACAACGTCCGCGTCCGCCGAAACGCCGACGGCGCCGGGCAAATCGCCTTTGGCTCTCTCCAGCCGGTCAACAAAGCGGACAAAGCCCGAAAGCGAATAATAACCGCCCTTTTCATAGATATCGGCGTAATCAAGCAAAAGCATGAGGTTTTCCTTTTTGGCCGAGGCTCCCTTTGCGCAGCGCACGGCGGCGTCTATCCCCGTTTCATCATAAACGGTACGGATAAAGTCTACGATATTCATGCAGACGGCTATTCTGCGGAAATAGCTTATCTTTTCAAGAAAATCAAGGCTTCGCTTTTCGCCCCGGGCGGCGGCGGAAAGCAGACAGGAATAAATGTTTCCCTCGCGGTTTGCGCTGCGTATTGCGGCGCATTCATCGGGAGAAAAGCCGAACAGCGGAGACATCAGCACGCTTAAAAGCGCAACATCCTGCTTCGGATTGTCAATCACGCGCAGCAGATTCAGCATAAGGCTTATCTCAGGAGCGGAAAAGAAGTCCGCGTCAAGCTGAGTAAAGCAGGGTATGCCGCGCCTTTTGAGCGCTTCGGCATAAGCTTCGCCCCGTGCGCTTAATGAGCGCATAAGAATTGCAATGTCACTGTATCTTACGGGTCGGCTGCTTCCGTCCTCGCCCTTAACGGTGAAGCCGCTTTTAACAATGGCCTCAACAAGTGCGGCGGTATAGTCCGCCTGATATTCGGTGCTGCTCATTTCATCGGTGTCAAGCTGCGCAGTCTCAAGCAGATGAAACTCGGCGCATTCGTCTTTTTTTTCGTCATATGCGGCGGAAAAGACAAGCTGTTCCTCATCGTTATACTCCACGCCGCCGGTCATTTCGCTCATAACCTGAGAAAAGACAAAGTTAACGCAGCCGGTTACGCTCCTGCGGCTTCGGAAATTGTTTTTAAGAATAATTTTCGAGGGATAGTTGTTCCTTTCGCCGTTATAAAGCGGCAGCTTGTTTTTAAGCTCAATGAATATTTCGGGCATCGCCTGGCGGAAGCGATAGATGCTCTGCTTCACATCGCCCACCTTGAAAAGGTTGTTGTTTGAAACGGCGGTGAAAAGCATATCCTGCGCCTTGTTCGTGTCCTGGTATTCATCAATGAGTATTTCGTCAAAGCTGCTTTGAAGCTCCTTTGCAAGCTCGGTGCGCTCAAAGCCGTCCTTTGTTTCGCAAACAAGCAGCGACAAGGCAAGGTGAGTGATATCGTTGAAGTCTGCAAGCTGTTTTTCGCCTTTCAGCTCGGAAAAATGCTTTGAGTAAACGCCGACAGCCTTGCACAGGCTCCTTGTCATCGGAGCAAAAAAGCGCATATCGTCCTCAAACTCCGCCTCGCTCGAGCAGAAAAGCGGGGCAAGATTCTTTTTGATAACATCCTTGAGCCTGTCGCGGCTGTCGGAGAGGAACTGCACCTCCGGGTCGTTTTTCAGCTCCTTTGAAACAGAGCCGCGCCGTATAAATTCAACGCTTTCAACAGCCTGCCGCACCTCGTCCCACGTTCCGCCTTCAAGGCGGTCGGAAATTGTCCGCAGTCCTGCGCAGTCGCTTTCAACCGCGGCGGAAAACGCCTTTTCAAGCTCGGCAACGCCGGAAATCTGCGCCCTCATTGCAGCTAAGACGTCATTGCAGTAAGCAACGGCGTCGCGCGCATAACCGAGTATCACGCGGCCGAAACGGCTTTCCCTGAGCGGCTTTGCGCTTTCATAATCGGCACAGATCTCCCTGAGCCATTTTTCCGGAAACGGATAGGACACGCTGCGGCGGTACATTTCAAGTATCGTTTCGGAAAGGAACGAGTCGTCGCGCCCTTTGAAAAGCAGCTCCACAAGGTCGGTGAACCCCTTTTCGCCCTGCATATAAAGCTCTTCAAGGGTGAGAGTCATTGCCTTTTGGGAAAGGAGCTGAAGCTCGCCCTCATCACCGGTGCGAAAGTCCGGCGAAATTTCAAGCTGTTCAAAATGCTCGCGCACTATCCTTGCGCAGAAGGAGTCTATTGTGCATATTTTTGCCGAGGGGAGAAGCAGCTGCTGCTTTATCAGGTGTTCGTCTGACGGCGCTTTTGCAATTTCATTTTCAAGCGCGGCAGCAATGCGCTCTTTCATCTCGGCGGCCGCCGCCTTTGTAAAGGTGACAATCAACAGCCTGTCGGCGCTTGAGGGACGGTCTTTATCGGTCAGGCGCTCAATGACGCGCTCAACCAGAACGGCGGTTTTGCCGGAGCCTGCCGCCGCGCTGACAAGCACGCTGCCGTCCCTTGCGCCTATTGCCTGAGCTTGCTGCTTTGTCCATTGCCTTTTCATCTGCGCTCCTCCTTTCCGTCAAGAATGTCAAGACATTCGCCGTGGGTGCGCTTTTCAATATATCGGATTTTTCCGTCCGGCTCCCTGCGGCAAACGGAGGAAAAGGCGCACCAGTCGCAGGTATTCGCGTGACCCTTGCCGTAGGCCGGGCGCGCCGGAATTTTTCCGTCATGCAGGGAGTTGCCCATTTCCGCCATAATTTTTTCAAGCCTTTTTGAAAGCGCTTCAAGCTGAGAAAGCGAAATAAAGTTTCCGCTGAGCGCGCCGCTTTTTTTGTTCACCTTTATCGGAATGAAGCGGCCGGAAAGGGCTTTGTCCATACCCTTTACAACCTCGCCGTCATCAAGGAGCATTCCGTCCATTTTTCCGCCGCAGAGCCTTTTTTCGTCAAGCTTTTTTTCGTCCTCGCCGCGCTCGGCCGCAAAAGGCTCCGCTCTTGCCGGAAGATAAAGCACACCGGAGGGAATAATGTTCCCGTAGCGCTTTTCTCCGTTTTTCCAGATTGAAACAAGGTAAAGAATCATCTGCATTCCGAGTCCGGAAAGGACGTCCGACAGCGAGAACTCCTTAGGTCCCGTTTTGTAATCGACAATGCACAGATAGGTTTTTCCGTCCTTTTTCATCACGTCAACGCGGTCAACAATTCCGTGAAGCTCCACAAAGCCGTCGTTAAGCTTTACCCGAAGCGGAGCAACGCCCTGCTTTTCGCTTATCGGAAGCTCAAAGTCAACGGGTTCAAAATCGCTTTCCGAAAACTCCGAAAGCAACCGCTCGGCAATGACGCAAAGCGAATTATAAAGGCGCGAATAAAGGTAGACAAACCTCCGGCTTCGCTCATCTGATGAGCCCATATATTTATCCATGTATTCTTTAAGATACTTTTCAATTTCCGCTTTCGCCGTATCCAAGGAAAGCGAGTATATCTTTTCGCCGCGGTGGTTTGAAAGCAGCTTTTCCAGAACAAAATGGACAACCGTTCCGATGTTTGCGGCGTCAAGCCGGACTGCAGAGCGCTCCTTTGCTTTCATTCCGTAGCGGCAGAAGTATTCAAACGGACACGCTCCGTAGGTTTCAAGCTGAGAGGCGGAAAGATAAAGCTTCTTTCCGAAAAGCTCCTTTGCTTTTTGCGGATTGTCAAAGGAGAAGTCCTTTTTATCGTTTGCGCGCGCAACGGCCTTGAGCTTACCTTTAAAATCCTCTTTTGAGGAGAAGTATTTTTTCAGCGTTTTTTCCGTATCGGTGTCCTCGTGCCAGTTTTCCGCCATAAGCTCAAAGGCGGCGTTTTCGCACTCAAGCATTTCCCTTTCGTCGCCGTACGGAAACGATGTTTCGCTTATGGACGGAAAAAGTCGGCAAAGCGAAAGCACAATTTCCGACCGGGCCGTTTTTTTACCCGTCTGATCGGTCAGACTATAGGAGACAAAGAGCTTTTCGCGTGCGCTGCAAAGGCTGTTGTATACCATGAACCTTTCCTCGGCGGCAAGCTCCTGCGGACTTTTTGAAAAGGTGGGCAGAATGTCGCGCAGCTTTTGCGCCTCAAACTCGGAAAACAGACCCGCGCCGTCCGAATAAAGCGGAAAAACGCCCTCGTTTGCGCCAACAACAAAAATCACCTTTGCCGTTTTGGTCTGAATCCTGCCCGCGTCGCAGATGTAAACCTCGTCATAGCCGTCCGGGAGCTTTCCGAGCGACTGGGTTTCCAGCGCGGTTTCAAAAAATTCAAGCAGCTTTTTCGGCTTTACCGTCCTTTCGCCGAGTACGGCGGCAAGGTCGTCAAAAACGCTCACAATGATGTCCCAAACCTGCTGCTGCACCAGCGCAAGCTCAATGTTTCCGCCCTCTTCAAGCTCAATGGCGTACTGCCGCAGCCGTTCGCAAACGCCGGTATCAACGGCAAAATTAAAAACGGCCGCAAGCGTTTCTTTTGCGTTCTTGTCCTTGACCGACTCGCGCAGAGCCAGTATCGGCTTAATAAGTCTGTCCTTTGTTTCATTGAGGGAGGCAAGACGCTGCCTGCGCTTTTCGTCAAGCTCAACGCCGAAGCCGTCCGGGTTGTCCTTCCATTCGCGGCAGAGCGCGGCAAAGTCAAGATCCCACATCAGGGCATAGTTTTCAACCTCGGAAAGCTCGTCCCACGAAAGCGGCGAAAGGGAGGTCTTGGCATATTTCAAAAGCGATTCAAGGTTCACTCCGTTTGCAAGCATTTCAAAAACCGCGCGCATGAAAACGCAGAGCGGTTCGTTTTCCACCCGGGCGCGTCTGTCCTCAAAAATCGGCACGCCGCATTTTTTAAGACTGTAGCGTATCTCTTTCTGGTAAAGCTCGCCGCTGCGGTAAACCACGGCAATGTCGCGGCAGCGGTAGTTTCCCGTGCGCAACAGCGAATGTATTTTTGAAGCGACAAAGGCGCACTCCTCTCGCACGGACGGCGCGTTCACTATCTCTATTGCTCCGGCCTGCCCCTCAAACGGCTTAGCAAGCGGATCAAAAAGATTATTTTCAAGAAAGCGAAGCTCCTTTCCTGAATAGGTTTGAAAGCCGTTTTTTTCATCGGTGAGTAAAATTGTTTCCCCGACCTCAACGCCGGCTTTTTCCGCTTCCTTAATGAGTCTTTTTGCCGTCCGGTTCACGCAGGCAAAGGGCGAAAGCGTATTCTTTGAAAAAATGTCGTCCGTGCAGAACGTGAAATAAACGTCCTTCGCCCTTTCAATGATGTGCCTTATAATCTTCATCTCCTGCCCGGAGAAGGTTCTGAAGCCATCAACCACAACGGTTTTTCTGTCAAAATAGCTGCTTTTTGAAAGCCTTTCCCAAACCGCGGTGAGAAGGTCGCGGTCGTCAAAAAAGCTTTCGCCGAGTATTGCGTTGTATGCGTCATAGATAAGCGCGGTTTCATTCGTCTTTTTTTTGAGCAGTCCGTCCGGAAGCCTTGCCGCCGCTTCAAAAAGGTCTTTGGGCTCAACCGCCTGCTTTTTAAGGCGAGCAACCTCGCAGAGCATCTTTTTTGCAAAAGCCAGGCTGCTTTTGTGGCGGGCAAAGAACGTGAGCCGTTCTTCAAGGGAATCGAGCGCAAGGCTCATCATAACGGCGCTTGCGGAGTCCTTTAATATCGGCTTTGTAATTCCGCCGACGGCTTTGAAAACAACGTCCGCAAGCCGCGTGAACGAAAGCACCTCCACCCTTGCCCCAAGGAACGGGCCGAGGGTGTCGAGCACGCCCCTGTCGCTTTCAAAGGTGAACTGCTTCGGCACTATTAGAACCGTGCTTTCGCCCTTTTCGGCAAACCTGCCCAGCAGAGAATGGGCAAAGGTTGTTTTTCCGCAGCCTGCGCGGCCGATAATGAAGTTGAGCATTTTGTTTCTCCCCAAAAAATTTGTTATCTGCAATATTGTAACAGCTTTTGTGATAATTTTCAAGAAGCGCAGCCCTGCCGCAGGGTGCAAAGTCCGCTTTTTGTCCTTTTGCAAGTCGGAAGAGGCGAGAAAAGCAAAAGCCGCTATTGAAATCCGGACAAAAATAAAGTATAATTATAATGAGTTATTTTTTATATTCCGGGAGTACGCATAATGAAAACTTATACCTTGCACCTTCTTCGCCACGGATTGACAAAGGGCAACCTTGAGGGACTTTATATCGGCCACACGGACACGCCTCTTTGCGCCGAGGGCAAAGAGCAGCTTTTACAGATGAAAAAGGAGCTTTGCTATCCCGAATGCTCCTTTGTTTTTTCAAGTCCGCTGAAGCGCTGCCTTGAAACGGCAAAAATTCTTTATCCGTCCGTCAAGCCCATAGTTATCGACGGACTTATCGAATATGACTTCGGCGAGTTTGAGGGCAAAAGCGCAGATGAGCTTTTTGAAAAGCAGCCGCTGTTTCCGCGCTGGCTTGCCGGGGAAAAGGGAGTTGCTCCCCCGTTCGGCGAATCAAACGAGGCTTTTGCAAAGCGCGTTTGCTCCTCATTTATAAAGATAGTTGACGGGATTCTCAAAACGGGAGCGGATAACGCCGTAATAATCACCCACGGCGGCGTTATGGGCGCTGTTCTTTCAAACTTCGGTCTGCCCGAGGCTTCGGCGCACGAATGGCTCGCCCCGCCCGGCTGCGGCTTTTCCGTGCGCGTCACTCCGTCGCTGTGGACGTCCGGCCGCAAGTTCGAGGTTATCAGGGAAATTCCGCTCACCACGGAAACGGGCGGCAACTACTATGACGGCTGGGATTATTACCCTGACGAAAGCGACGATGATTTTGACGTTTCGCAGTACCTTGACTGATTGGAGAAAAAAGCATGAATATTCTTGTTCTCGGCGACGTAGTCTCGCAGTGCGGCTGCGAAAAAGTCCGCGCCGCCGTTCCGCCCTTCAAGCGCCTTAAGGGCATTGACCTCTGCCTTGCAAACGGCGAAAACTCCGCAAAAGGCAACGGAATCACGCCCGAAAGCGCAAACGCCCTTTTTTCAAGCGGAGTTGATTTCATCACAACGGGAAACCACGCTTTCCGCCGCGCGGAAATGTATGATTACTTTGAGGAAAGCGACTGCGTCATCAGGCCGTACAACTATCCGCCCTCGGCGCCCGGCAGGGGAGTCGGAATTATCGACATGGGAAAAGTTCAGGTGGGCGTTATCAATCTTTCCGGAACAATGTTCATGGAAAACCTTGAAAATCCGTTTTACGCCGCAGACCGCGCGCTTGAGGAAATTGAAAGCTGCAAAATCAGGCTTGTTGACTTCCACGCGGAAACAACGAGCGAAAAGCTTGCGCTGGCGTACTATCTTGACGGTAAGGTTTCCGCCTTTTTCGGCACCCACACGCACGTTCAGACGAGCGACGAGCGCATACTGCCCCAAAAAACGGGCTACATCACCGACCTCGGAATGTGCGGACCGAGCGAAAGCGTTCTCGGTGTGAAAAAGGAGATTGTGATAAAAAAATTCCGCACCAATCTTCCCGTCCGCTTCGATACCGACGAGGACGCTCCCTGCCTTATTCACGGCTGCATTTTCACCGTTGACGAAAAAAGCGGCGAATGCCTTGAGGTTGAACGGGTAGAGCTGGAATAAAGGAGAAGCAAAAAAATGAAACGAGCTTTTATAATTTTTCTTTGCGCCGTTTTGCTCTGCCTGAGCCTTTGCTCATGCAAAAAGGAGCCGGAAAGCTCCACGTCCGAAAGCGGCAACGGCGCTGCCGAGCAAACAACCGAAATTCATTCCCAAGCCTCGCCTTTCAAGGCGGTTATCGGCTATTATTCCTCGGATTCGCTCAATCCCTATAAAACAAAAAGCCGCACGAATCAGTGCGTTGCAGCGCTTATCTACGATTCGCTTTTCAAAGTCAGTGAAAACTACGAGGCTTTGCCCCTGCTTGCCGAAAGCATTGAGATTGACGGAAAAAAAGTCACCGTCTCCCTCAGAAGCGGCCTTTCCTTTTCAAGCGGAAACGCGGTAACCGCCGCCGATGTTGCATATTCCTTTGTGCTTGCAAAAAGCAGTCCGCTTTATTCCGACAGACTTGCAAACGTTGCCTCCTGCACCGACAGCGCGGATACGCTCATCTTTACCCTTTCCGTTCCGGACGTTTTTGTTGCCTCCTGCCTTGATTTTCCCGTTGTTGAACGAAGCAGCGGAAAAAAGGAGCTTCCCACCGGCAGCGGACGGTATACTATAAAAAAGCAGAACAATTCCTATGTCCTCACCGCGTCCGAAAGCAGTACCAGCGCGGAGGTCATGGAGCAAAAGCACATCTATCTGCTTGACCTCGGGGCAACGGAAAACCAGATTTATCTCCTGCGCACCGGCGCTCTCTCCTGCTTTTTTGACCCCGACGGAAAAAAGAGCAATCAGAAAACCGATACCGGCGTTTCAAAAGTTATGCTCAACAACCTTGTTTTCCTCGGCTTCAACAGCGAAAACGAGCTGCTCTCCGACGCGCGCGTGCGCCGCGCGATTGCACTGCTCACCGATAAGGACGAGCTTGCCGCGTCCGCGTATGACTCGATGGCGCAAAGCGCGTTCTGCGTTTTTAACCCGAAGTTTTCCACCGCCGCCGCGCTGAAGGAGCTTAAAACCTCAGCCGATCCCGTTGCGGCCGCGTCACTGCTCGATGAATGCTCGCTCACGCTCAAAAGCGCCGCGTCCAAGGTTCGCCTGACAAAGGACGGAAACCGCGCAAGCTTCACTCTCATCGTCAACAAGGAGGACGAGCGCCGTCTGAAAGCCGCAAAGCTCATAAAGTCACGGCTTGAAAAGGGCGGCCTTGCGGTTGAAATTTCAGCGCTGGCCTTTGAAGATTACAAAGGCGCGGTTGAAAACGGCGACTTCGACCTCTACCTCGGCGAGGTTAAGCTTTGCGCAAACATGGACCTTTCTCCGTTCTTTTCAAGCGCGGGAAAGGCAAGGTACGGCATTGACCTCAAATCTCCGCTTTGCAACGCATATTTTGACTTCAAGGAAGGAAAGATAGATATATCGACCTTTGAAAGCGTTTTTGAGGAGGAGCTGTGCTTTCTTCCCCTCTGTTACCGCATGGGCGCCGTTTATTACTCAAGACCGCTCAAATTTGAGGGCGCACCTACTGAAAGCGATATTTATTCCAACATTTATTCCTGGAGCTTTTAAAGCGGCAACGTTTCTTAGCTCCACGCGGCGCAAAAAGCCGGAATCCAGCACCCGGAAATCTGTCGTCATACATACTTTCTTTCAAAGGAGCAAACTATGACGAACAGCGAAAACTTTATCGGCGCAATGTCCTCAATGTATAACAACCTTGCCTCAAACCGGTCTTATCTCGACTCGCTCAACGTTTTTCCCGTTGCCGATTCCGACACGGGAACAAATCTTTGCCGCACCGTAAAGGCAGGCGCAGACGCGGTCAGACGGCAGGAGAACCTTTCCGTAAACGAGCTTCTTGAAAAAAGCGCAAAGGCAATGCTTCGTTCTGCAAGAGGAAATTCCGGCGTTATTATCTCGTCCCTTTTCAAGGGCTTTTCCGACCATATGAACAAGCTCGGAGCATACACTGCATCAGAACTATCCGCTGCTTTCGACAGCGCCCTCAAAAACGCCTGCCGCGCAATAAACCGTCCGATTTTTAAAGGCACGGTGCTTTCAATCGTCATCGCCTGCCGCGACGCTCTTTCCAGAAAAAGATTTTCAACAACAAGGGAAGCGTTTTCCGTAATTGTTCCGGCGGCGAACGAAGCGCTGAAACAAACCGAGTTTGACCTTGAGGAGGCGAAACGGGCCGGAGTTGTTGATTCCGGCGCGGCCGGACTTACCCTGATGCTCGGCGCGGTTGATTCCTTTCTTTCAAGAAAGAACACGCCGCAGGATGTCCCGATCGGACAAGAAGAGCAGATTGTTTTTAAAAAGCATTCCCCTTTATCTGCCCCCGAATACACCTACTGCACGGAATTCATTGTGCTGCGGAAAAACAGAAAACCCGAAACGGAGCTTGAAAAAAAGCTTTCCGCGCTCGGAAACAGCGTGATAGTTGTCGGCGACGGAGAAATAATCAAAGTTCACCTGCACACAAACGATCCCGGAAAGGCGATGGAGCTTTCCTCCCCTTTCGGTGCGCTGACCGATATCAAAATTGACAACATGGCTCTCCAGGCCGAACAGAACAGGCGGTGAAAAACTTGAACAACCAAAGCGCATATGACATGAATATTCAGTATGTCAGGGGCGTCGGCGAAAAAAGGGCGCAGCTCTTTGCAAAGCTTGACGTCTTTACGCTTTATGACCTTGTTCACCTTTTTCCGCGCAATTATATAGATTTCAGCTGTCCTGCGGCTATCAGAGAGCTGAAGCCCGGCTCGGTTTACTGCGTGAAAGCAACAGTCGGCAGCGCCGTGAGCAAAGCGCTCATACGTCAGGGCATGACGATATACAAAACCGTTGTCACGGACGGCGAGGGCGTTCTGCATATCACCATCTATAACAACGGCTATCTTGCCGAAAGGCTACAGGTCGGCGAGGAATACCTGTTTTACGGAAAGGTTACATCAAACCGCGGTGCGCTCGAAATGGGAAGTCCGATAGTCGAAAACGCAAACCCAGCCTTTCCGATACGCCCTGTTTATCCGCTGACCGCCTCGCTTTCAAACAAAACGGTTGAAAACGCCGTCCGAAACGCGCTTGAGCTTTACTACAAAACCGAGCCCTGCGACCCGATACCGGACAGCATACGCAAAGAATTCAGCCTTTGTCACGAGCAGTTTGCGCTCAAAAACATTCATTTTCCGTCCTGTCTCAAGGACGCGGAAATTGCGCGCAGGCGGCTGATTTTTGAAGAGCTTCTTGTTTTGCAGACGGGTATGCTTTTGCTCAGGAGAAAGAACAAGCAGAGAACCGACATCGTTATACATAACGACTTCACTCCCCATTTTATCCGTTCGCTCCCCTTTGAGCTGACGAATGCACAGAAAAAAGCCGTTTCAGATGCGGTGAACGATATGAAAAAGTGTGAACCGATGAACCGCCTTTTGCAAGGTGATGTCGGCTCGGGCAAAACAGTTGTTGCGGCGGCACTGATGTTTTCAGCGGCAAAGAACGGTTATCAATCCGCTCTCATGGCACCCACGGAGGTTCTTGCCGAACAGCATTATAAAACGCTTTCCTCAATGATGCCTGAGGATGTCCGTCTTGCAATCCTGACCGGATCTTCAACCGCAAAGGAGAAGCGGACAGTCAAAGCTGCACTTGAAAAGGGCGAAATCGACATTCTTGTCGGAACTCATGCAATCATTACCGATGACACCGCTTTTCATTCCCTCGGGCTTGTTGTCACAGACGAACAGCACCGCTTCGGCGTCCGCCAACGGGGCGCGCTTTCAAAAAAAGGCAAGCGTCCCCATGTTCTTGTCATGAGCGCAACACCAATTCCGAGAACGCTCTCACTGATAATTTACGGCGACCTTGACATCTCCGTTATTGATGAGCTGCCAAAAGGACGGCAAAAAATCAAAACCTATTTTGTTGATTCTTCATACCGCAAACGGGTGTATGATTTCGTTAAAAAGCACCTTGACAAGGGACTTCAGGGCTACATTGTCTGTCCGCTTGTTGAGGAAAACGAAAGCGAGCTTGTCTCTGCGGTCAAGTATGCCGAAGATATCTCAAAAAATGAGTTCGCTTCCTATCGTGTGGAACTTCTGCACGGAAAGATGAAGCCGAAAGAAAAAGCCCGGATAATGAAAGAGTTTTCCGATGGAAAAATTCAGCTTCTTGTTTCAACAACCGTAATCGAAGTCGGGATAGATGTTCCGAATGCGGTTGTTATGGTTATTGAAAACGCCGAACGCTTCGGACTTTCAACCCTCCACCAGTTGCGGGGAAGAGTCGGCAGAGGTTCTGTTCTTTCAAGCTGTATTCTCATCAGCGACGCCGTGGGCGAAACAGCAAAAAAGCGCCTTGAGATCATGTGCGCCACAACGGACGGCTTCAGAATTGCGGACGAGGATCTTCGTCTGCGCGGTCCGGGCGATTTTTTCGGCTCAAGGCAGCACGGGCTTCCGACTCTGCGCATTTCCGGTATGCTTGACGACATGGTAATGCTGGAGGAAACAAAAAAAGCGGCGCTGGAAATTTTTGAAAGCGATCCGCTGCTCAAAAGCAGGGAAAACGAAAAACTGCGCGACTGCGTTATCCGCCTTTTCAAAAAAACGGGGCAGAACGCGCTCAACTGATATGCGAAAGGAAAAATAAAATGAAAAAAATTTCAAGCTTCACCATTGACCACACAATTCTTCAAAAAGGAATGTATACCTCGCGCATTGACGGCGACTGCGTGACCTATGACATACGCACGCGCCGTCCCAACGCCGAGCCCGTGATGAACAACGCAGCCATTCACACGCTTGAGCACCTTTTTGCAACCTATGTCAGAAACAGCGAATTTTCCGACAGTGTTATCTACTTCGGACCCATGGGCTGCCGCACGGGCTTTTACTTCATTGTCCGGGACGCGGTTTCCCCGGCGCAGGCAATAGAGCTTACAAGAAACGCGCTCAGCTTCTGCGCGGAATTTTCCGGCGAAGTTCCGGGAGTCAGCGCAAAAGAATGCGGAAACTGGCGCGACCACGACCTTGAAGGAGCAAAAAAGGAGGCCGCCGCAATGCTTACGGTGCTTGAAAAATGGGAGGAAAAGGACCTTGTTTATCCTGTAAGGTGAGAACAAACCGCAGCCTTTGAAGAATAAATTTACATTTTCCCCTGTCTCTGATTTGATTTTTTAAGGAGTCTTTCGGGAAATTATTTCCGTTCTTTGTTGACAAAGAGCCGCCGCCGATATATAATACAATTACCAAATATAGGAGGTAATAAAAATGAAGAAAGTTATCGCACTTGTTCTTGCAATCATCATGACTTTCTCAATCGGCGTTGTTGCTTTTGCCGAAGACGAAGCTCCGGCTGAGCCCACAACCGTTGTTGAGGAAACCACCGAGGAGCAGTTTGATCCGATGAAGCTTCCCGCATGGCTCATCCCCGTTGCTCTCAAGGTTGCCAAGATTGCCCTGAAGCTTGCAAAAGTTTTTGTTAAGATTGCAACCATTTTCGGTATCATTGATTCCGGCGATCTTGTTGCAAAGATCACTGATTTCATCAGCGGTCTCCAGAAGCCGGACACCACGCCCGAAACCACCACTGCAGTTGTTGCTGCATAAGTAAGCTTTCCACGGATATGCCGCATTCAGCGCATACCTAAAGGCAAAGCCAAGGATACAAAGCTATAATTTACAGAAAGCAAAATGAAAATGCTTTTCGTAATTTATAGCTTTTCTTTTTTTGTTTAAGCAGAAGAAAAACCGTGTATAAAGGCTGTGATTGATTGTTTTTGTTCAACATCAACAAAATTTACAAATAACTTTTATTTAATACCTTGACATTTACCAAAATTTGTAATAAGATTAAAGTTACCTCATAGTGAAGTGAATTTGGAGAGAATAGCTATGGAGAAAATATTGACGCGGCCCGTCCTGTGCCGCAAAAGGAGTTAAAAAAAATGGACAAACTTCTCTATGCAGTCCCCGTTGTCAGTGTTGTCGGCCTGCTGTTCGCTCTCTTCCTTGCTCTCAAGGTTAAAAAGCAGCCCGCCGGCAATGAAAAAATGAAAGAAATTGCCGCCTCTATCCATGAGGGCGCAACTGCTTTCCTTTTTTCCGAGTACAAAATCATCGTTATCTTTGTTGCCGTAATCTTCCTTGCCATCGGTCTTTTGCTGAAGAACTGGCTTGAGGCTGTCTGCTTTGTTGTCGGCGCTCTGTTTTCCGTTGCCGCAGGCTATTTCGGAATGCGCGTTGCAACCCTTGCAAACGTCCGCACAGCCAACGCCGCAAAGGAAAAAGGCATGGCAAAAGCCCTTTCCGTTGCGTTTTCCGGCGGTTCGGTAATGGGTCTTTGCGTTGCAGGTCTCGGTCTGCTCGGAATTTCGCTCATCTACATAATCACCAAGGACGACAATATTCTTTTCGGCTTCAGCCTCGGCGCTTCGTCTATAGCGCTGTTTGCCCGCGTCGGCGGCGGTATATACACCAAGGCAGCCGATGTCGGCGCAGACCTTGTCGGTAAAGTTGAAGCCGGTATTCCGGAGGACGACCCGAGAAACCCTGCCGTTATTGCTGACAATGTCGGCGACAATGTCGGCGACGTTGCAGGCATGGGCGCAGACCTCTTTGAAAGCTACGCCGGCGCCGTTATTTCGGCTATCACCCTCGGTCTTCTTTTCTGCAAGAATGTTATGCCTGACAAGCTTGCATTCGGCGCCGTTTATCCTCTCATCATTGCCGCCCTCGGTCTTGTTTCGTCGGTTCTCGGAACATTCTTTGTCCGCGGCGACAAGAACCCGGCAAGGTCGCTCAAAATCGGCACATATGTTGCCTCGGGCATTGTTTTTGTGGGTTCGCTTGTACTCAGCCGCGTCTTTTTCGGCTCACTCTATTACGGAATCACAATCGTTGCCGGTCTCATCGTCGGCGTACTCATCGGATTCTTCACCGAAGTTTACACCTCGGACGCATACGGCTTTGTTAAAAAGATTGCAAAGCAGTCGGAAACCGGTTCGGCAACAAACATCATCTCAGGTATTGCCACGGGCTTCCAGTCCACAGCCGTTTCAATCATTTTTATCTGCATCGGCATCTTCGTTGCTTTCTTCTTCGGAAGCAAGTGCGGTGAGGGCGGCGGAATCTACGGAATTGCCCTTGCCGCGGTCGGAATGCTTTCAACAACCGGCATCACCGTTGCTGTTGACGCCTACGGTCCCATTGCGGACAACGCAGGCGGTATTGCGGAAATGAGCGGCCTTGACGAATCTGTCCGCGACATCACGGACAAGCTCGACTCCGTCGGAAACACCACCGCCGCGATGGGCAAGGGCTTTGCCATCGGCTCTGCGGCGCTCACAGCCCTTGCGCTGTTCTTCTCATACAAGGAGGCTGTCGGTCTGAGCGGCATTGACATTCTGAGCAGCAACGTTGTTATCGGTCTTTTCATCGGCGGAATGCTGCCGTTCGTCTTCTCCGCTTTCACAATGGAATCGGTCAGCAAAGCGGCTTATCAGATGATTGAAGAGGTACGCCGTCAGTTCAGAACAATTCCCGGTATTCTTGAAGGAAAAGCAAAGCCTGATTACAAAACCTGCGTTGCAATCTCGACCAAAGCCTCACTTCGTGAAATGGTCGTTCCCGGTCTTCTTGCAATCGCCGCGCCGCTTATTGTCGGCTGTCTCCTCGGAACAAGCGCACTCGGCGGACTTCTTGCCGGCTCGCTCGTAACCGGCGTTCTTGTTGCAATCTTCATGTCCAACGCCGGCGGCGCATGGGACAACGCGAAGAAATTCATTGAGGGCGGAAAACACGGCGGAAAAGGCAGCGACGCACACAAGGCTGCCGTTGTCGGCGACACCGTTGGCGACCCGTTCAAGGATACCTCCGGCCCGTCAATCAACATTCTTATTAAGCTCATGACTGTTGTTTCGCTTGTTTTTGCACCGCTCTTTGTTCTCATCAACAACGGCGCAGGACTTCTCGGATAACAGGTACATACCTCAACTTCAGAACCGGCCGGGTGTTTTTGCTCAGCCGGTTTTTCAAATAAGAACAAAATAAAAACTAAAAAAGTTGAAAAAAATAAGCAAATTATGTTGACATCCAAGGATAAATAAGGTATAATAGCGGAGCTGTGTTGAAAGTGCTGCTATGGCGCAGTCGGTAGCGCGCATCCTTGGTAAGGATGAGGTCACCAGTTCAAATCTGGTTAGCAGCTCCAAAAATCCCGTTCGCAAAATTGCGAACGGGATTTTTTTGTCTGTAACTTCTATTTACTGCTTATTGAGAAGTGCAACATTGAATTTTTCCTCTGGGTGTATCATCTGCTAAATACATTCAGAATCACCTATACTTTCCACAATTCTTCAATACGCTTTTAATTGTTTTTTTAATGTTTCCTGACCTATGCAAGGCTTATGCTTCACTTTCCTGCGCGTTCTGCGCCTGCGTAATGCGCTTATACATATCCTGCATCTGTCTGTCGATATCGGCAATCTTGTCCGCACACTCGTACATTTCCTCGTTTATGCCCTCAGGCAGCTTTGATTTGTCCGCCTTATAGCGGATGTCGTGCTCAAGACTTGCCCAGAAGTCCATTGCAATCGTGCGCAGCTGAATCTCCGCCATGACGTACTCCGTCCTGTCCGAAAGATAGACCGGAACGCGGATGTCAAGGTGCAGCGAACGGTAGCCGTTGTAGTTCGGGTTCTTTATATAGTCCTGCCGCTTGATTATTTCAATATCCTTCTGCCGCTCAAGCATCCGGGCAACGCTGTAAACATCGTCGATATAATGGCACACAACGCGCACTCCGGCAATGTCGTTGACCTTGCTTTTCGCCTCATTCAGCGTTACGGGCAAGCCCTTTTTCAAAAGCTTCGCCGCAATGCTGCCGAACGACTTGACCCGCTTTTCAATGTGGTGAATCGGATTGCGCGCATACAGAACCTTGAACTCGTTGTTAAGCACCTCAAACTTCAGCGCAAGCTGCTTCACCGCCGAATCGTAAAGATTCATCATCACAAGCGCTTCGTGCGCGTCCTCAAAAATTTCCTCGCTGCTTTTGCTTTCATTCATATCCGAATCCACCGCTTTCTTTTTCATCTTATAAATGATACTATATTGCGCCGCCGTCTGTCAACAAGCAAACGACGCGGACGGCAGTTTTTGCTTAATCACCGATAATACTTTGCTTTTGAGAAATATAGTCGTTCCTTTTCAATAATTGACAAAGCATTTTTGCAATGTTATAATGGCTTTGCAACCGGCGGTTCTTCCGCCGGGAGCCGAGACGCAAAAGCGTGCGGAATTTTTCCGCGGCTCAGGGCCTAACTTTTGCGTTTTGCAAACCGCCGCCGAACAATTCCTTCAAGAATCGCTCAGTGCAAAAATCCATATAGCTTTTCGGAACTGACGGATTGAGTGGAGCACCACATGAACCGAAAAGCCGAATCAGTCGACCGTCTGGGCATACTTATTCTTTAAAAGGATAGGTGTGCCCTTTTTGATTATTTGAACGAAGGGAGACTACCATCAAATGAAAAAGATTGCAATCATCATGGGCAGCGACAGCGACCTTCCGGTTGTTTCAAAAGCTGCGGATACCCTGAAAAGCTTCGGTGTACCGTTTGAGGTTCACGTCTTTTCGGCGCACCGCACTCCGGACGAGGTCAGGCTCTTCGCCGAAAAAGCGCGGGAAAACGGTTTCGGCGCCGTCATTGCGGCAGCCGGCATGGCCGCGCACCTTGCGGGGGCAATAGCTGCAGGCACCACGCTCCCCGTTATCGGAATTCCCATAAAATCAGGCAACCTGGGCGGTATTGACGCACTGCTTTCAACTGTACAGATGCCGGGAGGTATTCCCGTTGCAACCGTTGCTGTTGACGGCGCAGTCAATGCCGCTTTGCTTTGCATTGAAATTCTTGCAGTGACGGACGAAGCTCTCGAAAAAAAGCTTCTTCAAAAGCGCAGGAAGGACGCCGAAAAGGTACTTTTGAAAAACGCAGAAATTGAAAAACAGTTCAACAGCTGAATTAACGGAGGTAACAGGTAATGGAAAAGAAAGCACAGCTTTATGAGGGAAAGGCAAAAAAGGTTTTTGCCACCGAGGATCCCTCGCTTGTCATTGTTTCATACAAGGACGACGCAACCGCCCTTGACGGACTCAAAAAGGGTACGATAGCAGGCAAGGGCGTTATCAACAACAAAATGTCGAATTACCTTTGCCGCCTGCTTGAAAAGCACGGCGTTCCCACCCACTTTGTCAAGGAGCTGAACGACCGCGAAACTCTTGTTAAAAAGGTTTCCATTGTTCCGCTTGAGGTTATCATCAGGAACATTTCCGCCGGCTCCTTTGCAAAGCGCTACGGCGTTCCGGAGGGTATTGTTTTTGAAGAGCCGACTATTGAATTCTCATATAAAAACGATGAGCTTCACGATCCGCTTATCAATTCCAGCCACGCGCTCGCCCTCTCGCTTGCAACAAAGGCTGAGATTGAAAAAATCAAGGACTACGCTTTCAGGGTAAATTACGTTCTTAAGGAATACTTCCTTTCCATCGGCGTAAAGCTTGTTGACTTCAAGCTTGAGTTCGGCAGACTTGAGGACGGTACCGTTATCCTTGCAGACGAGATATCGCCCGATACCTGCCGCTTCTGGGACGCGGAAACAAACGAAAAGCTTGATAAAGACCGCTTCCGCCGCGATATGGGCGGCGTTGAGGACGCTTACAACGAAATGATGAAAAGAGTTTTCGGCAACTGATTTTGCGGAGGTTAAATGAGCAATTTAAGAGAAGAATGCGGCGTTTTCGGCGTGTATTCGCCCGAAACGTACGGCATTGCAGACACTGTTTACTACGGACTTTTTGCCCTGCAGCACCGCGGCCAGGAGTCCTGCGGAATTGTTGTGAACGACGACGGCGTTTTTTCGCCTTATAAGGATACAGGTCTTGTTAACGACGTTTTCACGCCGGAAATTATTGAACGGCTCGGCGAGGGCAGCATTGCGGTCGGCCATGTCCGCTACGGCACAACGGGCTCCAACGACCGCAGCAACGCCCAGCCCATTGTTGTTAACCACGTCAAGGGTAAAATGGCGCTCGCCCACAACGGAAACCTTGTCAATTCCGGAGAGCTGCGCCGGGAGCTTGAGCTTCAGGGCTCAATCTTCCACACAACGAGCGACACCGAGGTAATTTCATATATCATTACAAAAGAGCGGCTTACCGCCCCGTCAATAGAGCAGGCGGTCAACCGCGCAATGGACAAACTCAAAGGAGCCTACTCGCTTGTTGTCATGTCTCCCTCAAAGCTTATTGCCGTGCGCGACGAGCACGGCTTCCGTCCGCTTTGCTACGGCAAAACAGCCGACGGGCGCTACATCGTTGCCTCGGAAAGCTGCGCGCTTGACGCAGTGGGGGCGCAGTTTATCCGCGACATCAAGCCCGGAGAGATTGTTGTTTTTGATAAAAACGGCGTGCGCACCATTGAAGACCACTGCAACAAAAAGCCCTGCACGCTCTGCGTTTTTGAATACATCTACTTTGCCCGCCCCGATTCGATAATCGACGGCTGCTGCGTTCACTCGGCAAGGGTCAGAGCAGGCGCTTTCCTCGCCTTGCAGCATCCCGTTCAGGCGGACGTTGTTATCGGCGTTCCGGACTCCGGCCTTGACGCCGCCATCGGCTATTCCAAGCAGTCCGGAATCCCCTACGGCATCGGCTTCATCAAAAACAAATATATCGGACGGACGTTCATCGCTCCCGGCCAGAAGAACCGCGAGGACAAGGTCAGAATCAAGCTCAATCCCATTCCGGACACGGTCAGAGGCAAGCGTATTGTTATGATTGACGATTCGATAGTCCGCGGAACAACCAGCGCAAGGATTGTAAAGCTTCTGCGCGAGGCAGGAGCCTCTGAAATCCATATGCGCGTTTCCGCTCCGCCGTTCCTCAATCCGTGCTACTACGGAACCGACATCGACTCAAGGGACAACCTCATTGCCTGCAAACATTCGACAGAGGAGATTGCAGAAATAATCGGCGTTGACTCGCTGGGCTATCTCAGCATTGAAAACGTTAAACAAATTGCAAAGGGCATGAACGGCTGCGGCTACTGCACCGCCTGCTTTGACGGCGTTTATCCCACAAAGATTCCGCAGACGCCGCTCAAGAACCGCTTTGAAACCAAAATATCCGAAAACAAGGAGTAAGAATATGGAGAACTCACAATCAAAGTCTTATGCCGCCGCCGGCGTTGACATAACCGCCGGCTACAAAGCGGTCGAGCTTATGAAAAGCCATATTGCAAGAACCGCCACCCGGGGCGTCTGCTCCGACGTGGGCGGCTTCGGCGGCCTTTTTGAGCTTGACACAAAGGGAATGGAGAACCCCGTCCTCGTTTCCGGAACGGACGGAGTCGGAACAAAGCTCAAGCTCGCCTTCCTCACGGACAGGCACGGCACCGTCGGAATCGACTGCGTTGCAATGTGCGTCAACGACATCATCTGCTGCGGAGCAAGACCGCTGTTTTTCCTTGATTACATTGCCTGCGGAAAGAACGAGCCGGAAAAGATTGCCCAAATCGTCTCCGGCGTTGCCGAGGGCTGCGTTCAGAGCGGCGCCGCGCTGATAGGCGGCGAAACGGCGGAAATGCCCGGCTTCTATCCCGAAAACGAATACGACCTTGCAGGCTTTTGCGTCGGCATTGTCGATAAGAAAAAAATTCCGGACAGCAAAACAATGACCGAGGGCGACGTTGTTATTGCCCTGCCCTCAAGCGGAGTTCATTCAAACGGCTTTTCGCTTGTCAGAAAGGTTTTTGACGTTGAAAACTGCGACCTTTGCGCGCCGAGAGCAGAGCTTGGCAACGTTTCGCTTGCAGACGCGCTCCTCGCTCCGACAAAGATCTATGTAAAGCCCCTGCTTGCCCTTTTTGAAAAGGTGAGGGTCAAGGGCGTTTCGCACATTACGGGCGGCGGCTTTTACGAGAATATTCCGAGAAGCATTCCCGACGGACTCGGCGCAGAGATAAAAAAGGAAAGCCTGCGCCCCCTGCCCATCTTTGACCTGATTGCAAAAGTGGGCTCAATTCCCGAACGCGATATGTTCAACACGTTCAACATGGGCGTAGGCATGAGCATTGTTGTTGCAAAGGAGGACGCCGAAGCCGCCCTTTCCGTCCTCAGGGAAAACAACGAGGACGCATATATAATGGGAAGAATTATAAAATCCGAAGAAAAGGTGACTTTCATATGAACAAAGCGGCCATTGCCGTCCTGGTTTCCGGCGGCGGAACAAATCTTCAGGCCCTTATTGACGCGCAGAACAGCGGCATAATCAAAAGCGGCGAAATTAAGCTTGTTGTTTCAAGCTGCGCGGACGCTTTCGCCCTCAAAAGGGCCGAAAAGGCAGGAATCAAATGCTCTGTCTGCGAGCGCGGCAAACTTACAAAAGCCGAATTTGAAAACGCCATACTCAAAAGCCTTTATGAGAACGAAATTGACATAATTGTTCTTGCGGGCTTCATGTGCATACTAAGCGAAGACTTTGTCCGGCGCTTTCCGCAGCGCATCATAAACGTTCACCCGTCGCTCATTCCGTCCTTTTGCGGAAAGGGCTTTTACGGTTTAAAGGTTCATGAGGCCGCCCTTGCCTACGGCGTTAAAGTGACGGGCGCCACGGTTCATTTCGTCAACGAAATTCCCGACGGCGGCAGGATAATAATGCAAAAGGCAGTTGAAATCAACGAAAACGATACACCCGAAACACTCCAGAAAAGAGTGATGGAAAACGCCGAATGGAAAATTCTTCCCCTTTCGGTTGAAAAAGTCTGCAAGGAGATAATAAAATGAATGTTTACAAAACAGATAGCATCGGCGCTCTTTTAAAGCCCAACGACTATGCCGGACGCGGAATCGTCATCGGAACCTCTCCGGACGGCAAAAACGCCGTCTGCGCCTATTTCATAATGGGCAGAAGCGCAAACAGCCGCAACCGCGTTTTTGCGCTGGAAAACGGAGTTCTCAGAACCGAGCCGTTCGATTCTTCAAAGGTTCAGGATCCCTCGCTCATTATCTATAACGCCGTCCGCAAAAACAAAAACACGCTTGTTGCAACAAACGGCGACCAGACCGACACCGTAATTTCCCTCATGAACGAGGGCAAAAGCTTTAAAGAGGCGCTTGAAACCCGAAAGTTTGAGCCGGACGCGCCGAACTTCACTCCGAGAATCAGCGGAATTCTGTACTTTGAAAACGGCTTCAGATATGAAATGAGCATTCTCAAAAGCATTGACGAAAACGGCACGGACTGCTGCAGAAATACCTTCTCCTATCCGTCAAAGCCCGGTCTCGGCCATTTTATCCACACATACATCGGAAACGGAGAGCCGCTTCCAACCTTTTGCGGCGAACCCGAGCGAATTTATACATCGGACGATATTGACGCATTCACGGCAGAGCTTTGGGAAAACCTCAACGAGGACAACAAAATCTCGCTTTACGTCAGGTATACCGACATTGAAAGCGGAAATTACACCGACAGGCTAATAAATAAAAACAACTGAGGGTGAAAAAAATGAAAGAATTTGAACTCAAATACGGCTGCAATCCAAATCAAAAGCCCGCAAAAATCTTCATGGCGGACAACAGAGATCTTCCGCTCAAAATACTCGGCGGCAGACCCGGCTTTATCAATTTCCTTGACGCACTCAATTCCTGGCAGCTTGTTAAGGAGCTTAAGGAAGCGCTGAAGCTTCCTGCCGCGGCGTCGTTCAAGCACGTCAGCCCGACAAGCGCCGCAGTAGGCCTTCCGCTTTCAGGCAAGCTCAAAAAGGCCTGCTTTGTTGACGATATTGAAGATCTTGAATCTTCTCCCCTTGCCTGCGCCTATGCAAGAGCAAGAGGAACCGACAGATTGTGCTCCTTCGGCGACTGGGTCGCGCTCTCCGATGTCTGCGACAAAAAAACCGCCGAGCTTATAAAGCGCGAGGTCTCCGACGGAGTCATCGCTACCGGCTATACCGACGAGGCGCTTGAAATACTCAAATCAAAGCGCAAAGGCACCTACAACATTGTTGAAATTGACCCCTCCTATGTTCCCGACCCGATTGAACACAAGCAGGTTTTCGGAATCACCTTTGAACAGGGACGGAACAATTTTAAAATTGACGAAAAGCTCCTTGAAAACATCGTGACGGAGAACAAGCTGCTCCCCGAGAGCGCAAAGCGCGATCTCATCATCTCGCTCATCACGCTGAAATACACGCAGTCAAATTCGGTCTGCTTCGCCTTTGACGGACAGGCCATCGGAGTCGGCGCAGGTCAGCAGTCAAGGGTCCACTGCACCCGTCTTGCAGGCTCCAAGGCCGACACATGGTTTTTGCGCCAGTATGACAAGGTTCTTACTCTCCCGTTCAAGGACAGCCTCAAGCGCCCCGAGCGCGACAACATTATTGACGGCTACATCAACAGGAACGAGGAGGACGTTTGCGCCGACGGCAACTGGCAGAAGTATTTCACCTCCAGGCCCGAACCCCTCACCGATGAGGAAATCAAAGCATATCTTTCCTCAATAAGCGGCGTTTCGCTCGGCTCGGACGCATTCTTCCCCTTTGCCGATAACATTGAGCGCGCAAGGCGCAGCGGCGTTTCATATATTGCAGAACCCGGCGGCTCAATCCGCGACGACGCAGTCATTGACTGCTGCAACAAATACGGCATTGTAATGGCATTTACAAAAATGAGGCTTTTCCATCACTGATAAAAGGAGATCCGATATGAAAGTTATGGTAATCGGCGGCGGCGGACGGGAGCACGCCATTATTAAAAAGCTGAAAGAGAACAAAAGCATAACCGAAATTTTTGCCCTGCCCGGAAACGGCGGAATTGCCGCAGACGCCCTCTGCGTTGACATCGGCGCAAAGGACATTGAAAAGCAGGTTGAGTTTGCGGCAGCAAACAAGATTGACTATGCCGTTGTGGCTCCGGACGATCCGCTTGTTCTCGGCGCGGTCGATGAGCTTCAAAAGGCCGGTATCCCCTGCTTCGGCCCGGAAAAAAAGGCGGCTGTTATCGAGGGCAGCAAGGTCTTTTCAAAGCGCCTTATGAAAAAATACTCCATACCCACCGCAGAATACGAGGTGTTTGAAAACACCCGGGACGCTCTTGACTACCTTGACCGCGCCGCAATGCCGGCAGTTATAAAGGCGGACGGCCTTGCGCTCGGAAAGGGCGTTATCATTGCACAGACCAAAGAGGAAGCAAAAGCTGCCGTTACTTCAATGATGGAGGACAAAATATTCGGCGAAAGCGGCTCAAGAGTGGTTATTGAAGAATACCTCACCGGCCCGGAGGTCTCCGTGCTCACGTTCACCGACGGCAAAACGATTGTTCCCATGGTGTCCTCAATGGATCACAAGCGCGCCCTTGACGGCGACAAAGGACTCAACACCGGCGGAATGGGCACCGTTGCCCCGAACCCGTATTACACCGAGGAAATTGCAAAGGAATGCATGGAAAAAATCTTCCTGCCGACGGTGCGCGCAATGAACGCGGAGGGACGCACCTTCAAAGGCTGCCTGTACTTCGGTCTGATGCTGACAAAGGACGGCCCCAAGGTCATTGAATATAACTGCCGCTTCGGCGACCCGGAAACGCAGGTGGTGCTTCCGTTGCTTGAAAGCGACCTTTTCACCGTTATGCAGGCGGTTACCAACGGAACGCTTGATAAGACCGACGTCAGATTCAAAAACGGGTGCGCCGCCTGCGTCATCATGGCCTCGGACGGCTATCCGCAAAAATATCAAAGCGGCTTTGAGCTTCATATTGACGAAAGCGTAAAAGACAGCGTTTTCATTGCCGGCGCAAAAAGGGAAAACGGCGTGCTTAAAACCGCGGGAGGCCGCGTTCTCGGCGTTACCGCAACGGCGGACACACTCAAAAAAGCGTTAGACAGCGCCTATGAAAAGGTTAACCATGTCCACTTTGAAAACGCCTTCTGGCGTAAGGATATCGGCGCAAAAGCGCTTTGCAAAGCGGAGGAAAACTGAATGGTATACAGAATTTACACCGAAAAAAAGAAAGAGCTTGCCGCCGAGGCAAAGGCTCTGCTTGCGGACATCGGCTCTCTTTTGCAGATAAAAGGCGTTACGGACGTCCGCGTTATAAACCGCTACGACGCGGAAAACATTACAAAAGAGCTTTTTGATTATGCGGTCAGGACTGTTTTTTCCGAGCCGCAGCTCGATATCACCTTTGAAGAGCTTGAAAACGACGGCGCGTCCGTTTTTGCCGTGGAGTATCTGCCCGGTCAATTTGACCAGCGCGCGGACTCGGCCGCCCAGTGCATTCAGCTCATTTCTCAAAGCGAGCGTCCCCTCATCCGCACCGCAAAGGTGTATTTGCTTTACGGCAACGTTTCAGCAAAGGAGCTTGAGGAAATCAAAAAATACGTCATCAACCCCGTTGAAGCGCGCGAGGCTCAGCTCAAAAAGCCGCAGACCCTCGCCTTGAAGTATGATATTCCGACAACGGTTAAAACGCTTTACGGTTTCACAAGCCTTGACGAAAAGGGACTTTGCAGTTTTGTTGAAAAATACTCCCTTGCAATGGATACAGACGACATAAAGTTCTGTCAGGATTATTTCAAATACGAGCAGCGCGACCCGACAATGACCGAAATCAGAATGATAGACACCTATTGGTCAGATCACTGCCGCCACACAACTTTTCTCACTCACATTGACGCGGTTAAGTTTGAGGACGAGCTTTTGCAAAACGCCTATGACGATTATATTGCAATAAGAAAGCAGCTCGGCAGAACCAAGCCCGTCTGCCTTATGGATCTTGCAACCGTTGCGGTGAAATATCTCAGCTCAAAGGGCAAGCTTTCAAAGCTTGACGAATCGGAGGAGATCAACGCCTGCACCGTCAAAATCAAGGTTGACGCCGACGGAAAGGACGAGGACTGGCTGCTCCTTTTCAAAAACGAGACTCACAACCACCCGACAGAGATTGAGCCTTTCGGCGGAGCCGCAACCTGCATCGGCGGCGCAATACGCGATCCTCTTTCGGGCAGAGCTTATGTATACGGCGCAATGCGCGTTACCGGCGCGGCAGATCCGCTTAAAAAGGTCAGCGAAACGCTGCCCGGAAAGCTCCCCCAGCGCAAGATTGTTACCACCGCCGCAGACGGCTATTCGTCCTACGGCAACCAGATCGGTCTTGCAACGGGCATAGTTGACGAGATTTATCACGAGGGCTATGCGGCAAAGCGCATGGAAATCGGCGCAGTCATTGCCGCGGCTCCGGCCGAAAACGTCAGACGCGAAAAGCCCGAGAGCGGCGACATTGTTATTCTCCTCGGCGGAAGCACGGGCAGAGACGGCTGCGGCGGCGCCACCGGTTCTTCAAAATCGCACACGCTCAAATCGCTCGAAACCTGCGGCGCTGAGGTTCAAAAAGGCAACGCGCCCGAGGAAAGGAAGCTTCAGCGCCTTTTCAGGAACAGCGAAGCGTGCCGAATGATAAAGCGCTGCAACGACTTCGGCGCAGGCGGCGTTTCGGTTGCCATCGGCGAGCTTGCCGACGGGCTTGAAATTGACCTCAACGCCGTCCCGAAAAAATATGACGGACTTGACGGAACGGAGCTTGCAATAAGCGAATCGCAGGAAAGAATGGCCGTTGTTGTTGAAAAGGAAAACGTTGACCGCTTCCTTGCCCTTGCGAACAGCGAGAATCTTCAGGCTGTTCCCGTTGCGGTTGTGAAAGAGGAGCCGCGCCTTGTAATGAACTGGAACGGCAAAGCGATTGTTGATATCAGCCGCAAATTCCTCAACTCAAACGGCGCCCAAAAGCACGTCACCGCAATTACAGAAAAGCTTCAAAGCTATAAAAAAACGGTAACGGGCGGTTTTTGCGAAAATTATCTTTCCCTTGCCGCGGACCTCAATGTCTGCTCAAAGCGCGGCCTTGCGGAGCAGTTTGACTCCACCATCGGCGCGGGAACGGTACTCATGCCGTTCGGCGGAAGAAGGCAGCTTACGCCCGTTCAGGCGATGGTTCAAAAGGTCTCCGCCGAAAAAAAGCACACCGACACCTGCTCGCTCATGGCGTGGGGCTTCAACCCGTTCATCACGGAGAAAAGCCCGTACCACGGCGCCTATCTTGCGGTTGTTGAATCGGTTTCAAAGCTCATTGCAACCGGCGCAGAATTTGAAGACGTGTATCTGACCTTCCAGGAATACTTTGAGCGCCTCGGCAAGGAGCCGAAACGCTGGGGCAAGCCGCTTGCCGCTCTGCTCGGCGCCCTCAAGGCGCAGACCGAGCTTCAGATTGCCGCAATCGGAGGCAAGGACTCCATGAGCGGCACGTTTGAAAACCTTGACGTTCCTCCGACTCTCGTCTCGTTCGCAGTAACAACCGACAAAACCGAAAACATTGTTCCAAACGAATTCAAAAAAAGCGGAAACAAGGTTTTCCTCATCTCACCCGAGTATGACGAAAACGAGCTTCCGAAAACCGAATCGCTGCTTGCCGCGTTTGCGCGCGTAACAAAGCTGCTGAGGAGCAAAAAGGCCGTGTCCTGCTATACCCCGACTTACGGCGGTATTGCGGAGGCGGTGATGAAAATGTGCTTCGGAAATTCGCTCGGCTTTGAATATAACGAAAAGCTTTCAGTCGCAGACATTTTCGGCTATAGCTACGGCAGCTTCCTTGTTGAAACAAAGGAGGACATTGAAAACGCCCTCTTTATCGGCACGGTGACCGACAAAAAGGCTGTTTCCTTTAAAGACGAAAGTCTGAGCCTTGAAAGGCTTCTCGGCGAATATGAAAACAAGCTTGAAAAGGTTTTCCGCTGCAACATTGAGACGGATGAAAGCGTTCCGGCAAAAACCTTTTCATATCAGACGGAAAAGCGCCCGTCTCCGGCAATTAAAATTGCAAAGCCGCGCGTTCTCATTCCGGTCTTTCCCGGAACAAACTGCGAGTATGACAGCGCAAGAGCCATGCGCGACGCAGGAGCCGAGCCGGAAATTTTTGTTATCAACAACCGTTCGGCAAAGGCGGTCGGCGAAAGCGTTGAAGCGTTTGCAAAAAGCCTTGAAAAAGCCCAGATTGTCTTCATTCCCGGCGGATTTTCCGGCGGCGACGAGCCGGACGGCAGCGGAAAGTTTATTACCGCGTTCTTCCGCAACGCTGCGGTCAAAGAGCAGGTTTCCGCTTTGCTTGAGCAGCGCGACGGCCTCATGTGCGGAATCTGCAACGGTTTTCAGGCTCTTATAAAGCTCGGTCTTGTTCCCTACGGAAAAATTATTGATACCGATGAAAGCTGTCCCACCCTCACATACAACACCATTGCCCGGCACCAGTCAAGGATAGTCCGGACGCGCATTGCGTCTAATAAATCTCCGTGGCTTGCGCAGACTGAGGTCGGAGACATCTATTCGGTTCCCGTTTCGCACGGCGAGGGCAGATTCATCGCAAGCGAGGAGCTTATTGCAAAGCTTGCCGAAAACGGTCAGATTGCAACTCAGTATGTTGACGAAAACGGCAGCGCCTCAAACGATATCCGCTTCAATCCCAACGGCTCGTTTTTCGCGGTTGAGGGCATCACCTCGCCCGACGGAAGGGTGTTCGGAAAAATGGGTCACAGCGAACGCTGCGGCGCCGGTCTTTACAAAAATGTTCCGGGAGATTATAATATTAATATGTTCTCCTCGGCAGTTAAATATTTTAAATAAGGGGTGCTGAAAAATGGGATACCTGTCGGACATTGAGATAGCGCAGGGCTGTGAAATGAAGCCCGTTACGGAAATTGCACAGTCAGCCGGCATTGACGAAAAATACGTTGAACAATACGGACGCTACAAGGCAAAAATTGACCTTTCAATATTAAAGGAAAACAAGAACGAAAACGGAAAGCTTGTTCTTGTTACGGCTATCACCCCCACCCCTGCGGGCGAGGGTAAGACCACAACCACGATAGGCCTTGCGGACGGACTCAGAAGGCTCGGCAAAAACGCCGTTGTTGTGCTCAGGGAGCCGTCGCTCGGACCGGTTTTCGGAATCAAGGGCGGCGCAGCCGGCGGCGGCTATGCGCAGGTTGTTCCGATGGAGGACATCAACCTCCATTTCACGGGCGATTTCCACGCTATAGGCGCGGCGAACAATCTGCTTGCCGCAATGCTTGACAACCACATCAAGCAGGGCAACGAGCTCGGCATTGACGTGCGCAGAATAACATGGAAGCGCTGCGTTGATATGAACGACCGCCAGCTGCGAAACATTACAGACGGTCTCGGCGGCGTTGCAAACGGCGTTCCGCGTGAGGACGGCTTTGACATCACCGTTGCAAGCGAGGTGATGGCGGTGCTCTGCCTTTCGGGCTCGATAACCGACCTCAAGCAGCGCCTTTCAAAAATTATTGTGGGCTACACCTTTGAAGGCAGACCCGTAACCTGCGCCGACCTGGGGGCGCAGGGAGCAATGGCGGCGCTGCTTAAGGACGCGCTCAAGCCGAACCTTGTTCAGACTCTTGAGGGTACTCCTGCCCTTGTCCACGGCGGCCCGTTTGCAAATATTGCCCACGGCTGCAACAGCGTTACCGCAACAAAGCTTGCGCTGAAGCTTGGCGATTACGCCGTTACGGAGGCCGGCTTCGGCGCCGACCTCGGAGCGGAAAAATTCCTTGACATCAAGTGCAGAGCCGCCGGACTTACTCCGTCGGCGGTGGTAATTGTTGCAACCGTCCGCGCGCTCAAAATGCACGGCGGTCTTGACAAAAAGAGCCTTGACACCGAAGACCTCATAGCGCTTGAAAAGGGCGTGCCGAATCTTCTGCGCCACGTTTCCAACATCAAAAACGTTTATAAGCTACCCTGCGTTGTTGCGGTCAACCGTTTTCCGACCGATACCGACAGGGAGATTGAATTCATCATTGAAAAATGCAAAGCTCTCGGCGTCAACGTTGTCCTTTCCACAGTTTGGGCGGAGGGCGGAAAAGGCGGCGAAGCGCTTGCAAGGGAGGTTGTCAGACTCTGCAACGAGGAAAAGGGAGATTTCACCTTCAGCTATGACCTTGACTGCACCATTGAGGAAAAAATTGAAGCCGTTGTTAAAAAAATCTACGGCGGAAAGGGTATAAAAATCCTGCCTGCCGCGCAGAAGCAAATTGACAGGCTGACTGCGCTCGGCTTTGACAAATGCCCGGTCTGCATTGCAAAAACTCAGTACAGCTTTTCCGATGACCCGTCCCTCACCGGCGCACCGGAGGACTTCACCGTTACGGTCAGGAACGTTAAAATTTCCGCCGGCGCAAGCTTTGTTGTTGTCCTCACGGGCGATATTATGACAATGCCCGGACTTCCGAAGCGCCCTGCCGCGGAAAGAATAGACGTTGACGAAAACGGAAAAATCTCCGGTCTGTTTTGATATGAGCGAAAGAGAACACCTCCTTCACCCGATACCGCCGGTCTGGAACAGGGAAAGCCGGGTTCTTGTTCTCGGCTCCTTTCCGTCGGTGAAATCAAGGGAAACCGGCTTTTTTTACGGTCACAGCCAAAACCGCTTCTGGCGTGTACTCGCCGCCGTTTTTGACTCTCCCCTGCCCAAAACGATTGAAGAAAAAAAGCGGCTTCTGCTTGAAAACAACATCGCGCTCTGGGACGTTATTGCCTCCTGCGAAATTTCAGGATCTTCCGACAGCTCAATTAAAAACGCAAAACCGAACGATATTCTGCCGATAATCAATGAAAGCAGAATTTCCGCCGTTTTTGCCAACGGAAACACCGCCGCAAGACTTTATGAAAAGTACGTTTTCCCCTCGGTAAAAATCAGGGCGGCCGTCCTCCCCTCAACAAGTCCGGCAAACGCAAGGTTCACCCTTGAAATGCTTATTGAAAGCTGGAGCGTTATTAAAACCCGGTGACCGGTTTTGTTCTTTTTTAAAAGCAGAAAAAAAGACGATTTCTTCAATTTTACCCTTGACAAACGGATATTTATGGCTATAATAGTTTTAGCACTCGAAGCAGTAGAGTGCTAAAACTATTTTTTAACTTTATCCGCCGGGATTCCCGGCAGATGTATAAACGGAGTTGATTTAGCGTGAAAAATCACGCTAAATCACAAAATTATATGTCCCTCAAAATTTGTGCAAGGCACAAATTTTGAGATGGACTAAATTACCATCACGCCTTGTCCGGCTACAACAGGGGTTAACGTGATTTTTAATAAACTATTTGTAGCCGGAAAGGCTATGGTAATTTTTATGGCAAAAAAACAGTTTAAGGCTGAATCAAAAAAACTTCTTGATATGATGATCAATTCGATCTATACCAATAAGGACATCTTTCTTCGTGAGCTGATCTCGAACGCAAGCGACGCGCTCGATAAGCTCTATTACAACTCGCTTTCAGAAAACGCCTCCGGCCTTTCAAGGGACGATTACATAATTCAGATTAAACCCGACAAGGAAAACAGAACCCTCACAATTTCCGATAACGGCTGCGGAATGGACGCAAAGGAGCTTGAAAGCAACCTCGGCACCATTGCAAAAAGCGGCTCGCTCGACTTCAAAAATGCCGCCGAAAAGGGCAAGGACGTTGAGATCATCGGTCAGTTCGGCGTTGGTTTTTACTCGGCGTTCATGGTCAGCGACGAGGTCACCGTCCAAAGCCGTCCGCACGGCGCAGACGAGGCTTACTGCTGGAAGTCAAGCGGCGTTGACGGCTACACCGTTACCCCCTGCGAAAAGGAGACTGCCGGCACAACCGTAACGCTCAAAATTAAGGAAAACACCGAAAACGAAAACTTTGACAAGTACCTTGATCCCTATACTATTAAAGATATCGTTTCAAAATACTCCGATTATATCCGCTATCCTATCATGATGGATATGGAAACGTCAAAGCTTAAGGAAGGAACCGAGGACGAATACGAAACCGTTACCGAGCCGACTCAGCTCAACAGCATGGTACCCCTTTGGAGAAAGAACAAGAACGAGATCAAAAAGGAGGATTATGACAACTTCTATAAATCAAAATTCTATGACTATGAAGATCCGCTTCTGACAATTCACTCAAAAACCGAGGGTCAGCTTTCATATGACGCACTCCTTTATATCCCGGCTCACGCCTCTTATGATTACTACTCAAAGGAATATGAAAAGGGTCTGCAGCTTTACTCAAACGGCGTTCTCATCATGGACAAATGCGCCGACCTGCTCCCCGATTACTTCAGCTTTGTCAAAGGCCTTGTTGATTCAGCCGACCTCACGCTGAACATCTCGCGCGAGACGCTTCAGCAGGATCATCTTCTTAAAATCATTGCAAAGAATCTTGAAAAGAAGATTAAATCCGAGCTTGAAAAAATGCTCAAAAACAAGCGCGAGGATTATGAAAAGTTCTACAAAGCGTTCGGACTTCAGCTCAAGTTCGGAATCTACAACGGTTTCGGCGTACACAAGGACGTTCTCAAGGATCTTGTAATGTTCCACTCCTCAAGCGAGAAAAAGCTTGTCACCCTCGGCGAATATGTTTCAAGAATGAAAGAGGAGCAGAAAACAATCTACTACGCCTGCGGCGAAACGACCGACAAAATTGATATGCTTCCGCAAGCCGACGCAGTCAAGGCAAAGGGCTTTGAAATTCTTTACTGCACCGATGACGTTGATGAATTTGCAATCCAGATGCTGCGCGAATATAACGACAAGACCTTCACCAACATCTGCGCAGACAAGCTTGACCTTGACACCGAGGAGGAGAAAAAGGCGCTTGAGGACGAAAACAAGGACTGCTCAGAGCTTTTTGAAACAATCAAGTCCGCTCTTGACTCAAAGGTTTCCGTTGTCCGCTTCACGAATAATCTCCACGGGCACCCGGTCTGCCTGACGAGCGAGGGTATGCTTTCGCTTGAGATGGAAAAGGTTCTAAGCTCCATGCCGAACGGAAACTCAATGAAAGCCGAGCTTGTGCTTGAAATCAACCGCAGCCACCCGATTGCCGAAAAGCTCAAGACCCTCTTTGAAACCGACAGGGACAAGCTTGCAAAATATGCTAAGATTCTTTATGCAGAAGCCTGCCTCATCAGCGGAAAGAGCGTTGAAAACCCGGCCGAATTCAGCGAGCTTGTTTGCGAGCTTATGTAAAACAAAACAAAAAAGCCGCTTGACTTTTGCCGGGCGGTCGAGTATAATATTAATGTAACAAGGGTGCCGCGATAAGCGGTTACTCCACTTATTTGGGTATTTTAAGAAACACCGCAAGTGGAAGTGGGCGGTGTTTCTTAGTTTATATGTTGACTAAGAGTTTTTCTTTTTACTATTATATAAGTAAAGAGAGATAACACTTATGACAAGTCCGAGTATTTCGACAACAAGACGTATTATATCGATGACCTGTGCTATGCTATCACCCCCTCTTTTGAGGAGGAACCGCCTACCGTATATCCGGCACCGGAGATATGCTATCATAATTGTCGAAATCTGTCAACTAAAAGCCGCTTGACTTTTGTCGGGCGGCCGGCAGTGGGGGTTACTCTATAAGTTAAACCTCAAATTTGCAATAATTTCAGTTTTTCTTGCACACATAGGTTTTGTTTGCTATAATAAATTTACCACTTTTTATTTTATGGCGGTGAATCAAAAATGAAATCGGGAAGTAAAAAACTGAAAATATTTATCGCATTCGTTATAACTCTTGTCCTGGTGTTGACGGTGATAATGTTGGCTGTCGGCTTACCGTTTGCAACAGTACCGGCAAAGCCGGAGGGCGAAGATTCCATTGAAGGTTATTATACTTATACTGTTGAAAACGGCAAAGCAACCATTACAGACTGTGCTCAAAACATCAGCGGTGATATTGCGATGCCGGAAACGCTTGGCGGTTATCCGGTAACGAACATCGAAGATGAGGCATTCTACGGTTGCACCAGTCTGACAGAATTAACAATCGGAAACAGCGTAACGAGCATCGGTCCGGCTGCATTCTCCGATTGCACCGGTCTGACAAAATTAACAATCGGAAACAGTGTAACGAGCATCGGCGGTTATGCATTTTACTGTTGCACCGGTCTGACAAGCATAACAATCCCTGACAGAGTGACGAGCATCGGAAATAAGGCATTCTACGGTTGCACCGGTCTGACAGAATTAACAATCGGAAACAGCGTAACGAGCATCGGAAATGAGGCATTCTCCGGTTGCACAGGTCTGACAAGCGCAACAATCCCGGACAGAGTGACGAGCATCGGAAATAATGCATTCTACGGTTGCACCGGTCTGACAGAAATGAGTGTTGCTTCCGGTAACAGTGTTTATCACAGTAAAGGCAACTGTATAATTGAAACAGCATCAAAAAAGCTTATTGCCGGATGCAAAACCAGCATAATTCCGTCAGATGGAAGTGTAACGGGAATCGGCAGTCATGCATTCAGTTATTGTACAGGTCTGAATAGCATAACAATACCGGACAGCGTTAAAAGCATCGGCGATTATGCATTCTACCGTTGTACTGATCTGACAAGCGTAACAATCCCCGACAGCGTTACGGGCATCGGCGAGTATACATTCTCCGATTGCACCGGTCTAACAAGCGTAACAATCGGAAACAGCGTAACGAGCATCGGCGATTGGGCTTTCTATGGTTGCACAAGTCTGACAAGCATAACAATTCCCGACAGTGTGACGAGCATCGGTGGGGATGCTTTTAGCGGCGATATTACAAAGATTCCAAGCTTCACCATCTGCGGCTGCACCGGTACCGCCGCAGAAGCCTATGCAAATGAAAACGGCTTCACCTTCATTGCCCTTGAAGATTAACGCACTCATACTTCGGCGAATGGACGGTAACAAAAGAAGCAACAGCTTTTGAGTACGGCGAAAAGGTTCAGCCGAACGGCTCCGTTTTTGTCAAGATTCCTCTCCGGGACGGCTACAGCGCGGAAAAGACCGTTGTGTATTACATAACCAACGACGGCAGGCTTGAAAAAATTGACAGCCGCGTTGAGGACGGATATATCATTTTTAAACCAATCGCAAAAAACCAACTCAACCCACCGCTTGACTTTTGTCGGGCGGCCGGGTATCATAAAAGGGCAGCTTCACACAGTTGCCCTTTTATTATTTTTTACGGAGAAAACTATGGATATTAAAAAGCTTGAAGTTTTCATCAACGCCGTTGATCTCGGAAGCCTCACAAAGGTTGCCGAGGTGATGGGCTATACCCAATCGGGAATAACGCACGTTATAAGCGCACTTGAAAAGGAAATGGGCTTTCCCCTGCTCATAAGGAGCAGAAACGGCGTTTCCCCAACCCCCGAGGGCGCACGCCTCATTCCGTCAATCCGCGCAATGCTTGTCCACTCCGGTCAGCTTGAAAAGGAAATTTCCCTTATCAGGCAGCACAAAACCGGCGTTATCAGGGTTGCGGCGTATGCAAGCATGCTCATGCACTGGCTTCCGCTCATTGTTAAAAAGTTTCATGAAAAATTTCCGGACATCGCCGTTGAGCTCAGCTCCTCAAGCATTGACGGAACCTATCAGATGCTCGAAGCCGGAGACATTGACCTTGCCTTTGCAAGCAGACAGAAAGCGTATCCGGATTTTGACTACATTCACCTGCGCAACGATTCGCTGCTTGCAATTCTGCCGGATACCGAGGAAAACAGAAAGCTCAACTGCTTTCCGATAAGCCTTTATGAGGGCGAGGACTTCATAATGCCGTATTTCGGCTTTGACAAGGACATTCTCTGCGTTTTTGAGCGCGAGGGAGTCATGCCGAATATTGAGCCGACCTATGTTGACGATCAAACGGTCATAATCATGGTTGAGCACAAAATGGGAATAAGTATGCTCTCCGAGCTTGTTATGCAAGGCAACACAAACAGCGTTATTTCCCTACCCGTTGTTCCCGAGGCTCACCGCGAACTTGTTATCGTACTGAAATCATTAAAAACCGCTTCGCTTCATGTCCGCGAATTCATCAACTGCTCAAAGGAAACCCTTGCGGAAATTTACGGTGACGAAAGATAAGCGTCAGCTATTCCGAGCAGTACGCTATACATTACATATTGTAATATTTACGCTTTAAAGCAGCAATTTGCTTTGGCGGCTTATCAGGACTGTTAACGGTTCGATAAGCCGCTGTTTTTTGTGCATTATGCTGTAATAATTGTTGAATTTTTGGTGTTTTAGTGCAAAAAACAGAAAAATTACAACCTTTAATGAACCTTATTGACAATTAAAAAATGTAATGCTATAATTCTTTCAACATACCGATAGAGGAGCCTTCGGGGTTACCCGCAAAAGTTCCCTTAGATATGAAAACAAAAGTTTCAGAAAGGACGAATTATCAATGAAAACCTTTAAAAGAGTTATGGCTCTTGTAATGGTCGCCGCTCTTTGCCTTGTCTGCTTTGCAGCCTGCGGCGGCACAAAGGATGAAACAACAGCACCGGCCGCTCCGGACGGCAGCTCAAGCGCTCCCGCAGTAGACGGTGCAGCCTTCAAGATCGGTTCAACCGGACCGCTCACCGGTGAAGCTGCAATTTACGGCACCGCTGTTATGAACGCGGCAAAGATTGCCGTTGACGAAATCAACGCCGAGGGCAAAATTAAGTTTGAGTTCAAGGGCGAAGATGACGTTGCAGACGGCGAAACCGCTGTTAACGCTTACAACAAGCTTATGGACTGGGGCATGCAGATCCTTATGGGTCCCGTTACCACAGGTTCTTCAATCGCCGTTGGTGCAAAGAGCTATGAAGACAGAGTCTTTTCGCTCACTCCGTCAGGTTCCTCAACCGACATCATCTCCGGCAAGGATAACTTCTTCCAGGTTTGCTTCACCGACCCCAACCAGGGCACAGGTTCAGCCGACTACATGGCAGAAAACATGAAGGACACCAAGGTTGCCGTTATCTATCGTAACGATGACGCATATTCACAGGGAATCCACGACACATTTGTTAAGGAAGCCAAGGCCAAGGGCGTTGAGGTTGTTTATGAGGGCACCTTCACCAAGGACACCGCAACAGACTTCTCCGTTCAGCTCACCGCTGCCAAGAATGCAAAGGCTGACACCATCTTCCTTCCCATCTACTATCAGCCCGCGTCAGTCATCCTCAAGCAGGCTAACGACATGGGTTACAAGCCGACCTTCTTCGGTGTTGACGGCATGGACGGTATCCTTACCATGGAAGGCTTTGACGCCAAGCTTGCCGAGGGCGTAATGCTCCTTACTCCGTTCTCAGCCGATGCTGACGACGCTAAGACCCAGGCTTTCGTCAAAAAGTATAAGGAAGCTTACGGCGACACTCCGAACCAGTTTGCAGCCGACGCTTATGACGGAATCTATATCATTGCGGACGCTCTTCAGAAAGCAGGCTGCACAGCCGATATGTCCGCAAAGGAAATCTGCGAAAAGCTCATTGAAGTTATGCCGACCCTCAAGTTTGACGGTCTTACCGGCGAGGGTATGACATGGTCAAAGACCGGTGAGGTTTCAAAGGCTCCGCGCGCAGTTGTTATCAAAGACGGCGTATATGTTACTCCCGGCAAATAATTAAGACTGCTTTTCTCCTCTTTATATTAAAAAGCGCCGACCGTCCGAGCATCCGTATTCGGCGGTCGGCATTTTTATTTTAAGTTTGAGGTTTCTGAAAACCTCCCGTAAAAAACGAGGGCTTTCAGAGACCTCAAGAAAAAAATGACAAATCAAATGTTTTAAGCGCCTGTTTTCGGACGTTTAAAAAAAGTATCAAATCGAGGTGTATTAAATGGAGTTTCTTTCATATTTAATCAGCGGAATCAGCCTCGGAAGCGTTTATGCGATTATCGCCCTCGGCTACACAATGGTTTACGGCATTGCAAAAATGCTGAACTTTGCCCACGGCGACGTTATCATGATCGGCGGCTATATTTCATATATCACCGTTTCATCGCTGAATGTTCCCGGCTGGCTTTCGGTAATTATCGCAATGATCGTCTGCACAATTCTGGGCGTTGTTATTGAGGGCCTTGCATATAAACCGCTGCGTTCCGCTCCGTCGCTTGCGGTTCTCATCACGGCTATCGGCGTTTCATATTTTCTTCAGAACTCCGCCCTTCTCATCTGGGGCGCAGACCCAAAGACCTATAAACCACTTGTTGACGGCAACTTCAAGCTTTTCGACGGTCAGCTTTCAATCTCATATGTTTCAATTCTGACCATTGTTGCCTGCATAGTTATCATGATAGCCCTCTCCCTCTTCACCTCAAAAAGCAAAATGGGCAAGGCAATGCGTGCCTGCTCGGAGGATAAGGGTGCAGCCCAGCTTATGGGTATCAACGTTAACTTTACAATTTCCGTCACTTTTGCAATCGGCTCTGCCCTTGCTGCAATAGCCGGCGTACTTCTTCTTTCGTCCTATCCGTCACTTATGCCGACAACCGGCTCAATGCCCGGCATTAAGGCGTTTACTGCGGCTGTTTTCGGCGGAATCGGTTCAATTCCCGGCGCTTTCCTCGGCGGCATTCTCCTCGGCGTTATCGAGTCGTTTGCCAAAGCATATATTTCAACTCAGCTTGCAAACTCTATAGTTTTTGCTGTTTTGATTATCGTGCTTCTTGTCCGTCCCACCGGACTTCTCGGCAAGCGTATTCAGGAAAAGGTTTAAGGGGGGTCCGATATGAGTAAAACTAAAAATATAAAAAAAGGCTCCGTTAGAAACATCATCACCTACGCTCTGGTCATTGTTTCCTTTATCCTTGTTACTGTTTTTTCAAAGGCAGGACTTCTCAGCCGCTCCGCTCAGGGACTTCTGGTTCCCGTTTGCTGCTATATCGTAATGGCAATCTCGCTGAACCTCACCGTCGGCGTTCTCGGCGAGCTGAGTCTCGGTCATGCAGGCTTCATGAGTATCGGCGCATTCACGGGCGTCATTGTTTCAATGAGTCTTCAGGCCGCAATTCCGAGCACCGCTCTGAGGCTCCTTGTTGCAATTCTTTCCGGCATGATAACGGCAGCCGTTGCCGGCTTCCTTATCGGTATTCCGGTTCTGAAGCTTCGCGGCGACTACCTTGCCATAGTTACCCTTGCTTTCGGCGAAATCATCAAAGAGCTCATCAACTGTCTGCTCGTCGGCATTGACGAAAACGGACTGCACTTCATTTTCAACCCCACCGGAACAAAAAGCGCCGACGACCTCGGTCTTTCGGAAACGGGCAGGGTTCTCATCAAGGGCGCACAGGGCGCAACGGGCACACAAACGATTGCAAACTTTACCGCCGGCTTCATTCTCATTATTGTGGCTCTGATAATCGTTCTCAACTTTGTCAACAGCCGTACCGGCCGTGCAGTTCTTGCTATCCGCGACAACAGGATTGCGGCTGAATCCTGCGGCATCAACATCACAAAATATAAGATGATAGCTTTTGTAATTTCCGCTTCGATTGCCGGCGCGGCAGGCGCACTTTACGGAATGAACTATTCAAATCTTACCTCGGCAAAATTTGACTTCAACACGTCCATTCTTATCCTCGTCTTTGTTGTTCTCGGCGGACTCGGAAATATGCTCGGTTCAATCATAGCGGCAACTGTTCTCTATGTTCTGCCCGAAGCGCTGCGCGAGTTCTCCGACTACAGAATGCTCATGTATGCTATAGTTCTTATCCTTGTTATGCTTGCAACCAACAACCCGGCAGTCAAAAATCTTTTCATGAAGATAATTCCCGGTAAAAAGAAAAAGGAGGGAGCCGCGAAATGAAAAACTTTGAAAAAGGCAACATGGTTCCCGTTCCGAGCCATTCGATAATTCCCGAAAGAGATGTCGGCGAAACTCCGGTTCTCGAATGTATCCACCTCGGAATCGACTTCGGCGGTCTTCGCGCCGTTGACGACTTCAACTTTACAATCGGCAAGACGGAGATTGCAGGTCTTATCGGTCCGAACGGTGCCGGAAAAACCACAATTTTCAACCTGCTGACAAAGGTGTATACCCCGACAAGGGGAACAATCATCATCAACGGCATGGATACCTCCGGAAAAAACACCGTTCAGATCAACAAGATGGGTGTTGCAAGAACATTCCAGAACATCCGCCTTTTCTCCAACCTCTCCGTTGAGGACAATGTAAGGATAGGTCTCCACAATCAGGAAAAATACACAACCGCATCGGGCATTCTCCGCCTCCCCTCCTACTGGAAAAAGGAAAAGGCCATGCATGAAAGAGCCATGGAGCTGCTTTCAATCTTCGGAATGGAGGACGTTGCCGATTGGAAAGCCGGTTCGCTCCCCTACGGCGCGCAAAGACGGCTTGAAATTGTCCGCGCACTTGCAACCGATCCAAAGCTTCTTCTTCTTGACGAGCCGGCGGCCGGTATGAACCCGAACGAAACAGCCGACCTGATGGAGAACATTGTTAAAATCCGTGACACGTTCAAAATTGCCGTTCTCCTCATTGAGCACGATATGAACCTTGTTATGGGTATCTGCGAAGGCATTTGCGTTCTGAACTTCGGTCAGATTATTGCAAAGGGTACGGCAGAAGAAATCCAGTCCAACCCGGCCGTTATCGAAGCTTACCTCGGCAACAAGAAAAAGGAGGACTGATAAAATGGCAATGTTAAAGGTTGACAACATCAATGTCTATTACGGCAGTATCCACGCCATCAAGGATATCAGCTTTGAGGTTGAGCAGGGCGAGATTGTTACTCTCATCGGCGCAAACGGCGCAGGAAAAAGCACAACGCTCCAGACGGTTTCGGGTCTTCTGCATTCAAAGACCGGTTCCATAACCTTCCTCGGCGAGCGCATTGACAATGTTCCGGCGCACAAGCTTGTTGCAAAGGGACTTGCTCAGGTTCCGGAGGGCAGACGAATTTTTCTTCAGATGTCCGTTATGGAGAACCTGCAGATGGGCGCTTACACAAGCAAGGGCGACACAAAGGACGACCTTGAAAACGTTTTTGAGCGTTTCCCCCGCCTTAAAGAGAGGAAGAACCAGATTGCCGGAACGCTTTCCGGCGGCGAGCAGCAGATGCTTGCAATGGGCAGAGCGCTCATGAGCCGCCCGAAGCTTATGATGCTTGACGAACCGTCAATGGGTCTTGCGCCTATCCTTGTTGAGCAGATTTTTGATATTATCAAGGAGCTTCACAAGGCAGGCACAACTATCCTCCTTGTTGAACAGAACGCTGAAATGGCACTGCAAGTTGCGAACAGAGCCTATGTTCTTGAGTCGGGCAGAATCACCCTCACCGGAACGGGCGCAGAGCTTGCCGCAAGCGACCAAATTAAAAAGGCTTATCTCGGCGGCTGATACCGTTATAACAATAAGTTACCCCCGAAGAAGTTCAGAACGCTTCTTCGGGGGTTGTTGTTATGCGAAAAAGTGGCGGCACAAAAGTACCGCCGTCTTTTTATTAATAGTGATTCACTCCGCACTTACAAACCTTGTTCTTTTTGAAAATCTTCTGGAAGAACAGTTTAATCTTAAAGAACAGCTTTGCAATGCCTTTTTTGTGGCAGGCGCAGGAGCAGTTTGCGGACGGATTTTCCGGTTCGGTTTCGTCAACTATTGCATAGAAGCTGAAATGCGT
>JAEDEQ010000135.1 GCA_016293225.1 Clostridiaceae bacterium
GTTTTATCTTCCGATGAGTCCGGCAATGGTTTCATAGCCGCGGATTGCAAGGTCATACACATCGTCAGCGGCATTCTGCAAATCGGAAAAAAGGTCGCCGGAATAGGAGTTTATCTTTTCCTTTTCAACGGGAATATATCCGCCGGCATTGCCGTTTCCGTTTGCGTCAAGGAAGTAGTAGGCCGGAATATAGATGTAATACTCCTTATCCTTTTCAATGCTCTGACCCGTAAGATTCAGCGCAACGTTGGTTTTTTCCATATCCGCTGTGATTCCGAGCCCCGAAAGTCCGCCGAGAAGCGATGAAATGTTCTCACTCGTCTGAAGCTTCAGATCGGTCGTTCCGGAAAACCAGACGTCAACGGCGCTTTTGTCAATGCTGTAAAGCTCGCTGTAGGTTCCGTCCGGATTCTTTGTGCAAAGGGAGATATTATCGCCCGTTTTTCCGAACGCGGTAAACTTGTTATCAAGGCAGAATGAGATTGCACCCTTCCCACTTTTTGTGTTGTAATAGGCATAATAAAGCCTATCCTTAACAAGCTCAACCGTGGGTGTTGCGGCGGTATCCACGGCGGAAACCGCAAAAGCGCAAGCAATGCTCAAAACAAGGAAAATTGCTGTGATTAAAACTGTTTTTCTTTTCATGATTGTCACCTTTCTTGTTTATCGATTCTGTATTTGAATTATTAAGCTTGTCTTAAATAGCACCGAATGTGTCCATAACATTATCCATAAATCTGTCTGCCGAACTTTTTCCAAAAATCAGTAAAATAACTTCATAAAATACTCCTGCCCAGCCAAAAAAGACAATTGCAAGTCCGGTTGTCATAATGAAACCACCTTTCGTCAACTGATTCCCTGTTCATGGGCATACCTGACATTTTCACTGTTGCCGTATTTTTCGGCAATCTGAAGAATGTTGTTGCCTGCCGCGTCCGTTGCGGAAATGTCCGCGCCTTTTTCTTTAAACGCTTCAACAACATCGCTGCTGCAAAAAGCAACCGAGAAGAAGAACGCAAGCTTTTCGCTCGGAGTCATGAGCATTCCGTCGCGCTTTTTAAGCTCCTCAAGCGCCTTTTTTGAATTGCCGACAAGGGTGCTTTCAAGAAGCGGATCAAGCCCCGTTGAGCCGAAAAAGTCCTGGGTCGCCTGTGCAAGCTCGCTTATCACGTTGTAAGACAAAAAGGAGGTACATTCAACCGCGTAGTCCAGGATATCACGGCTGACGAACACGCCGCTTTTAAGCAGCTTTTCAATAAGTCCCTCGTCACCGTTTGAGATTGCGAGCATCAGCGCCTTTTCCCCGGGAGATGAGGCGGCCGAGGTACTTGTACTTTCCGTCGGCTGCGGCTTTGAAAAAGTCTTTACGCCGAAAACGGCCGCGCAGGAAACAACGCACAGACACGCCGCGGCGGCAAGAATGCGGACAAGCACTGCCGTTTTTTTGTGAGGACGCTTTATTCCTGCCTTTTCAAAGGCAAGGTCGCGGATTTTCCGGCTGTCCTCTGCATCAGCCGTTACCTCCTCGTTTTCAAGCAGAACGCCGAGTTCTTCAGGAGAAAGGGAAGAAAAAACGTTTTCAAAATCAGTCAAGCAAAACACCTCCCTCGTTTTTTTCAAGCAATATTCTGAGCTTTGCGAGTGCGCGCTGAGAGCGCTTTTGAACGTTTTCCGCCGAAAGCGAAACGCGCTCACTTATCTCTTTTGCTGTTTCGCCGAAAAAGAACTTGCGCAGAATGATTGTGCAGTCCGGTTCGCCGAGCGAGCGTATCGCCTCAGAAACAAGGCGGCTACGCTCCTTTTTTTCGCTGCTTTCAAAGGAGGTCACGCCGTCAAAAATATTTTCAGAGTTCTCCAGCGGAACCGTGCGCTCCTTTTCCTTGAGGAGCTTGCGGTATCGGTCAACAGCAGCGTGCTTTGCGCCGAAAGCAAGAAAGCCTTTTATGCTGCCCTTTGAAAGGTCAATTTTTTCAAGATTCCTATAAAAGGCGGAAAAAACGTCCGACGCACATTCCTGCGCGTCCTCCTTTGTTCCGACGCTTCCGAGCACAGTGCGGCACAGCCGGAAAACAAAGGCCGAATACTCATTCAAAAGGAGGTCAAAGCCCTTTGACGGATTCTTTTTAATTTCGGAAAGCAAGACTTCGTCAGTCATGGGACTTTTCCTCCTTTCAACAACTATATACGAAAGCAAAGGGGCAAATCGGACAAAAAATTCAAATTTTTTTATTTTTTATAGGCTTTGATTATACACCGCAAAGGGAAAGAGAGCAAGAACATTGTTTTTATTGATGTTATAATTGTTTTATTTGATATTATACTGACGGCAGGGAAAACCATTTTGATAATTTAGATAATAGATAATGGATAAGAGATAATAGATAATAGATATTTTTTCGCGCC
>JAEDEQ010000136.1 GCA_016293225.1 Clostridiaceae bacterium
ACAAAGGAACAACATAAAAGCTAATTTTTACACATCTGTTCCGCGGAATACCCGTATATCAAAAAGCACCCCTTTGGGCGCGAAAGAATATCTATTCAGAACTTTACTGCGTGCTTTTCCATGTCAACCAACCCGTTTTCAAGGAAGGAGACGCCCTCGCCCTCAAGCAGTTTCCTTTGGGCGTCCGTTCCGCCGAAAGCAAAGCCCGGCGCAACGCGCCCCTCGCGGTTAACAACCCTGTGGCAGGGTATCACGCCCGGCTCGGGATTGACGTGCAGCGCATAACCCACAACGCGCGCCCACCGAGGATTGCCGGCAAGCAACGCAACCTGTCCGTAGGTCATCACTTTCCCTTCGGGAATTGAACGCACAACCTCGTATATCCGCTCAAACGTGTTCAGTCCCATATGATATATCCCTTTTTGCGCTCGGAGGCCGGACGAATGCCGCCCTCTGCGCCGTAGCCGAGAATGCAGTTTCCGATACCCTCATATTTTTCATCAAGACCCCATTTTTTGAGGAATTTTTTGCCCTTTTCGGTTTTGAACATTTCCCTTGCGCGGTAGATGTAGCAGGAATCAACGCCGAGTGCGTGCGCCGCATTGAGCAGATTGCCCATGACGAGCGCTCCGTCGTCGCGATAGGTTCTGACGGTGGAATCGGCAAAAACAACAAGCACTGTCGGCGCGCCGTAAAACGGGTCGGCGTCTGTGCCCATGATTTCCGCATTGAGCCGCGAAAGCTCTTTTACCGTTTCGGGGTCACGAACGGCAACGATTACGGGCGACTGCGCATTGTGACCTGTGGGAGCATAGGTTCCGGCTTCAAGAATCAGCTCAAGCTTTTCCTTTTCAACCGGCTTTGCGGTGTACTTGCGGCAGCTTCTTCTTTCTTTGAGATCGGTGAGGGTTTCTTTCATTGCATATCCTTCCTTTCGATTATTATTTCCCGTTTATTTTAATTATAGTATGCTATCGCCTTTAAGGGGAGGAGAGAAGAGATTCAATTGAACTCTTCACTTCACAAACTTCCTTTCAAGCATTTCCTTTGCTTCGGCCTTTGAAAAGCCGCCGGGCGAGTAGATGAAGTTGTTCGGAACGGTGTTCCAGCGCTCGCACCACTGGGAAAGCTCCTCCTTTGTCATCACGATATCGCCGACATCGCAAAGATTTGTGATAACATCAAAAAACTCTGCGCTGTTGGTTTTCATAAGGTTCATCAGTTTTCTTGATTTTTCGCGCTCATAGCGCACGCCGCGGCGGATAAGCTCCGGCATGAAAGCGGCGCAGGCAAAGCCGTGCGGCGTTTTGAAGTGCTCGGTCAGGATATAACCGAGAGGGTGGGGGAAAGCCGTTCCGCAATAGGCAAGGGTGATACCGGCGTAAAGCGAGCCGTAATAAAGCTGAGCACGCATTGCTTCGTCCGGCAGCTTCTTTTCCTTTTCAAGGAATTTCAGTCCCTCCCAGATCATCGGAATGGCCTTTTCGGCAAACATGGTGGGAATATCGGTGCATTTTTTGCTGTAAAATCCCTCAATTGCGTGGGAGAGCGCGTCAAGAGCGGTTGAAACCGTGACGGAATACGGCATGGAGTGGGTATATCTGCTGTCGGCAAAGGTAAGCTTCGGCGCACAGTCCGGAGCGCAGATGCTCCTTTTCCTTTCGTCCTTTTTGTTGGAAAGGACGGAGACTGCGCCGACCTCGCTGCCCGTTCCGGCCGTTGTTCCCACAAGGACAAGGGGGAGGGCTATATTCCTTTCCTTTTTTTCATATATATCAAACGGCAAAAAGTCCGCGTTTGCGGCAAAAACGGCAACGGCCTTTGCCGCGTCAAGGGCGGAACCGCCGCCGATTCCGATGATGAACTCCGCCTTTTTCTCCCTTGCAAGGACTCCTGCTTCGCGGCAGTCTTCAATATACGGATTGGGCGTAATGCGGTCAAAAACGTCATAGCTCACCGAGCATTCCTCAAGCGCGGCGGTCATATCGTCAAGAGCGCCGCTTTTCCTTGCGCTGTTTCCTCCCGTAACAATCAGACACCGCTTTCCGAAAGAAGCAAGCAGCGCGGCGTTTTTGCGCACACAGTTTTCAGAGCTTATGACCTTTACGGGTATTGACAAATTAAAATCCATCTCGTTTCCTCCTCGGGTAATTACGGCTTGTGTTTTCCTTTTCGGTCGATAGAGTTTGTTTTGTATAAATTATATCAGCAAAACACGTTTAAAGCAAGCGCAATATTTGTCGTATATCAGTCCATTTTGTCTTGAAATTTTTTGCAGGATAGTATACAATAAAACATGCTTTTATCATGGCGCAGTTTATGCCCGGTTTAACGGAGGCTTTTCATGAGTAAGAAAAAAAAGATTGTTTGCATTGTTCTTTTTGTTGTTCTTCTTGCC
>JAEDEQ010000052.1 GCA_016293225.1 Clostridiaceae bacterium
AAAAACCGCCGACCAAAAAGCCGGCGGTTTTAAGTATTGTCAAAAAGTGATTATTTAAGGGTAGCCTTTGCGCCGGCTTCTTCAAGCTTAGCCTTTGCAGCTTCAGCGTCGTCCTTGCCCATAGCTTCCTTGATGACCTTCGGTGCGCCGTCAACAGCTTCCTTAGCTTCCTTAAGGCCGAGACCGGTAAGCTCACGAACAGCCTTGATAACAGCAATCTTGTTTGCGCCGACTTCGGTAAGCTCAAGGTCAAACTCAGTCTTTTCTTCAGCAGCGGCAGCAGCCTCAACCGGGCCTGCAGCAACAACAGCGGCAGCAGCGGAAACGCCGAACTCGTCTTCAACAGCATGAACCAGCTCTGAAAGCTCAAGGACTGTCAAAGTTTTCAAAGTATCAATAATAGCAGTAATTTTTTCTGACATGGTAATTATACCTCCAATTTGTTAATATTAAGAAAAATCGTCTCACGCTTCTGCGGGAGCTTCAGCAGCTTCCTCGGCGGGAGCAGCTTCGCCGTCCTTGTCAACAATAGCCTGAACAGCACGGGCGAACGCGGAGATCGGAGCCTGGAAGGCGCCGAGTACCTGGGCAAGAAGAACTTCACGCGAGGGAAGCTTTGCAAGTCCGGTAATCTTTGCAACGTCGATAACTTCTTTGTCAATGAAGCCGTTTTTAACTTCAAAGCCGTTGTGTGTGTCTGCAAACTTGCAAAGAATGCGAGCAGCAGCAACGTAATCATCTGCACTGGTAGCGATAGCGGTTGTTCCGTCAAGAACAGCCTCAAGACCGTTGAGTTCAGTCTCAGCGATTGCAAGGCGAAGAAGGGTGTTTTTAACAACCGTGTATTCAACGCCTGCCTCACGAAGCTCCTTACGCAGAGCCGTGTCATCGGTAACGGTAATACCCTTGTAATCAACGATTACACCGGCGCACGCCGCGTTAAGGCGGGCAACAAGAGCTTCAACGATCTGCTTTTTCTGTTCCAAAACTTTTGCGCTTGGCAAGATGAATTCACCTCCTGAAAAAATTTGGTTTTCAGCCGTACCCTTTAAGGTGATAATATAAAAAGCGCCCTTTCATCGAAAAGCCGAGAAAAGGCGCAACATAAAAATCAATCAAATTGAAATTATGCTGAAATTACCTCGGCAGGCGGCAAAGAATTGCCTTTAAGAAATCACCTGCTGTCTTAGGGGGACAGCTTGATTATTATACCGCACGACCGAAGTCATGTCAAGTATTTTTTTAATTAACCGCCGAAAAAAGCGGTAATTTTCCGTCAATCAGCCCTGAGCGGCAGTTGAGCCGACCTTGGCCGGGTTGATGCGGACGCCGGGGCCCATTGTTGCGGAAACAACGCATGAGCGGATATACTGACCCTTTGCCGACGCGGGCTTAGCCTTGATGATGGCGTCAAGCAGAGTGGTAAAGTTTTCGTTAAGCTTATCCTTGCCGAACGAAGCCTTGCCTATGGGGCAGTGAATGATGTTGGTCTTATCGAGACGGTACTCAATCTTACCGGCCTTTGCGTCGGTAACAGCCTGAGCAACGTTCGGAGTAACGGTGCCTGCCTTGGGAGAGGGCATGAGTCCGCGCGGTCCGAGAATTTTACCGAGACGGCCGACAAGGCCCATCATGTTGGGAGCGGCGATGGCAACGTCAAATTCCATCCAGCCCTCGCCCTGAATCCTTGCAACAAGGTCTTCAGCGCCGACAACCTCTGCGCCTGCGGCTTCGGCTGCCTTTGCGTCGTCGCCCTTTGCAAAAACGGCAACGCGAACCTGCTTGCCCGTTCCGTTGGGAAGAACAACAGCGCCGCGAACCTGCTGGTCGGCGTGACGGGAGTCAACACCGAGGCGGATATGGGCTTCGATGGTTTCGTCAAACTTTGCGGTTGCGGTCTTTACTGTGAGTTCGAGAGCGTCCGCAGGATCATAAAGTGTTGCTCTGTCAAAAAGCTTTGCGCTTTCAACATACTTTTTTCCATGTTTCATAATTTCATCCTCCTATAGAGTGGTTAATCGGATTTTTCCTCCCACCCGGAAGCATTCAGTCAGCGACTACAATGCCCATGCTGCGAGCAGTTCCGGCTATCATACTCATAGCGCTTTCAATGCTTGCAGCGTTGAGATCGGGCATCTTCTGCTCTGCGATCTTTCTAACCTGCTCACCGGTAATTGTTGCGACCTTAGTTCTGTTCGGAACGCCTGAACCGCTTTCGATTCCGCAAGCCTTTTTGATAAGGACTGCCGCCGGCGGAGTTTTGGTTACGAATGAGAATGTGTGGTCGGCATAAACTGTGATGACAACGGGAATGATGAGACCGATGTCATTCTTTGTACGCTCGTTGAATTCCTTTGTAAAGGCCATGATGTTAACGCCGTGCTGACCGAGAGCCGGTCCGACGGGCGGCGCCGGAGTAGCCTTTCCTGCCGGAATCTGGAGCTTAATTAAGCCTACAACCTTTTGAGCCATTTTTTGCACCTCCAAATATATGTGGTTGATGGCGACTTGCACTGAGTTTTGCAAATCTCCCACAGGGAGCAAAAGCGCTCCCTCGTCATAATAAACGGCAAAAGCCGAAAATTATCACATTAATCAACTGCGACCTCAATCTGGTCGAGTTCAAGCTCAACGGGGGTTTCCCTGCCGAGCATTGAGATCATTACGACAACGACCTGCTTTGTCAGGTCAATGCTGTCAACAATACCGCTGTAGCCGTCAAACGGGCCGCTCAGGATATTGACAAGATCGCCGACCTTGTAATTGACTTCGGTTGATCTCTGTTCAATTCCGAGCCTCAGAACCTCCTCATCGGTGAGAGGAACGGGCTTGCTGCCCGGGCCGACAAAGCCCGTAACGCCGCGCGTATTGCGGATAACGTACCACGCCTCATCGGTCATGGTGAGCTCCTCGTCTTCAAACTCGCTGCGCTTTCTGTAAGAACAGGCAACCTTAACCATAACATAGCCGGGGAAGAGCTTGCGCTCAACCTCCTTTTTGCTGTCGTCCTTAATCTCGGTAACAATCTCCGTCGGAATCCTTACCTCGAAGATCTGATCTTGCATCTTGCGGTTTTCAACAACCGTTTCAATGTTTGAGGCTACCTTGTTTTCGTAGCCCGAATAGGTGTGCACAACAAACCATCTGGCGTTATCAGCCATCGTTACACCTCCGGAAAACTTGAATTATTCTGCTGCCGTGCTGCTTTCCTTGCTTTCCGTCGTTTTTGCGGCGGTGGTTTCTTTTTCGGAAGAGTCAGCCTTTGTGGTGGATTCCTTGGAGGAATCGGCCCCGGTTGTGCTTGCTTCCTCAGCGTCGTGATCATGATCGTGATCATCTTCCGCCACAGCGGAGGTTGTGGTAGTCTCGCCGCGGTTTGCAAGAGATTTGAGACCGGTTACGCCGGCGCCCAGGCCACGGTCAATACCGAAAATAATGACGGCTGCGACCGCAACAACAAGAATAACAATGCCTGTGCTCTTGAGCACAGTCTTCGCGTCGGGCCAAACGATCTTCTTGCTTTCGCCTCTGAAGTGTCTGAAGAATTCCTTTGTACCCTTGCCTGCACGGACGAAGAAGTTTGGCTTGTCTGATTTTTTATCAGCGCCCTTGGCGGCCTTGGCAACCTTTGCAGCAGCCTTGCTTTCATCGGTTGCGGCCTTTTCAACCTTCGAGCCCTGAGCAGCTTTTTTTTCTTTGTCAGCCATTACTCTAACCTCCCGTGATTATTTGGTTTCTTTGTGGAGAGTGTGCTTCTTGCAGAATCTGCAATACTTGTTCATCTCCAACCTGTCAGGATTGTTCTTTTTGTTTTTCATTGTGTTGTAATTGCGCTGCTTGCATTCCGAGCAAGCCAAAGTAACTTTTACTCTCATGAACGGCACCTCCATTAAAAGGATTATTGCGGCCCTTTTGCGGGAAAAACAAACCGCAAAAAGACCTTTAAGGCCTCCCTCTGAATCAGGACACAAAAATAAAGCCCTCTTTCAGAGGTATTAAGAGTTTATCACAGATTAATACCTTCGTCAAGAGGATTTTGAAGTTTTTTGCAAAAAAATCAGCAAATCATTCAATAAGCCGCCGATTAATCGCGGGTGCAATTAACCGGCGGTTTTTTGTCGGTATATATTATTTGTTCTTCATCTTTTCAAAAGCAGCTGCAAGATATCTGAAAAAGCTTGTGAAGAATCTGAAGATTGCGCTGATGAAATCTTTCGGCGGAGAACGGAAATCATCGCCCTCAACAACCGTTGGCGAAAAAGTCTCTGTCTCGCTGTCGTAAGTAACGTACTGTGGCCACATTTCGTCCGACCAGACGGTAAAGTCCCCGTTTCCTCTTGAAATTTTTTCAATCAGCGGATCAACGCAGTCCGGCATCGTTGAGTGATCAAGATTCTTGAAAAACCATGTCCTGTCAGGGAAGCGGCAGGTTGAGGCATCAACAAGTTTATCGGCAGAGATATACTTATCGGTTCCGTTTTCCTTAGCGGCTGCAATATACTTTTCGGAGAGGAAGCTTCCCATCTTTTCGCTCGTTGCGCCGGCGGAAAGCGTTGAAAGCTCAACAAGACTATCAGACTGAACGTCACTGCCTTCAAAAACCGGAATAAGGTCAAAGTTGTATTTGGCAAGATAGGAGAACTCCACACCTTTTTGAGAAAGCTCGTCGATAAGCTGCGGAAGTCTTGCGGTAACGCTGTAATAGAAGTGATCGGTCTTCTCAATCATCTTGGCGTACTCATCTTCTTTTCCTTTAAAGACGAAGTCGCGCGCGCTTTCGTAATACTCGGTTCCTATCATGCTCCAGAACGAGGGGAAGGAGCCGTAGCTTGTAAGAGCAAGACGGGGAACAAGGTTTTCAAAAACCCTGTCATAAATTCCCTGGATAACATCAGTTCCGAAGCCGAGCACCTTGAGATATCTTGCAAGCGAAACTGCGGAAACAACCAAAGCTTCAAGAGCGCTGTCCTCAAAAAGAGCGGTACGGTCAGTATAAGAATTGATAAAGCGGTCAAGCGACTTTTCGTCAATTGTAACCTGACCGGAGAAAAGCGCGCCGAGCAGTCCGATGCCGCCGACCGAGGGAGCATAAAAGATAACGTTCTTTACCTTATCCTGAACATTTTCGGTCATTTGAAGATACGCTGTGACTATGCACGAGCCGAGGCAGCGGCCGACAAGGGTGACCTTGCTTTTTCCCGTAACCTCGCGCACCGCGTCAATGTATTTTGAAAGCTCCGCGGCGGAAACAAACGGGTCAACGCGCCAGTCATAATAAAAATTATAATCCTCGGCATTGAAATTTGAGGTTTTGCGTCTGAGCCACTCCTTGCGCCAGACAAAATCGGAATGGCTGCCGTCCGAGGCCTCGCCGTTTTTGTCAAGCCTTATCGTGTCGTAGATCGGAGAGAAGCAGTTATAAAGCGCGTCGCAGTATTTATCCCAGTTTCCGTTAGGGTCAATGGGAATCTGCTTAAGAACGTCCTTAACGGCGTTAACTATGTAATCCTTGTCAACGTCGGCTGCGGCAATACTGTTTCCGTCCTTGTCAACAAGTCCTGAGCCCATACCGTAAATATAGACAATCGGATATTCTTCCTCTGCGGCAGCTGCAGCCGGCGCAAAGGAAACGCAAAGCAGCAGCAAAGCAAGAAAAGCAGAAAGTACTCTTTTAATCGAATGTTTCATTATATTCTCCTCCTAATAAAAAATACTTGCGAAATAAAATAAATTTCTACAAGTATTTTAACACATTCCTAAAGCAAATGCAACAATTCTGACAAAAATAAGTCAAATATCCCGGGAAATTTCAAATAATCCGTCCAAAATCAGGTTTTCGTCATAGATAATTTCGGTCTCGCAGCAGGGAATTATGCCCTTGCTGTATCCTCCGGTGGCAACAACGGTTGCGTTCTCGAGCGAAAGCTCGTTTGAAATGCGTCTGATAAGACCGTCAAGCATTGCAGCCGTTCCGAACACAACGCCCGACTGAATACACTCGGCCGTGTTTGCGCCTACGGCTTTTTTCGGCGCCTTAAAGCTTACCGAGGGAAGCAGCGAGGCCTTTGCGGCAAGCGCGTCCATTGAAATTTTGACACCGGGAGAAATTGTGCAGCCCACAAACTTTCCGTCCCGGTCAACAACAATAATTTTCGTTGCCGTTCCGAGGTCGGCAACAAGGCAGGGCAAGGTATACTTCGCCTTTGCGGCAACGGCGGCGCAGATAAGGTCGGCTCCCACGGCCGAAACGGGAAGAATGTCAATTTTAAAGCTTCCGTGGTTTTGAGCTCCGACGATTGCAGGCTTTTTTCCGGTTATCATTTTCACCGCGCGGATAACGCTGTCCTCAATCTCAGGCACAACGCAGCTCATTACAACCTTTGAAAAGTCCGGCGCACTGACCTCATAAAGCTTGAAAATACTTAAAAGGTCGGCGGCAAATTCGTCGCTCGTTTTATGACGGGCGGTAAACATTCTTGAAACAAAAAGGAGCTCTTCGTCCCGGTAAGCGCCGAGCGTAATGTTGGTATTTCCGATGTCTATCGTCAAAAGCATATGAAACCTCCGAAAAAAGCAGCCGCAAGAAGCGATTGCCGATTCGCGGCGCTGTGAAAGCGCACAGCTTTATTATATTCTCCGCCACAGAAAAAGTCAAATTTTATCTGGCAAAAACGCGGCGGATATGGTAAAATGCCGAAAAAGGGAGGAGTGACGAAAAATGATTTGCAACGCCTGTCCGCGTAAATGCGGCGTTGACCGCAGCAAAAAGCACGGCTTTTGCGGCGCCGGAGAAAGCTTTGTTGTTGCCCGCGCGGCAAAGCATTTCTGGGAGGAGCCGCCGATAAGCGGAACAAACGGCAGCGGCGCGGTCTTTTTTTCCGGCTGCAATCTTCGCTGTGTGTTTTGCCAGAACTTTGAAGTCAGCCGCGCAAAATGCGGAAAGGAAATAACGGACGAAAGGCTGACGGAGATTTTTGATTCATTGATAAGCGAGGGCGCGCACAACCTGAACCTTGTGACCGCAACGCAGTATGCAGAGAGGCTTTCGGGAATACTGCGCGCTTATCATTCGCCGGTGCCCGTTGTGTATAACTGCGGCGGCTATGAAAGCCTTGAAACGCTCAGAAGGCTTGAGGGTCTTGTTGATATCTATCTGCCCGACCTCAAATTCTTTGACCCGGAGCGCTCACTGCGTTATTGCGGCGCGGCGGATTACTTTGAAACCGCGTCGGCGGCCATACTTGAAATGCGCCGCCAACAGCCGGAGGATATTTTTGAGGACGGACTCATGAAAAAGGGGCTCATTATCCGCCACCTTGTCCTGCCGAAGAACGTGAATCAGTCAAGGCGCATTTTTGAATGGATCAAGGAAAATCTCGGCGCAAAAACATATATCAGCCTCATGGCGCAGTACACGCCCTGCGGCAAGCTTGAAAGCTTTCCCGAGCTGCAAAGGAAAATTACACGCCGCGAATATGAAAAAGCCGTCTGCTTCCTTGAAGACCTCGGCTTTGAGAATGTTTTTTTGCAGGAGCTTGACTCCGCCGCAGAGCAGTTCATTCCCTCCTTTGACCTTACGGGCGTGTGAGTCCGTCTCGCGGACGATACAGAACGGGCAAAACCAAAAGCTTCATACAAAGGCCGTTTTTGTCCTTACACCTGTTGAAAACCGCCGTCTTTTATGATAGAATACGGTTTAATACAAACAAAGGAGCGTTAATAAAAATGAAAGAGAAAAGCAAAGGCTTCATAGGCGAATTTAAAAAGTTTATCATGCGCGGCAGCGTAATAGACCTTGCAGTCGGCGTTATCATCGGCGGAGCTTTCCAGGCGATTGTCAACTCCCTTGTCAACGACATTATTTCACCCGTTATCTCGCTTGCAACAAAGGGCATCAACTTTGCTGACAAGTTTCTTGTGCTCGGCATAACCGACCAGAAGTTTGCAACAGCCGCCGCAGCCAAGGACGCAGGCTTTGCAACGCTCAATTACGGCTCGTTCATCACCGCCGTGCTCAACTTCCTCATCATGGCGTTCATCATCTTCCTGCTTGTCAAGGGTCTGAACAGACTTGCCGAAATCGGCAAAAAGCCGGAGGAAGCCGCCGCACCCACAACAAAAAAATGCCCGTTCTGCATGAGCGAGATAAGCATTGAAGCCACAAGATGCCCTCACTGCACGTCCGAGCTTCCCGAAGAGGAGAACGAAACCGAAGAAAACGAGGTTGAGGAAAAATGACAGGATTCATCGGTGCCGGAAACATGGCTTCGGCCATGATAAGCGGTCTTGTTTCATCAGGAACACTCAAAGGCGAAGACCTTGCGGTCTTTGATATATGCGCTGAAAAATCAAAAAAGCTTTCGGAAAAATTCGGCTTGAAAGTCTTTGAAAGCGCAGACGGGCTTGCTGAAAGCTGCGACCGGGTTGTCCTTTCGGTCAAGCCCAATATGCTTGCGGCCGTAATTTCGCCGCTTCGTGACATTATAGAAGAAAGAAATCCGCTTGTTATCTCCATTGCGGCCGGAAAACCGCTCTCCTTCCTTGAGGAAAGGCTGCACTCCTCTGTCCGCCTTGTGCGCGTGATGCCGAACATCAACGCGGCGGTCGGCGAGGCAGTCAGCGCCTTTTGCCCGAACAAAAACGCAACCGAAGAAGATGTTGCGTTTGTTGGAGAAATGTGCCGTTCATTCGGCACCGCTGTTGCGCTTTCGGAGAATATGTTTCCCCTCTTCGGCGTTATCGGCGGCTGTTCGCCCGCATTTGCCTATATGTTCATTGACGCAATGGCGCGCGCCGCGGTCAAGCACGGTATGCCCAAGGCTCAGGCGCTTGAAATCTGCGCCCAGGCCGTTCTCGGCAGTGCTAAAATGATTCTTGAAACAAAAGAACACCCGATGGAGCTGACCGACAGGGTCTGCTCACCGGGCGGAACGACTATTGAGGGCGTTCTCTCGCTGCAAAAGAACGGCTTTGAAGCGGCTGTTGCAGCGGCAGTGGACGCCGCAGTTGAAAAGGATAAGCGCCTTTGATTACATCAGCGTGAAGATTGTGAGCGTTTCCTCAATGCGGCTGTATATTTCGTCAAGCATTGAAACGGGCAGCGGATTTTCGCCCTTGCCGATTTCAAGAGTGAACGCCGGGCGGAAAAATTCACTGATGAACCAATCCTTGAAGCCTCCGTGCGAGGCAAGACCCGCGTTTTCAACAAGGCGGTATGAGCAGGAATCGGCAAGTATCTTTGCCATCATGTGCGCCTGCGGCGGCATTTCATCGCCGTATTGCCAGTAAAGCTCCTCGCCCTGGGAATGAACCGCCATCGCCTGACGGAACGGGATAAGGCGGCAAAGCCTTGTGAGCGCCTTGGTTTCGCTCTCGCTTTCCGCGCGGAAGCCGCCGAACCGGCGCTCGGCAGGTCCTTTAATGCCCTGCTCCTCCTCCATCTGCCGCAGCGTTTCCCAGCCGGCGTTGAAATTGTGGTTGATATCAACACCCATTGCGTTGGCATTCCATTTTTTGAAGTCTTTGCAGCCGATACTTTCAACAAAGCTTCGCGCGCTCCTTGCGCCCGACGGCCCGTGAACGGCAATTTCAACTCCGTCGGGATTGACGCAGGGTATTATTACGGCTCCAAGCTCCGTGAACGCCCTTGAGATATCTACCGAGCAAAGCAGACTTTTTGTTTCGATTGAACGGCAGAGCTTTTCGGCAAAGCGGAAAAGGACAAGACACGTCAGCCACTCCGAGCCGTGAAAGCCGCCTGCAAGCAGAACGCGGTTGCGCCTGTTTCCGACAGTGAGTGAAAATATCGCGCGCCCGAGGCAGGTCCGCCCAACAACATCAACGCCGAGGAACGGAAATTCCTTTGTCAGCGCTTCAATCATTCTTTTGCTCTGCTCATAATCAAAGAAAGTCTCATTATTTTCAATATTCATAAAACCACATCCAAAATCTGTTATGTACCGACAGCAATTTCATCAGCTATAGATTTATATTCAGGAGCCTGTCTGTAGTATTCCGAAAGGAGACATCAAAATGGATTTTACCGAAAAAAGAATAGACAGAAAAACTGTGTTTGAAGGCAGGATAATCAACGTCTATAACGACACTGTTGTTCTTCCGGACGGCAAAATAACCCACCGCGAGCTTGTTGAGCACCACGGCGGAGTCTGCGTTGCCGCGCTGACGGAAAACGGCGGACTTCTGTTTGTCCGGCAGTTCCGCTATCCATATAACCGCGTGCTTCTTGAGCTGCCCGCCGGAAAGCTTGAAAAGGGCGAGAACCCTCTTTCGGCCGGTATGCGCGAGCTTGAGGAGGAGTGCGGTGTAACCGCGGAAAGCTTTGTTCCCATGGGCGAGGTTTATCCCACGGTTGCCTACTGCACGGAAATCATTCACCTTTTCCTTGCGCGCGGGCTCAAAAAAACGAGCCAGCACCTTGATGAGGGTGAGTTTTTGTCCGTTGAGGAAATACCTCTCAAGGACGCGGTGAAGCTTGTTATGGACGGCGAAATTGCGGACAGCAAGACCGTTGCGCTCGTCCTCAAAACGGAAAAGCTTCTTTCGGAGGGCAGGATATGAAAAGCTTTATCGTAGCCTCAAATTCGCCGCGAAGACGCGAGCTGCTCTCGCTTGCGGGCTATCGGTTTGAGGTTGTTCCCTCCGACGCGGACGAGACGCTCGGGGAGGGTATCAGCGCCGAAGCCGCGGTTAAAGAGCTTGCAAAAAGGAAAGCGCTTTCTGTTTCGGCGCAGAACAAAGGCGCGGTCGTCCTCGGCTGCGACACCGTGGTATCCCTCGGCGGAAAGATTCTCGGCAAGCCGCACGGTGAAAAGGAGGCGTTTGCAATGCTCAGAACTCTTTCCGGGCGCGAGCACGAGGTCTTCACCGGCGTATACATCACCGACGGCGAGAAAAGCGAGGGCTTTGTCACCTGCACAAAAGTTGAGTTTTATGAACTCAACGATGCAACAATCCGGTCATACATTGCAACCGGAGAACCGATGGACAAGGCCGGAGCCTACGGGATACAGGGACTCGGCAGCATTCTTGTTAAAAAAATAAACGGCGATTATTTCACCGTTATGGGGCTTCCTTTGAACGAATGCGCAAGGTCGCTTGCACGGTTCGGCGTCAAGGGAAAGCTTGAATTATGACAGCACTTTAACCACAGACAACAAAAGCCGCACGCTTGCCGTTCAAAAAGCAAACGTGCGGTTAGTTTTTGTTGTGTTGTATGTCGGGCGTTTGACCGGCCGGCGTTGCTTGTATAAGTCCTAAAACCATATAAAGGCTGTATAGCCCTCGTAATAGTAGCTGTGGTCGATGCCTTTCATATAGACCTCTCGGCAGCCTTATAATTGATAGCGGCCGCCCTTGCTTGCCTGCACAAGTCTTTTGTTTGCAGCTTATACAGCCTGCCGTCCTTTATAAAATGCGTTCCGCATTGTCTGAATTCAAAATCAACGTTTTTTCTGACGCATTGTTCCCGGATATCCAGAACCCAGGCGTAATCAAGCACCCTGGCGTTTGTGTCGGATCCACCGCCGACAACAACAAGCTCAATACCGTCAAGGTACTTTTCGAGATTCACTCTTTCAAGCAACGGCTGCGCGGTAATACACTTGTGCTTAATCGGCAAAGCCTTAAAAACGGACAGCTTCCTGTCTGCGTTTTGCTGGTTTTCAACGGTACAGCATACAATTACATTTTCATAACCGTCTGCCCAATCATCGGGAATACAGTCCTTAAATCGTTCTATCCGCTTTGTTAAAAACAGGAAGGTGCAATCCGAACGCTCCCGTATCATGGACCAGCATTCCCCGCGCCACTCGTCCGCTTCTTCAATCAGGAAGTCTGTTGAAAAGCCCAGATATACCGTTCCGGGTTTCATTTTATAGCTGCCGTTTTTCGTTTTTTCCACCGGCTTGTAAAAGTCTTTGGTTCTTACTATGTTGTTTGTGTTAACCTTTCTCCTGGCATCGCCTTTATGAATATAGCAATGCAAGCACCCGTCGCTGCACTTTCTGCACCCTCTCCACGGATTCCACATGGCCACAACTGAGCCCCTCCCCTCTTGGTATGTTCCATTTTCCACACATTAATTAGTCAAGAAAATCCGGCAGCGTATAAAACCGGCTACCGGCAAGGTTTTGGCGGATAACAGTAATTCCGATAGAAATCACAAAAGGGTGCAGTTTCTTTGCTCTGTTGCACCCTTTGGCGAAGTTGAGCAAGAATTCGAAACACCGCCAAACCGGAATTT
>JAEDEQ010000053.1 GCA_016293225.1 Clostridiaceae bacterium
CTTCACGACAAAGGAGCACGCAACTTTCAACATGGCTCGTTCTCGGAAACATATCGACTGCGGTGATATGCTTAACATCATAGCCGTAAGAAACGAAAAGCGCGCAATCCCTTGCAAGAGTCGCGGGATCGCAGGAAACGTAAACAATGCGTTCGGGTGCCATTTTCACCGCCGCTTCAATTACATCGCGGCTGCAGCCTTTCCGCGGCGGATCAAGAACAATAACGTCAATTTTTGTGCCTCTTTCACTTATGCGCCTTGCCGCACCCGAAGCGTCGTCGCAGAAGAATTCGGCATTTTCAATCTTATTGAGCCGCGCATTCTCCTTTGCGTTCTCGATAGCCTGCGGTATGATCTCAACGCCGATTACCTTCCTCGCCTTTTTTGCCATTGAAAGGCCTATTGTACCTGTTCCGCAGTAAAGGTCAAGCAAAGTTTCCGTCCCGGTGAGTGCTGCGTATTCGGCTGCCTTTTCGTAAAGTATCTGTGCTCCATGCGGATTGACCTGAAAGAACGAAAGCGGCGAAATTCTGAATTTCAGCGAGCAAAGCTCGTCCTCGATATAATCGCTGCCCCAAAGAGTTATGCATTCATTTGAAAGCACAACATTAGTGTCCTTTGAATTGACGTTAAGAACTATGCTTTTTATATTATCGTTTTCTTTAAGCAGATCGTTTATCAGCCTGTCGGTGTGCTTGACAAAGCGACTTGTAACAACAAGGCAGACCATTATCTGTCCTGTTTTAAATCCTTTTCTCAGATAGATGCGGCGAAGCAGTCCTTTTTTCTTTTGCTCATCATAGACGCTTATTGAACACATCGCCGCCCAGCGCTCGATAACGCGAAGAATATTTTCAAATTCCTTCGGCTGCAAAAGGCAGTCGCGGCAGTCAACTATCCTGTGGCTCTTTTTGGCGTAAAAACCAATGAGCGTTTTCCCCTCGCTTGTAAGCGCAATCGGATACTGGGCTTTGTTTCGGTATCGGTCGATATCTTTACCGCTCAGAATCTCATTGACCGGGATTTTGATTGAGCCGATGCGCTCAAACGCGTCCTGAACACGCCTCTTTTTTTCCTCAAGCTCTTCGGCATAGTCAATATGACGGTATGAACAACCGCCGCAGGAGAATGCGGCAGAGCAGTCGCAGTCAATTCTGTGCTTTGAGGGCTTGATTATTCTTTTGATTTTGCCGACAGCATAGCTCTGCTTAACAAGAATGATGTGAGCAAGAACGATATCGCCGGGTGCAGTGCCGTCAACAAAAACCGCCATTGATTCAAAACGGCCGACCCCGCTGCCCTGCGAGGTCAAAGCCGTTATCTCGAGCGTTATTTCATCGTTCTTTTTAAGAACAACATTGCTTTTCCTTTTGCCCATCAGCTCTGCTCCTTATACTCGGGAATGACGCCCTCATAAATCAGCTCATGCGCGTAATTCAGTTCATATGGCCAGTCGAGAAAATTTACATAATATCCGTTTTTCATAACATAATCATATGATTTTGCAGGCAGATAATACTGCTCCCTTTCCCATGAAAGATATCTGACAGCCGAGGCAAGCTGATATATAATCTCACTTTTTTTCATGTCCGTATTCACAAGCGGCAGAACAGTATTAACAATTTTTAGCGCCTGCTTTACAGTAATGCTTTTAAACTTATCCGCAAGCGCCGAAAGCAGCTTACGCTGCCTTTCCGTTCTGTTCTTGTCACTGTCAAAATATCTTTGGCGTGAATACTGCAGCGCGGTCTCACCGTTAAGAAGATAGCTTCCCGCTCCGGTGATAGAGCTGTCATATTTGCTCATGGCTTTGGCTTCAATTTCGCTGAGGGTGAGCCTGACTCCGCCTAAAATATTAATGATCTTTACAAACGAATCAAAGCCGCAGCTTACATAGTTATCAATGCCAATTTTATAATTCTGCTCAACGGTTTTTATTGAAAGGGCGGGACCGCCGAAGATGTGCGCATGGCTTATCATTGAATTATTAAAGCCCGGTATTGCGACATAGACGTTTCTTGAAATTGAAATGAGCTTAACCTTTTGAACAGCCTTGTTAACGGACAAGATGATCATTGCGTCCGAGCGGCCGTAGGTAGAGCTGGCGGTTCCGTAATCCGTTCCGAGCAGCAGAATGTTGAGCACGCTGTCGCTTTTCCAAATCTTGCCGTTGGCAAGGTTTTGGCGGATTTCTTCGTCAGCGGTATCAAACGTTTTCCTGTCGTCTTTGTCAAGACTGTCAAAATCCGGAATACCATTTTCCGCAGCAACAATGCTTTCAAAATTTACGCCGGTTGTTTCCGCCGCCGCGTTTGAATCGTCAATATTGATCTTGTCCAAAAAATAGTAACACGTTCCGAAAGCGAGCATACAGAGCGAAACCGCAACAATAATGACGGAAGTGAGTATCTTATGCTTTTTTATGAATGACACTGCCCTTTTCCTCCATACACCTTAAAAATCACTTTACCCTCGAAAGCTCAATACAAACCTCCAGGCCGCCGAGCGATGAATGCTTTGCATAAATGCTTCCGCCGTGACTTTCAACAATTTCGCGGCAGATGGCAAGACCGAGGCCGGCAACGCGCCTGCCCTCGTCTGAGGTATAAAGCGGCTCAAAAATGATCTCAAGCTTTTCGTCTTCAACACCCTCGCCGCTGTCGTTTACGTTGATATAAACATTTTCGCGGTCGCAGTTGATCTCAATCTCTATTCTTTTATCATCTGTCAGCATATGCTTGACGCTGTTTCCGATAATATTGCCGAAAACGCGGCGCATCTTTGTGCGGTCAATCATTATGCTTGCCTTTTCGGCATTATTGATGATTCTGAACGAGATTCCGGACATTTCAAGCTCGGCTTCGTATTCATGCTCAAGAGCCTTCCTGAGCGTTCCGGTATCTATTTTTTCGGTATGAACCTGCTTTGCCATGTTGTAACTCAGGTATTCGTCAAATTCATCAACAAGCTCCTGAATTTCAAGCGCCTTTTCATAGACGGTGTTAAGATAGCGAAGCTTTTTTTCCTCGCTGATATTTCCGCTCCTGATGCGCTCGGCATAACCGAGTATTGAGGTCAGCGGCGTTTTGATATCATGCGAAATTGAGGCTATTATCCTCTGCTGATTCTGCTGCTGATGCTCAAGGTTGCGTGTCAGAGAAACAAAACGGTCGTAAACATGGCCGATATAGCCCCTGAAATGATGCTTTGAAAGTGTTTTTCCGCGCTCATATTCCTCAATGAGCTGATAAAACTCACGATACGGCTTGAGCATCATCGTGTATATTATGAAAATCAGAAGGAACAGCGCAGAAAGCCCTATAAGGAACTCAACAAAAACAAACTTGACAAGCTCCTTGCTGTCCGCCGTATAATCACGAAGAAGATAGACCGAGGAAATGAGCATATACGCTTTGCTTTTATATTCAAACGCGGTTCTGACCTTGACGTCGAGCGCCGTCCAGTTCCTGTCCTTGGAGCGCGTTACGACCTCGTTCGAGCTGTCTTCAATCACGATGACAATGTCACGGTACTGCTCGACTATTGCAGACCACTCATCGGTGCTTTCGGTCTGCCCGAGCTTTTCGATAATCTCATTGTTATACTTTTTCAGACTTTCCTCGTCGTTATACGCCGAATTTGTTACTGCGGTGGTAACGGAGGCGTTATATGAATACGCAAACGCAATAATAACGCCCAAAAACAGGAGTATGACAACGAAGTTTGCTTTTCTGTCCTTAGTCATTTTTAAAGTTCCCTATAAACCTCAGTGAGTTTTAACAAATTTATAGCCGACGCCCCAAACGGTCTTGATGTATTCATTGTTCGGGTCAAGCTTATCCCTGATGCTCTTGATATTGACCGCAACGGTTCCGATATCTCCGAATTCGGTATCCCAGACATGGCTGAAAATCTGCTCACGGGTCAGCACCTTTCCGGCATTTTCCATGAGATACTGAAGCAGCTGAAATTCGCGGGTCGAAAACTGAATCGGCTTTGAATTTTTGAAAACTTCAAAAGAACCGGTATGTATTTCAATATCTCCGACCTTGATAACTCCGTCATCAAAAACATCTTTGCTGCGCTGCTCGCGGCGCAGGTGAGCCTTGACTCTTGCAACAAGCTCTTCAACAACAAAGGGCTTTGAGATATAGTCGTCTCCGCCGATTTCAAGGCCGAGCACGGTATCGAGGGTCTTGCCTTTTGCGGAGACAAAAATAATGGGACAATCAACCTTGTTCCTTATCATGCGGCAAAGCTCAAGGCCGCTGAGTCCGGGCATCATTATATCAAGAGTAATCAGGGAAATATCTGACGGATGCGCTTCGATATAATCATAAGCCTCGTTTCCGTCGCTGCAAATCATCGTTTCAAAGCCCTCATCCTCAAGAGCATCGGAAACAAGATTGGCAATTGCGCTTTCGTCATCAATTATTAGAATCTTGCTCATTGTTCGCTGTCCTCCGAAATAAACATTTTCATTAATTTGCAGCCTCTGTCAACAAAAGTTCCCGTTGCGGCGGCAGTTTCCTCGTTAATGGTGTCAACGCCGGCAACCTCATGCTTTTTGTGATAGATCATAAACGGAACGGGATCGCGCGCGTGGGTCATGGTGACGATGGGCGTCGGGTGATCCGGAAGAATCATAATTTTATAATCGTCATATTTTTCAAGACTTTTGAGAACAATGGGAAGAACACGCTCGTCAATAAGCTCGATAGCGCGGACCTTATTCTCCGGTTCGTTCCTGTGGCCGCATTCGTCAGGGGCTTCAAAGTGGATATAGACAAAGTCTTTTCCGTCCTCAAGCTCTTTCATTGCGGCTTCCGCCTTACCTTCAAAGTTTGTGTCAATATATCCCGTTGCGCCGTCAACATCGGGCGCGTCCATTTTTGCACTGATTGCAATTCCTTTTAAAAGATCAACAGCGGAAACAACGGCGCCCTTCAGTCCGAAAAGACTTTCAAACGACGGCAGAACAGGCTTTTTTCCCTCGCCCCAGAGCCAAATGGAGTTGGCCGGGCGCTTTCCTGCGGCAATCCTCTTTTTGTTGACCGGGTGTTCTTTCAAAAAATCGTAGCTTTCTTTCATCATTGCAATAAGCTTTGCGGCGTTTTCGTTTGTTGAAAGATGAGAGCCTATAACCTTTTTGCTGATATCGTGCGGAGGAGTCATTGTTCCGAGGTCGGTCGTTCCGCCGTGAACAACAAGGCAGTGACGGTAGCTTACGCCGGGGTAAAAAGTGAACTCTTCATTGCCGAAATGCTCCTGAACACTTTTCATTATCTCGCGCGCTTCCTCTGTGGAGATATCGCCGGCAGAATAATCAACCATTGTTTTGCTTTCATAAGGCTCGTCCTCGGAAAGGGTGACAAGGTTGCAGCGCAGGGTGATATCATCATCACGAAGATTAACTCCGATGCTGACCGCTTCAAGCGGTGAACGGCCTGTATAATACTTGAGCGGATCAAAGCCCATTACGCTCATGTTTGCAACATCACTTCCGGGCTTGAGGGAATCGTCAACGGTTTTGACAAGACCTACAACGGAGCGCCTTGCAAGGGAGTCAAAAAGCGGCTTTTTTGCGCACATCATGGGCGTTTTTCCGCCGAGAACCGGAACGGGATAGTCAGCCATTCCGTCGTAAAGAACAACAACATATTTCATTGTGGCACCATTGACGCAGAAGCGACAAAAAAGCTTTCCGCGTCTTTTCCTTTCATATAATGATAAAATTGAAAATATTATACATTTTTTGTCGAATCGTTGAATATAATATCATATTTGAGAGCAAAATTCAACTCAGTAAATCAATTTTCCCTTTATCATAACATGCTTTAAATTCATTGAAGAATCAACAAAAATTATATCGGCGTTTTTGCCCTCCTCAAGGCTTCCGCAAACGCTGTCGGCGCCGATAACTCTTGCCGGATTTATCGTACAGGCTGCAAGCGCGTCCGCAAACGGAATTGAAAACGAAAGCAGATTTCTGAACTCATCGAAAAGATTGGTCGTACTGCCGGCAATGGTTCCGTCCTCAAGGTGTGCGCGCGCATTTTTAACTATAACCTTTTGTCCGCCGAGCATATATTCTCCGTCCGCACAGCCGGCGCTGCTGAGTGAATCGCTTATTGCAACAGCACGGTTGGAACCGAGGATTTTAAACGACAGCTTAACCGTTTCGGGCGCAAGATGAAAACCGTCGCAGATAAGCTCGGCAGTTACGCGGTCGGACGCAAAAACGGCGCCGACAACGCCGGGGCTTCTGCTTTCAAACCCTGTCATGGCATTGAAAAGATGGGTAACATGAGAAAATCCGCTCTCAAAGCCCCTTACCGCCTGCTCAAAGGTTGCGCAGGTATGGGCAACGCTGCATACGGCGCTGCCGCAAACGCTGCGTGCAAAGGAAAGCGCGCCCTCGGTCTCCGGAGCAAGGTCAACAAGCAGAATTTTTGAAACGCCGGAGAGCCGTTCAAATTCCTTTTCATCGGCCGGTCTGATATATCCGGGATTCTGTGCGCCGCGCTTTTCATATGAAATGTACGGCCCTTCCATGTTTATTCCGTGAATATAGGCGCCGCTTTCGTTACCCCTGACTTTTTCGATAGCTTCAAGAACAAAGCGCAGCTCGCTTTCCGGAAGAGTCATAGTTGTAGGGCAGACCGAGGTCACTCCCCTTTTTGCGTAATACATTGTAAGCTTCTGAAGCTTTTTTTCGTCCTTATCGCACCAGTCAACGCCGTCGCCGCCGTGGGTATGAATATCAATAAAGCCCGGCATGGCCAGCAGACCCTCCATATCCGTTCCGCCCTTTGCGGACGAAAAAGCGCAAAGCTTTTCGCCGTCGGTTTCAATACTGCCGGTTATTACCGAAAAATTCTTATCAACATATTTTAAGTTTGAAAGAAGCATATTTCTCCTCCGTCCGTCAAAAATAAAATGACCGTTTATACACAATCGCACACAAAAAAATTGAAAAATCTTGAAAAAATGCTTGACAATTCCGGGCAAATAGGCTATTATAGTCAAGCTGTTTGATTCATTAGCTCAGTTGGCAGAGCACTTGACTTTTAATCAAGGTGTCCGGGGTTCGAATCCCCGATGGATCACCAGGTAAAACGCTCCTGAATCCTTTGGTTATAAGGATTCAGGAGTTTTTGTTTTTTGAAAGCGGTTTAAAAATTCAGTTAAATCGTTTCAACACAAATTCCTGAACCGGGCTTCCAAACTCTTCTTTCATTTTCCCCTCAGTAAATCCTAAGCTCCTGTAAAACGCTCTTGCGGCAATTTCCTCAGGGACTCCATCACGATACGTTGTGACGACTACATCTTTTTTTGAGTCCATAAACGCAAGCATATAGGACACCATTTTTTCTGCAATATGCTGTCTGCGATATTCACTATCTACAGCTAAAAAGCAAAGCACATTATCATCTTTTGAAAACAATAGTGCGCCAACAATCTTGTCATTACTTTTTGCGCAGATCGCTGATTTCCTGCTGATAAAGTCTAAAACTGTATCCCTGTGTCCTTCTAAATCCTCTTTTGTTTCAAGTCCGGGAAAATTTCCCTTTACTTTATTTACAAGACACATCCAACTATCAATATCACATTCTTTTCCAAGCATAATTTCCATTTTATAAAGCCTTTCCTTATCCGACGTCCGCGGTCACACTTTATGCAAAGGTTCTGACTGTGTTTAAGCTTTCCGAAAGAACGTATTCGTTGTTGACCGTAACGTAGCTTTTGATTCTGAAATAATAGGGAGTTCGGTTTTCAAGCCTTTCAATAACGGCGCTGAGCGTTTGCGGACTTGTTATCTCCTTTTTCAAGGTGAAGCCGCTGTCCGGATCTTTTGACATATAGATGAAATAGCCGTCTGCCTTTTCGCACTCGTCCCATTCAAGAATAACCTTTTTGTTTCCGATAAGGTCTCCCTCGCCTTTATAAAGGCTCACGCTTTCCGGCTTGGTGGAGGCATCAAGAATATCCGACATATCGCCGTACATCTTTTTACCGTTGACAACGGCATAAGCCTTAACGCAGTAACTGTCGCGCTCGGCGCTTTCCTTTCCGTTCACGGTGTATTCCGGCTTATTGCAGGCAGTTATCAGGTCATATTCGCCGGTGGTGTTGTCAAAGCGATAAAGGTAATACGCCTGCACGTTCGGTATGGCTTTCCATGTGAGCTTGTAACCCTCCGTGGTGACGGCTGACGCTTTGAAAAATTCCACCTTAGGAACACTTGTGACCGCAGTGAAGGCGCCCGAAAGCTTTGAATAGATAAACTTGCCGTTGGAAGCTACGCTGACGGCGCGAACCTTGTATTTATAAACGCTCGCAGGATTCAGCCTGGTCATATTGCAGGAATTTTTCAAACTTCCTCCGCTGAGGCGGACAAAGCCGCCCTTTTCTTTTTTGTAATACCATATCTCGTAATAATCCGCGCCGCGGACCTTTGTCCAAGAAAGTCTGTGGGAAGTGGGCTCAGTTGTTTTCTGCGTTATTTTTGTAACCGGGTCAAGCGGAGTGTAGGCGGTTTTTTTCTTATAGCTTCCGTTCAGGGTGTTTTTGCCTCTTTCAACATAAGGTCTGACGGCAAAAACATAGTATTCGCCCGGGGTGAGCGATTTTACGGTATATTTCCTTGATTTCTGATTTTTCAGCTGCTTATACTTTTTAGTCTCGGGATAATATCGGTAAATGCGGTAGCCCGACGCCTTGCCTTTGACAGTCCATTCAAGCGATACGGCGGTGCTTGTTTTTCCCATTATTTTTATGCCGGTGACTTCCGGTACAGACGGCTTTGCCGCAAGGGTAAAAACCGAAAAAAGGGCGCAGAGCGCGGCAACAAACAAAATGTAAAGAACGGTTTTTTTAAGCGAAAGCTGTTTTTTCATAAACGCTGCCTCCTTTTAAATTATTCAGCCGGGCTGAGATACCCGTTTTGTTCAATGGGCATTGTGGCAAAAGCGTTGAGCGCAAGGGGCGCACGGTTGCCGGCAAGGTACTCATAATAGCCTTGAGCGCCCACCATTGCGGCATTGTCACCGCACAGGGGCAAAGCGGGAAGATAAAGCGACCAGCCGTTTTTTTCGCAAAGCTCCTTCATGCGCCGGCGCAGAACGCTGTTGGCCGAGACCCCTCCTGCAAGCACAATCTTTTTCATTCCGTACAATTTTGCCGCCTTTTCGGTGTTATCGCAAAGGAACGAAACAACAGCCTTTTGGAACGACGCACCGAGGTCGGAAACATTAATCTGTTCACCCTTTTGCTTTGCATTGTGGATAGTGTTAATAACAGCGGTTTTAAGGCCGGAAAAGCTGAAGTCAAGCTCATTGTCATGAACCTTTGGGCGCGGAAATTTATAGGCGTTTTCGTTGCCGTTTTTACATTCGCGGTCAAGGTTCAGACCGCCCGGATAAGGCAGACCCATGGAGCGCGCAGCCTTGTCAAGCGCTTCGCCCGCAGCGTCGTCACGCGTTTTTCCGACAACCTCAAACTCGGTATAATCCTTAACAATGACCATATGGCTGTGGCCGCCGCTGACAACAAGGCAGAAAAACGGCGGTTCAAGCTCACGGTGCGTAATGTAATTTGCGGCAATATGCGACCTGAGATGATGAACGGCAATAAGGTCAAGCCCTCTTGAATAGGCAAGGCTTTTTGCATAGTTCACGCCCACAAGCAGTGCGCCGATAAGACCGGGCGCATATGTTACGGCAACGGCATCGATATCGTCAAGGGTAAGCTTTGCGTCCTCAAGCGCCTTGCCGACAACGCCCGAGATTGCTTCGGCATGGCGGCGCGAGGCAATTTCCGGCACAACTCCGCCGTAAATTTTATGTTCCTCAACCTGCGACGCAATAACAGAGGAAAGAACAGTCCTTCCGTTTTCAACAACCGCAGCGGCGGTTTCATCGCAGGAGGATTCGATTGCGAGAATTTTCATGTACTATCAACCCTTAATTATCGTATTAGCGAAATTAATTGAAATATTTTGTCATTATCACTGCGTTTTCACACGGAGCGGAGTAGAAGTTCTTCCTCTCCCCCACAGCCTGAAAGCCCTCTTTCCGATAAAGCTCAACGGCCGCACCGTTGCTTTTGCGCACTTCAAGGCTGAGAAACGAGCAGCCCCTTTCGCGGCAGAGCTTTTCGCAGCCGGAAAGCAGCGCCGTGCCTGCTCCCTTTCGTCTCATGTCTTTTGAAACGGCGAGATCGGAAACATATGCTTCGTCAAGGACAACAGTGGCGCCGATATAGCCGATGATTTTTCCGCCGACGCTTGCGCAGAGAAAAACCGAACCTTCATTTTCAAGGCTTTCAAGCAGCGACCTTTCGCTCCACGGAGAGCTGAAGCACTCCTTTTCAAGCAAAGCGACAAAGGGAACATCATTTTCGGTCATTTTTGAAATAACAATTTGTGGCTTTTGTTCCATCGGCCCTCTCCTTTGCTGCTCCGGATACCGCAGACTGACCGTGCCGTCATTAATAGGCAGCTGCCCGGATTTTATTGTATCACGGAATTGTTAAAAAAACAAGTAAACAGCCCCGTATAAGGGCTGTTCAATTCAGTTCTTCAAGATGTTCAACTGCCATTTCAAAAATTTCCTTAACATGAGAGTCCGAAAGCGAGTAATAAACAATTTTTCCGTCCTTGCGGTTTTTAACAAGGTTTGCGCTGCGCAGATATTTAAGCTGATGCGAAACGGCGGATTTCGTCATGTTCAGCACAACGGCGATGTCGCAGACGCACAGCTCGTTTTCATGCAGCGCCCAAAGAATTTTCATGCGCGTTGAATCGGCAAAGACCTTGAAAAATTCGGCAAGATCAAAAATCAGCTCGTCATCGGGCATATTCTTTTTTGTTAAACGAACAAGTTCTTCATCAATATGGGTGCAGTCGCAGCCCATTTCGGTTTTTCCCATTTATAATTGCCTTCTTTTCCTTTGCGTTCCGGCGCCGTAATATCAATTAATCAGCAGCTGCTTAATATATCCGGCGCTTATTTTATTATAGTCATTTTTGTTCATTATGTCAACCTTTTTGCTCCCGGTGCTTTTTTCTGTATTTTTCCTTTGTTGCGTTTCCTCCGCGGATATGGCGTTCAGCCTTGTTTTCATCAAGAACAACGCGCACTCTTTCATAAAGGTCATGGTCAATTTCTTTAAGCCGCAAGGAAACGTCGGTATGTACTGTTGATTTGCTCACGTCAAAGCGCTTTGCCGCCGCTCTGACCGTCGCCTTGGTTTCAACGATATATTCCGCAAGGGTCTGCGCCCTTTTTTCAACAAGCTCATTCAAAAATATCCCTCCACAAATAAGAAGCGTTGGTAATTCTTATTAATGAAAGGGATATTTTATTACAAATTACAGGATATTCAGGTATTTATCAATGTCAAACTCGTCAAGTCCGCTGTCCTTGCGCAGATAAAGCGGATGATGCGGGTGACCTTTTTTGCTAATGGCGCCCGAAGAATACCACAGCGCACCGTGAATTTTTCCAATCTCGGCCATGTCGCGAAGGCAAAGCTTTAGGTACGGCCGCATTTCAACAATATTGCCCCATGCCGCCCATACCGCCGGGTGTTCACCCTCATAAAGCGAAAGAACGTAATCGAACGCTTTCATATTTTCACGGTGAAGCTCTTCGTTCAGTATTTTGTCCATATCCTGCGGTCGAGTTGCGCGCTGGGCATAGACATTGAACATGATAAAGGAATCAAAGCCGTTCCCTTTTGCAATGCGTTCAACCGATTTAAGGGTATTGTCCAGCTTGTTCGGTGCGGCGGTCGATGGGTTTATACCGATGCAGATTAGCGGCTTTTTGCCCGTTGTGCCGAGTATGTAACGGTATTCTCCGTAGTGATTCGGAACATAAAGCCAGTCGCGGACATCATATTCAATGTGATTTTGAATTTTAGACTCTTCCAGAGCTTTTTCAAACTCTTCAATCTGAACCTTTTGAGTTTCCATGAGCGGTATGTGCATTGCGTTACTCCTTATAGCCCGGCTGACGCTTAATGTCCTCTACGGTCGAGTTGCGCCGCTCGCTGAAAAACGGCGAGAGTTTTCTTG
>JAEDEQ010000054.1 GCA_016293225.1 Clostridiaceae bacterium
ATGCCGACACAAACAAAACCGCTTTAGCTCATCTAAAGCGGTTAAAATGCCTTAAAGCTTTGTCGGTAGAGCACGCGGCTGTTAACTGGCTCACGGTTTTGCGCTCGCAGTGCGAGATGAAGCAAGACCGCGAGCAGGAAAAAACAAGGAGTATCACAAGCGCTCCAAGCGAAGTGAGACGACCATGTTTTTGACCGAGGTGTCACACCGCGGAGAGACAAAGCTAAAATATATAGTAGAGATATGCCTTAATAGCTCAGTCGGTAGAGCACGCGGCTGTTAACCGCGGTGTCACAGGTTCGAGTCCTGTTTGAGGCGCCATGAAAAAAGCACTTCTTCGGAAGTGCTTTTTTCAATGAAATTCGCCTGCGGCGAGTGAAATATCCTGCGGATATGAAATAGCTGACGCTATGAAATATTTGCTTCGCAAATGTGATAGGCGAATTTTACTTCACATTTTGTCGTTAGACAAAATATTTCATTAAATATGTTACGATTCATTTCTTGACAACATTTTCAAGATTTTTGGACTCGAACCTATGTCATTTTACTATAACAATCTATATAAATCGATAATTTCTTAATTATTGGTTTCTGTTTTTGATTTCTTATTTATTACTTATAGCATTGACAATGCGTTGAATGTTGTTTATAATATACTTAATAATTATTGTTTATTTCAAGATAATGTGTGGTGTGTAATTATGAACGATCGATTTTTTTCTGATAGTGTTCAATATCAAGCTGTTTTATTAAATTTAGAAAAAAATAATGGTCAGTTAAAATGTGCATTGTGTGGCAAAATTTTAGTATCAAAATCTGAATGTCATTTTGACCACATTTTAGCATATGCCAAAGGTGGAAAGTCTTCATTAGATAATTGTCAGATTTTGTGCTCTATTTGTAATTTATCTAAAAGTGATAAAGATATGCAAGACTTTTTATTAGAAGAAAAAGCTAAAAGATTTATGGCTGGTGAAAATATCGAGGTAGATATAACTTCCTCGCAAAAGAATTCATCAATTACTAACGAAAAAATGACAAAAGAGAGATTTGATGAAATCGTTAGTGAATTCATAAAGAATAAAGGTGATATTAAAAAAGTTGATTTTACAAGAGATAAGAATGGTTTGCCTTCTGTTGCATATGTAACAAAATATTATGGCACAATGAATGAACTAAAATTGGCTTTTGGAATAAAACCTGATGTCGTTTGGAATCGAGATGATATTTGGAAATGTTTGGTTGATTATTCAAAGTTGAATCCAGATTTCAAACAAGCAGATTTAGTTAAAGCAAATAATCTTCCTTCGTTGCCGTGTGTTTTATCTCATTTTCCAGAATATAAAAATTTTAGTGATATCAAAATAGCTCTTGGCTTGGAACTGAACTATGAATTATGGTCTAAGGAAAAAGTTGTTGAGGCATGTAAAAAATATTTGAAAACAAATAATAAAATTACACAAAAGGATTTGAAGAAAGAAAATGGTTTGCCTACAGCTAAAGTAATATATAATTATTTTGGTACTATGCAGAATTTTCAAAAAGAAATAGGTTCTAAAGTTTCGAAAAGCCGAGAATTTATTTCTAAAGAAGAATTAGTAGCTGAAACTGAAAAGATAGTATGTAAATGGGGTGCAACTTTTAAATCAAGGAATGCGTTTTTAGATGTGTTTCCATATAGTTTATCAGTAATAATGCGTCGTTTTGGTTCTTTTGATTCGTTTATTGAGCAGACAAATATTAAACTCATAAATACAAAAAAAGCTAAATACACAAAACAAGAGGTTGATGACAGCATACTTATGTATTTGAAGGAAGGGAATCCTATACCCACATCAGCAAAACAACTATCATCGCTTAATCTACCATCTGTTTCGACTATAATGAGATTTTATGATAATTGGAAAGAACCATTTATTATCTTTATGAAAATGTTAAGTTTCACAAGTAAATAATGTGATTATTATACAAGGGTTCAAAAAGGTATAGTAAACACAAATGAAAGATCACTCATCGAGTGGTCTTTTTATTTTGCATTGTAACCCCCAAATAACCCCTCGTCTACCCAAGAAGTCCAAACCGGTCTAAACAGTCCCATCAGTTCTAAGCAAGTCTAAAGAGTAATTTGGACTTGCTTAGAATCAATCAGAAAAGGAAAAGGATGAGACAAATGGGTACAGAAATACAAAAGCCATGCGCACTCTTTATGAGCTTCTCGGCATCGCTTGCCCTATGCGTATAGGGTAATTTTGCGGGGAAGTTGGGTAACAAGGTTCTGACGAAGTCAGGTTCTTACTTCATATTTTGTCGCAAGGCAAAATATATCATAATCGCAAGATTATTTCATATTGCGCAGCAATATTTCATTATACATGTTATAATATCATTGGTGATTGAAATGCAAGAAAAGGATTTTTTTATAGATATTAACGGCACAAAACAGAATATTTTGGTGTTATATGAGCAACTTTCAAATCCGATACTTTTGATTGTCCACGGTGGGCCGGGTTCACCGGACAGACCGCTTGTGCGCCGTAACAACAGTCCTCTTACAAAGTGTTTTACCGTTGTTTGCTGGGATCAAAGAGGCGCAGGATTGAGTTATACTGTTGCAAACACGAAAGGTTAAGTCTGTATGAAAAAACACAAAAATCCCGTTCGTATTTTTTCGGACGGGATTTACTTGTTGTTGAACAAAAAATGAACACATTTAATTAAGCGTAAACATTGCGTAACAAAATTCCAGACAAGTTGATTTTCTCTCATGAGTGTGATATCATTCACTTATGCCATTTTTTGGTGTATAGGAGGAAAAAATGAGAGTAACATGGTACGGAACTGCCACGATAGGCATTGACGACGGAAAAAACAAAATACTTTTTGACCCGTTTGTCAGAAGAAACAAGAATCTGAAACACAGCACGCCCATTGAGGGTTTTGCGGGTTTTGATGCAGTTTTTATTACACACGGACATTTCGACCATCTTTATGATGTTCCGGAGCTGGCGAGGGTTGACAAAAGCGTTTCTGTCTACTGCACAAAGACGCCGGCCGAAACACTGATGAAGAAAAATGTATCGAAAGACAGGATAAGCGTTATTAAGCCCGGCGACACCGTTGAAATAGGCGGCTTTAAAATCACCGCATATCAAAGCAAGCACATTAAATTTGACGCAGGCTATGTGCTTTCGGTCTTCGGCAGATGTGCAGTGCATTTTCCGATGACGCTTTATTTGTTTTTTAATCATATATGTATGCCCGAGCATCACGAGATCGTTATGTATAAGATTGAAAACGGCGGCAAAAGTATTCTGCTGTCAGGTTCGTTCGGAACCGTTGACGGCGTGGAATATCCGGAGGACTGTGATATGTTCATTCTTGCCAACGGCGGTAACCTCAGCATTCCCAGACTGACAAAGCCGTTCATTGAAAGCACACATCCGAAAAGAGTCTTTGTCGATCATTTTGACGACGCGTTTCCACCGGTGACAAGAAGGGTGTGCGTTGAAAAGTTCAGGGACAAAATGAGTCAGACGCATCCGGAAATCGAGTTTATTATACCGACTGAACTTGTCCCCTTTGAGGTTTGACAGAAGAATTGGAAAAGTTTTTATTTTTGACTTTTTAGCAGCATTAAGTACGTTAACCGCAAAAAAATGTGCGGTTGGTGGCTGAGGCTTTAATGCTATGTAATGTATTAAAACCGTTGATATAAAAGAGGGTTCTTAGATATCATACCCTAATTTTTTGAGCCTGGCGCGGATTCCGCCGCTCGAACGGTTGAGCGCAGATGCAATTTCATTTATGGAAGCGTTTTGCCTGAACATCTCAACAAGCTGTTGCTGCTGCTCGTCAGTCCACGGCAATCCTTGATTTCCGTTTATGGTTTTATTGTTATGATTCTCAATAACTGAAGGAATATTATCAACAATAAACTTCTGCGCTGATTTATTGTAGAGAACAACATGATATATGCCATGTTGACCTATTCTTTCCTTAACAAAAATACCGAGTTCTGCACCCTCGGCTGTAGGGCGTTTTCTCTTTTTGCCCTCTGTATTTATCATTTCATTGAGCATACCGATTTCTGACAGCCATGAAGTTATGGTATTGTGGCTGAGCTTTGTGCTGTTTTCTGTGTCTGCAATATCGTTAATCCGCTTTGTGATTTCGCTGACGGGAATAGGCCTATCGGAAAATTCAAACTTTTCAAGTTCTTCGGCGGTTATTTTGAATTTATTTTTCTTAACCCTTGAAGTAACACCAACACCGCCGTTTTCAAGAACCCTACGCAATGTGTCGGAAACAAAAAACAGGCATCTTGAAATTCTGACATTGTTGACAACATCGTTTTCCGCAACGGCAGTATCATCAAGCGGATTTATTCCGTTGGCAAGCTTATCAATATACATTTTTGCTCTTGCAATAGTTTCAAGCTCAGTCATAACAAATTCTCCTCATAATATCATATATCATTATTTTATCACAATTATTTATAAAGTCAAATGCTGAAATTCTTCAATACAAATCACACATTTTCAGAAAATATGTGATTTCGATTGACTTAAAATTACCCTGGCTGATTAATGACTTTAACGGCGCTTTTGCTATCATAGATTTGCAAAATTAGCGGAGATGTGCAAAAGCCAAGGGAGTATCAAACAATGGAAAAAGCAAAAACATTCATAAAAAAGAAGCAATGCTTTTTGCCGTTATTGCAGTGCCGCAATGGATGCTTTTGAGGCTTTGAGCAAAACGGAACAACGCAGCTTTTAATCTGAGAATAATAAAACCCGGACTGCCGCTTTGGTTTTTCCTTTGCGGCAGTCCGGACTTTCTTTTGTCAACGGACATTATCTTTCATCAACTCTTCCGAGAATATAGTCGGTCGAGGTTTTATAAAGGTCTGCAAGGGCAATCAGAACATCAGTCGGTATGTCGCGAAAGCCGCGTTCATAGCGGTTATATTGGGGCTGCTTCATTCCAAGATAATCCGCCACCTGCTTTTGCGTCATGTCGCTGTCCTCGCGCAGCTCGCGGATCCTCTTGTAACACGCCACCAATTTGCACCTCCATGAAAATAAAAAGGAAAAATAACTGTTTGGTTATATTGACATTCTATCATTGATGGTGTAAAATATGCAGCGATATAACCGTTTGGTTATAAAATCTTGATAATGGAGGAAGAAAAATGCAAAAATCAAAAATTACATCGTTGTTTCTTGTTCTCGCAATCCTATTTTCAATGTTGGTGTTCAGCGCCTCAGGCGCTTATGAGAACAACTATCGAAACACAGGCAATCAACGTGTTGATATTGTTGAGGTTGCTAAGACGCAAATCGGCAATTCCAACTCCGGGCGGAAATACAGGAATGACAATCTGTCTTGGTGTGCTTCGTTTGTTGTATGGTGTGCAAGGCAGGCTGAGATCAGTTCCTCAATTATCAGAATAATATCCCTCAAAAAACGGGGTCTTCCGCATTTTTGCGGCAGACCCCGTTTGGGCAAGTTTGTTTGGTTTTTACCAGGTGCGGGAGTTGAGCTGTCTGAACTGGGCAACGGTGGGAACATGGGAGTTCAGTCCGCCGTCAACATTAACAATCTGGCCGGTAACATAGGCGGCCTCGTCAGAAGCAAGATAAACGCACATGTGGCCGATATCCTCCGGGCAGCCGTAACGGTTGACCATGATGTTGCTTGTGAAGATGTCCTTAACAATCTGCGGAACGTGCGCCTCGTTTTCGGGCGTTACGATAAGACCCGGTCTTACGCAGTTGCAGCGGACATTCTTCTTGCCGTACTGCAAAGCGGTCGATTCGGTGAGCATGTCAACGCCGGCCTTTGCACAGGCATAGGCAGTTGAGCTGATATCACCGCTGCAGGAAGCCATTGAACCGATGTTGATGATTGAACCGCCGTTTTCGTTCTTTTCAAAATACGGAAGAACGGTCTTTGTTGCGTAGAATGTACCTCTCAGGTCGCTCTGGAAAATGTTGTCCCACATTTCAACGGTAAGCTCATCAATTCTGCCGTCCTTGAGCGCAACATTTGCGGCGTTGTTAACAAGAACATCAATTTTTCCGTATTTCTCGGCAGTATCGGCAAAAAGCTTGTCAATGCTTGAAAGATCGGTGATGTCCATGAAGTGATACCAGGCTTCGCCGCCCTCTTTTACGATTGCGTCAACAACAGCCTGTCCCTTTTCCTGGCGGCGGCCGCAGATGACGACCTTTGCTCCCTCGGCGGCAAAAAGCTTTGCAATGCCGATGCCGATGCCGCTCGTTGAGCCTGTTACGATTGCTACTTTATCCTTTAATCTGTCCATGTTTAAGACCTCCGTTTTCATAATTAGTGTTTTAAGCAACCAAATTAAATTATAAATCTTTCAGATAAAAAGTCAAGCGCTTTCCGGCAAAAAACGCAACTTTATGTTCCCGGATATATAAATCAGAGAGCCTGCAAAAAAGCAGACTCTCTTTTCAATATGCGGTCCTTTTACTTCACTTCAATATCAAACTCAAGCTTATATATTTTGCCCTTGTGCATGATATACGGGTCGTGCAGGCAGGCGCTTCCGGGAGCGTCGCCGCCTACACCACGCTGCATGAGGTCAAGAGTGACATTGGTGAAGTTCTGGTGTGGCAAAAGGTGTTCGTGTGTTGCTTTGTCAAGGTCTTCGAGTGAATAACGCAAAGCACCGAAGCAGAATGGCGAGCCGCCCTTTGCGGTAAAGCGCAGACCGTGCTTTTCGTTGTCCGTAATCTCAAGGAAGCGGACATCGGTGCGCTGACCGTTTTCCTGCGGACGCATGTATCTGTGCTCAAGATCCTGAACCTTCATTTCATATATACCGAATTTTCCGCCGGTTTTTCTGTCGCAGTAGGTCTCGTGCGGTCCTCTGCCGTACCACTTTGCAAACTCATATTCTCCGTCCATTCTGAACTGAAGACCAAAGCGCAGCATATCCATAAGTGCCTTTCCCTCATAGGAGACGCTGATTCTTCCGTCCGGATGAACGGTATAGAACATCTTGACATTTTTCATGCCGATAACGCTGAGATTGGTTTCAATGTAGGCACTGTGGCTGTACTGATGAACGAGCACGGCCTTGCTTTTTGCAAGCGCAGTTGAACGTCTCCACTGGAAAAGCGGATTTGCAAAGATAAGCGGCGGCGTAAAGTTCAGATAGTCGATATCGTTGTCGGTGAGAGGACGGTAGAAATTCGGGCTGAACGGCTTGATGAGATAGCTTCTGTCTCCCTTTTTGAGTTGAGAGAGCATACCGTTTTCAAAGGTATAGACAAAGCCGTCGCCTGTTACGGTAAAGAACTTTTCCGTACCCTCAATTTTGACCTTGCCTTCGTCCTTGACCTCCTGCTTGGGCAGAGCCTCGCGCAGAATGTACTGGTCAAAGGTTTGCTCATAGCCCTTTTCGCAAAAGCGTGTTGCCTCCCGCCTTTTGAAGGAGAAGATGATGATAATTTCGCCCTTTGCGCTTTCCGGAATCGCAACCGGGAGGGTGAACTCTTTTTCCGAGAGCGGAGCAGTATCGGCATACTTTTCCTTTTCAACCTCGCCGCTCAGAATAACTTCGCCGTCGTTCGTAACGGTATAGCAAAGGTCAAACGCTGAAAGGTCGGAGAAAAGCTGCTTGTTTTTAACGATGTAGACGTCCTTTGCGTCCGCTTTCTTTTCAACCTTCATTTCGGCATAGACCTTTTTGACCTCATAGATTGAGGGATGGACGCTTCTGTCCGCGGCGATGATGCCGTTTGCGTTGAAGTAGGTGTTGCTGCCGGTAATTGCGCAGGTGTTATAGGGCGGAACATACCAGTTTTTCTTTTCGTTGTAGTCAGTGCCGTAAAGCCAGAGGTCGTTTCCGTCCTCGTCTTTTTTGTGAATGGCCTGGTCAACAAAGTCCCAGATGAAGCCGCCTGCAAGATTGTCGTATTTTTCAAAGGCGTCCATGTATTCCTGAAAATTGCCGAGGCTGTTTTCCATTGCGTGCGCGTATTCGCAAAGAACAACGGGCTTTGTGTAAAGCTCCTTTGCAATGGGCTTGTTGTCGGCGGCGAGAGCATTTGCAATGTTGTCAAAGGCGCTGATTGTGATAGGCTCGCGCTTTCCGAGCTTTTCAAAGTCCTTTTCGTTCGGATACATACGGCTGATAACATCGCTCTTGGTGAAGTCGAAGTCGCCCTCATAGTGGAACTGCCTTGTTCTGTCAAGGCGCAGAGCAGCCTCCTTCATTCGCAGGAAGTTGCTGCCGTCGCCGGACTCGTTACCGAGACTCCACATGAAAACGCAGGCGTGGTTCCTGTCCCTGAGCACCATTCTTTCCATGCGGTCAATAACGGCCTTTGTCCACATCGGGTTGTCGCCGGGAACGCCCTTGCGGCGGACGCCGTGGGTTTCAAGGTCACATTCGTCCATGACCCAGAAGCCGTATTCGTCGCAAAGGTCATAAAACTGCGGATCGTTCGGATAGTGGCTTGTTCTTATGGCGTTGATGTTCGCCCTTTTCATTATATTAAGGTCCTGAATGTATCTTTCGCCCGGTACTGCCCAGCCGTAGTCGGGGTCATAATCGTGGCGGTTGACGCCCCTGATAAGCAGCGGCTGACCGTTGACGAGAATTTTTTCCCCGACGATTTCAACCTGCTTGAAGCCGATTCTGACGGCCTTGAAAGTTACTTCCTCGCCGCAGGTAATTTTGAAAAGCAGGGTATAAAGCTCCGGCTTTTCGCTTGACCAGAGGGCGGGGGAAATGATGCGCTTTTTGAAAACAAGCTTGTTTTCGCCGGCTCTTGTGATAAGCTCGCTGCTGCCGACGGGAATGTCCTTTCCGTCCTTGAAAAGCACGGCGGCAACCTCGGCAAAATTTCCTGCGTCGGAATAGTCGTTCAGGAACATTTCAACAGTGAGGTCGGCGTCGGTATAGTTGTTGATAAGGTCGGTGGTAACATAGAAATCGCGCAGGCAGACCTTAGGCTCGCTGTAAAGATACACCTCGCGGTAGATACCGGAGAAGAACCACATATCCTGATCCTCAAGGTAGGTTCCGTCCGTGTAGCGATAAACGACGGCGGTGACCTGGTTTTCGCCCTCGGTAACAAATTCGGTCACGTCGAACTCGTGCGGAGTGTTGGAGCCTTGCGAATAGCCGACTCTTTTTCCGTTAACAAAGACCTCAAGTCCTGCCTTTGCCGCGCCGAAAAAGAGGAAAATTTCACGGCCGAGCCACTCTTTCGGAACATTGACCGTTGTTCTGTGGACGCCGATTTCCTGCGCCGCATGGTCAATGCAGGGAATCTTCTTTTTGTCGGTGCTGATGCAGTTGGGATAGGAGTTTGCGTAATAATAGGGTTTGGTGTAGTCCTTTTGAAGCTGCCAGACTCCGGGAACGGTGATGGTTTCCCAGGCGGAATCGTCAAAATCCTTATCGGTGGAGCCAACGGGGGCTTCGCAGATTCCCTTTTCCCAAAGGAACTTCCATTCGCCGTTCATTGAAATTTTGAAGGGCGAAGCTTTCCTTTCGGTCGCCGATTCGGCGGTCTTGTGCGGCAGGGCAAGGGCGTGGCCGTCCTGCTTGTTTTCCTTAATAATCTGAGGATTTTCCCAAATGTACTTCATATCGCAGTCCTTTCATGGTTTTTTATTACAAATAATAATTGTACAGCTTATGTGTGGCGGTGTAGCGCGCGCCGTAGCTTTCGCAGCCGATGACAACAGTAATAATAGTATGCTTGCTGTTCGTTGCGGCGGAGATTATGCCGGTGTAGTAATCGTCAACGGTGCCGGTTTTCATTCCGTGGGCGTAGGGCGAATATCTTGAGCCGTAGGGAACGATGAGCCCGTTGGTGGTTGTCCAGTATCTGCCCTTGCCGGTCAGGGCGGTGACATATTTTCCGTAGGTTGAGGTAACCTTGCTGAGGGTCGGATTTTTGAGTACCTGCCGCGCAACCAGGAGCAGGTCGCGGACGGTTGAATAATGACCCGATACCGGGTAGCCGTGTGGGTTGACGCAGTGGGTACCCGTTGCGCCGATTGACTTCATATAGCTGTTCATCATTGAAACAAAGTAGTTCTTTGCCTGGACATAGCCCATATCCGGATTGCCGGAAACCTTCCGCGCGCAGTTGACGGCGATGGTGTACGCCGCGTCTCCGCCGGAGGGGAGCAGAAGCCCGTAAAGCAAATCTCCGAGCCGGAACTTTTCGCCGCGCTGAATTCCGCAGGTGCTTGAAAGCGGCTCAACCATGTTCAGCTCGTTTCCGACTGTGATTGTTGAGTTAAGGCTCATGTGTTTTGTTGCAACAAGGGCGGTGATGAGCTTTGTGATGCTTGCAGGATAGCAGCGGTCATTCATTCGGTTGCCGAAAATCATTTTTTCGTTCGTCACGTCATAGACGCAGGACATATAGTTGAAAATCGGAGCGGTAACCGTGACCTTGAGCTTTGCGGAGGATTTTCCGTCATTTGCGGTGAGGATAGCTGTGCCTGTTGAAACGGCGCGCACCTGATTTTTACCGACTGTTTTAATAATGCCGCTGTCCGAGGAGGAAAGGCGGAGATATTTTTTTGCGCTCGACGCGAGTATGTCGGTGTACTCGCCTTTTCTAAGCTTGCTTTTTTCAAGGGAAAGGGTGAGCTTTCCGGTTGTACCCGTAAAGCGGCCGGAAAAGCTTCCTTTGAGCGACTGGCGGTCGTTTTGGATAACGGGGCGGACGGAAAAGTAATAGGTCTTTTTGCTGCGGTCACCCTGAAAGGAGTAGGAGGTATCCTTTGTTTTTCCTATGTATCTGCACTTGTCGGTTTTTTTGTCGGTTGCGTAAATGCTGTACCACGAAACGGGGGAGGTCTTTTTCCAGCTTATTTTAACGCGGCTGCCGCTTTGGGGCGAGGTTTTAATGCCGGTGACCTTTTGCGGAACGGTGTAAAAAACATAGGTCTTTGAAAAGGCGGAGGAGTTATCGCTTCGCTTTGCCCTGACGCGGAATTTATAGCCGGTGGTTCCGGAAAGATTTTCGGCGGTGAAGCTAAGCTTGTCCGTTTCGCAAAGCTTTTTATAGGCGGACTCTCCGGTCGGACACATAAAGAGCTGATATTTTTCAGCACCCTTAACGGCTTTCCATGATACGTTCACAGAGGAAACAGTTGCTCTTTCTGCTTTCAGCCATGAGGGCGCGGAAAGCTTTGTTTTAACCGTCAATTCCTCGCTCGGCTTTCCGAAATACTTTTTGCCGTCCTCAAGGACATAGGCGCGCACAAGGAAAGTGTAGTCTGTGTCCGGGCTGAGGTCCTCTTTGCAAAAGGAGACGGTGGAATTATTATTGAGGGTTTTGAGATTTTCCCGTCCGCCGTCTTTAACGAGGTAAACACGGTAGCCGTCGCAGTTTTTCACCCTGTCCCAGGAGAGGGTGCAGGAGGTGCTTGTGACTGCCGCCTTGAGATTTTGAACCATATCCGCCTTTTCGGCGGCGGAGACATTAAAGCAGAGCACGGAACAGGCAAGCAAAGCAAAAAGAAGATAAGAGAAAACAGAGATTGTTTTTTTCATCGGTCAACTTTCTTTCAATATAATAATAGTATATACTACATAATTTTATCACAGAGATGAGGATAGGTCAATAAGAGTTACTTAAAACAATAAACGGAAAGAGTTTTTTCTTTCACGGGCAAAAAAAGCGCAGCAAAAGGCGCATTTCAGCCGGATTTTGTGTTATCAACATAAAAACGCGAGTTTTCAACATTTTTTTCGAAGTTTTCAAAATGACTGATGTGATCAGGAAGCTGACAATAGCTGCTACAGCCACACCAGAGAGAACACCGAGGAAATTTCCTTTCGGCGTCAATGCCAGATAAGCAAAGATAGATCCAGGAGA
>JAEDEQ010000005.1 GCA_016293225.1 Clostridiaceae bacterium
TCATCTTTTGCTGTTAATTTCGCAATTATTTCCTGCACAAAACACACCTCCAAATTCTGATTTATCGAAATCAGTATAGTATATCACTAAATCCCAATATTATCAATGCTTTGCTTGCAAAGCCACCACTTTTTTCTATCTTCTCTCTTAATTTTTATCTGGAAAAGCCACACTTTCGTGCGACTTTTCTTTGTGGCGGATAATGTTACATATTCTCCTTTGCAGTTCGTATCGATGATACAAGCATAACGCGAATACTGGCGCAATCAGAATCAAGTTTCTTGAATTCAGACTCCGTTATATAGCCGGTTTTGTGCAACAGCTCCAACCAATATCCGGTTTCATTTGCTTCTTTAAGCGCAATCTGCAATTTAGCAATAAAATCGGCTTTTCCATGGGCGTACTGAGCTTCCCGTATATTTGCACCGATAGATGTGCCGCTTCTGCCGATCTGGTTGGAGATGATGGATTCCCGCTTTTCTTTCAGCCCCTTTACGAGATTTATGATAGATACAGCAAAATCCATGGATTTCGTTCTCAATATACTATCTGACATATTCACACCTATATTTTTCATTATTTTCTCATGTAAAAATGAAAAGTGAGCTTTCGTGAAGTTTGCCGCGTTGCGGCAAGTGAAGTACGGCAAAGCCGCTGTGAAGTATTGTGCTTTGCACAATGTGAAGTTAAGTGTGCCACCCTCGCTCGCAGTCACTTCACTATGCGAAGCATTACTACACGCACGAAGTGCACTTCTCGTGCCGTAAGGCACACTTAGTTCGAAAAAGACCATATTTGTCCGCGGACAAATATGGTCTTTTTCGTGGCAAATAAAAGTAATTCTGATAGAAATCTCAAAGGGTGCAGTTTCTTAGCTCTGCCACACCCTTTGGCGAAGTTGAGCAAGAATTTGAAATATACTGCCAAACCGTAATTGGTATCACTGTACTGACTTAGTCCATTCAGAATATAGTTTTTTTATTGAAACGCATCAGAATGCTCTTGCGCCGTCTTTTTCAAAAAAATATCCGGACCCCATTTGTTCAATAAAAGTCCAACCATTGTCTTTCATATATTCCACAAAAACATCAGGATTGTCTTTTGGGCATCTGTACGTGTTCTCATCAACCTGAACCACAAGAAGAAGGTTACAAATCGTGAAAGCAGGTTGCAAACCAATATTTGATGTGATATAATAAAACAAAAAAGAGAGAAAGTGATGCAAATGAAATGTCCTAAATGTGGATTTGAAACAGAAAATGTATTTTGTGGAAATTGCGGAAATCAATTAATTGCAACGATTGATCCAAGGATGGATGAGGAAAAAAATCTGACATTTCCTGATTTTGTAAAACAAAATACATATGATAAAAAGAAAATGCATCCCTGTAAAACCTGTGGAAATATAATTCCCAAAAAAGCTAAAAGGTGTCCTGATTGTGGTGATAAGAATAGGCGTCCAGTTCAAAATACGGGGTGTTTTAAATCGGTACTTATCTTTATAATTTTAATCGGGTTAATTGTTGGTGGTGTAGAATTATCGTCATCATATAGAGAGAAAAATTCAGATAATCGTTACGATGAATTTGTTTCATATGTTAGAGAAAATGGCATTTGCAACAACGGTGAATATACTATACATATTGATGTGCGTGATGTGTATTATAAAAACTCAGGTGCAAATAATTCTGATACAAATGCAACAGCAACAATTACAGTGGATTCGAATAATACTATAGTTTTTAAACACCAAGGAAATGAAACGGATAGTCCTAAATCTTCTAATGAGATAATAATTAAAAAAGGTGATGAAATTATCAAAACTAAATCTCAAAACATATCAGACTTGGGTACAACTACAAGAACCGCAGATATTGATTTTGAATTTACTCGAAATGGTTTTGTTAAATCATTTTATTCTTCCAGTTCACCATTTGGTATTGAAAACAGTGAGGCTATGCATAAAGCATATATAGACTTGACTCTTGATTATGTTAAATTGTATCTCACCGTAGAAAATGCGCCAGTCTCTTTAGCGGATATAGGTTTTAAGAATTATTGATAATAGTTATGATTGAAAAATATACCTATGGAGTTGTATTATTAACTCCATGGGTTTTATTATTTATAACACATATGCGCCCAGTACACAATTGCCTGTACACCGACAAGCTATTTAAAACTTCGTAAAACTATTACAGTTGCGTCTGTGGCACCAAAAAAGTACTCATTTTTTCAGAGTACCTGCAAACATAAAAAAGACCGAAACCACTATATTTCAATGGTTTCGGCTTGTATCAACAGTGTGATACTTAGGTGGCGGAGAGTTAGGGATTCGAACCCTAGGTGAGTTTCCCCACACAGCATTTCGAGTGCTGCACCTTCGACCTCTCGGACAACTCTCCATGTATGAACGGCAAATTGCTCCGCCTTTTTGTTACCGATAGATTTTAGCAGATATGCACCGTTTTGTCAAGGTCAAATTCATAATTTGTCACCCTTGCGCGGAAAAAGTTTTGCCCTGGCAAAAGGCTGCCTAATCATATCCTGCCGCAGCTTTTTGCCGCCTCAAGAGCCCTGTTCAAAGGCTCGCTCTCGGTTCTGTCAAAGTAAAAGCTCAGCCTTTCGCCTGTTTTCGGGTGAGTAAAGCCTATCCTGCACGAAAAAAGCGCCATAACCTTTTCGCTGTCCTTTGCGCCGTACTTCCTGTCGCCGAAAAGCGGTAAGCCGCGCGAGGAAAACTGAACGCGGATCTGGTGCGTGCGCCCGGTGTGAAGAGTCACTTTAACAAGCGAACAGGCTTCTTCGCGGTCATGTCCGCTCAAAAGCGTTTCATATTCGCAGACAGCTTTTTTAACGCCCTTGCGTTCACGCTTGACAACAAAAACCTTGTTCCTTTTTGAGTCCTTGAAAAGCAGATCCTCCAAAACCGCGCTTGCTTCCTGCGGTACGCCGTGAACGAGCGCAAAGTATTCCTTTTGAAGCTTCCTTTCCGCCGCCTGGCGGGAAAGCGACGCTGCGGCCGCCCTTGTTTTTGCGTATACCATCACTCCCCCGGCCTCGCGGTCAAGGCGGTGAACGGGAAAAATTTCGCTTTTTGTCTGTTCGCCGAGCATTGTTATCAGACTGCTTCCGCCCTCACCCTGAGAAAGTGTGCCGACGGGCTTTACGCAGACAACAAGCTCCTCGTCCTCAAAAAGAATTCTCATTTTTTCACCTTTCAAAAAAGGGGCTGTTCCGAAAACACAGAACAGCCTCAAATTTTTGCGTTTGTTATTTTGCATAATCAACGGCTCTTGTTTCGCGGATCATGTTTATCTTTATCTGACCCGGATATTCAAGCTCGTCCTCAATCTTTTTAACTATCTCATGCGCAAGCAGCGCCATCTGATCGTCGCTTATCTTATCAGGCTTAACGATTATTCTGACCTCGCGTCCGGCCTGGATTGCAAAGGCCTTTTCAACGCCCTTGAACGATTCGGAAATAGACTCAAGCTGTTCAAGACGTTTAATGTAGTTCTGAAGATTTTCTCTCCTTGCTCCGGGACGGGCGGCCGAAATTGCGTCCGCCGCCTGAACAAGGCAGGCTATGATGCTCTTGGGCTCAACGTCGCCGTGGTGCGCCTGAATGGCGTTGACAACAATATCGTTTTCCCTGTACTTTTTGGCGTACTCAACACCAAGCTCAATGTGCGAACCGTCCTGCTCGTGGTCAATGGCTTTACCGATATCATGGAGAAGACCGGCGCGCTTTGCAAGCTTGATATCCGCGCCGAGCTCTGCAGCCATGAGACCCGCAATATAGGAAACCTCGAGCGAATGGTTCAGAACGTTCTGACCGTAGCTTGTGCGGTATCTGAGGCGGCCGAGCAGCTTGACAAGCTCATTGTGTACGCCGTTGACTCCGGCCTCAACAACAGCTCTTTCGCCCGCCTGACGGATTGCCTGTTCAACCTCGCGCTTTGATTTTTCAAAAATCTTTTCAATAAGCGCCGGGTGGATACGTCCGTCGGCAATAAGCTTTTCAAGTGTTATACGCGCAACCTCGCGTCTGACGGGGTCAAAGGAGGAGAGCGTAATGGCTTCCGGTGTGTCGTCAATAATGAGATCGACTCCGGTGATGGTCTCGAGAGTTCTGATGTTGCGTCCCTCGCGGCCGATGATTCTGCCCTTCATTTCATCGTTGGGCAGCGCAACAACGGAAACAGTCGCCTCCGACGCATGGTCTGCGGCGCAGCGCTGAATGGCCGTTGTGATAATCTCCTTCGCAAGAGAGTCGCACTCGTCACGAACCTTTTGCTCGTATTCCATGACCTTGACCGCTTTTTCTCTTGTGAGGGTTTCCTCCAGCGTCTGGAGTAAATATACCTTGGCTTGTTCTTTTGTATAGCCCGATATTTTTTCAAGCATTTCTAACTGACTTCTTTTGATGCTTTCTGCTTCGGCAAGTTGGGTTTCGGACTGCTTGATTTTTTTGTTCAGCAGTTCTTCTTTTTTTTCAAGGGTGTCAACCTTTTTGTCAAGGCTTTCTTCCTTTTGGATAATTCTTCTTTCCTGTCTCTGAACCTCGTTTCTTCTTTCGCGAAGTTCACGTTCGGTTTCAGTACGGGATTTATGAATTTCGTCCTTTGCTTCAAGAATAGCTTCGCGCTTTTTGGTCTCAGCCTCGCTCACCGCCTGATTGATAATGCGGGTAGCTTCCTCATTGGCAGAGCCGAGAAGACCTTCGGCGGTCTTTTTCCTGTGGATACCGCCGAGAATAAAGCCGATAATTCCAAATGCGACCGCGCAAACGATTGCAACGATCACAGTAATAATCCAATCTCCCAAAGTAGCAGCACCTCCTTCTTTTTAGAATAATTTTCCACTAAAAACCATCAAAAGAATTACAGTAATGTTACTCGAAGACAGCGTATAAAAAAGTAAAGCTTTCCGCTTTACGTCAGTAACAGCTATCCTTTGTATTTTAAACCAACTGCGCAAAAAAGTCAAGCAAAAACGAACAATCTTATGTTGGAAGTGTACAAAATATTTATAAAAATATTTATCCGCAAGAAACGCAAGAAGGACGCCCGGCGGTAAAAGCACCGACCCGGCGTCCTGTTCTTAAAAAAGTTTAATCGTCAAGCTCATCCTCTTTTTCACGCTTTTCAACGTCGGGACGAATTTCGTCCGCCGTTTTCCTGCGCCTTGTCCAGATGTATCCGCCAAGACCGCCGAGGGCAATTATACCCGTTGGAGCAACCGCAACCTCCGGATTCTCCCTGATGGTCTGAACCGTTTTCTGAACAAAGGAACGGCTCTGCTCTTTTCCGCTTGTGCCGAACATTTCAAGCGCTTTTGAGGCTTCTCCGACATCTGCAAAGGTCTCGCTGATGAGCTGCTCAAGATAGCCGAAATCAACGCCGTCCGAGGACTTTTTCGGGCTTGAATCATAACCGCCCGAAGCCGTGGTTCCGGCGGCGTAGGTTGTCAGCACATTTCCGTTATTTATCGAAGCGGTGGTTGAAAGGGCGGAATCGACCTGAGACATAATGTTGTTCACAATGGCGTTCGCCTTTTCGTTGTCTGCCGGAATAACGCCGTCAAGCATGCCCTGAATTTCCGCCGTAAGGCTGTTCTGACTTTCGCCGCTGTTTGCCGCAGCTGCTTTTCTGACAACCGAGAACCTGTAAAGCACGGTTTCCGGCGTGCTGTCCGGCTCCGCGTAAACCACCTTGAGATTGATAACCTCTTTGTCCTTTGAAGCGTCAAGCACATAGGCGGCCGTCTGACCGGGGCTCATCTCTTTTTCACCGAGATATATTGTAAGGTAAGCGTCGTTTCCGCCGACCTGCGAGGCGAGCGCAAACGGAGTGAACCAGACCTTTTGGCAGTCGCTTGCAACATAGAGGTCATAGCTGAAAATATCGCTGTAAAACTCCTCATCAAGCGGAAATCTGCCGTTTTCGCAGGCGGCTTTGAACAGTGCTTCGCAGCTGTCGTCAATCGAATAGTCGACACCGGACTCGTCAAGCATTGTCTGAAGAATAAGCGTCTGAACGCTGTTGCTTTCCTCGCTCTTATCGGCGTCGGCAAGCTTCACGGGGTCAAGCTTTACATCGTATACCTTGCCGAGGATTGAGGCAAAGTACGCATAGTCAACATATTCCTTTTCCTCTCCGGTAAGAGTGACGTACGCCTCAACCGGAACGGTGTAATCATTTGCAGAGGCGGTGATTACCTTTGCCCAATGGAAAATTTCATCGTTGCCCGGGTTATTGCTGACGGGAAGCGAGTCGAACTGCGAAATATAGGTCTTAACGCTGTTTACCGCAAAGCCCGAAAGAGTATCGACGCCCGAGGGCAGGAAAGTACCCGTCAGAGCCGCAAGGATAACGCAGATTGCGCCGTCAAGCGAAATACCCTGGGGGAAAGTGACTTTTTTATTATAGAGAGTATAAACCGCGTCATACTTCAAAGCGGCGTAGACCACGGCAATCTTAATTTCGTCCTCGGCAGTTTCAAGCGGAGGAATTGTGATACCCTTGCTTCTTATGTATTTTTTCATGCTCGCGCTGTCGCCGGTCATTCCGAGAGCGGTGACCATATAGTACATGACAGTGATTACGTCATCATACGCAGAGGAAACGGTCTTTTCGTTGATAAGGTTGAGGACGGAGTAATTGTTAACCTCGGTAACAAATTCATCAAAGGTATGACTGTAGGGATAAGCGTCCTTAGGAACAAGGCGGGCAACCGTAACCGCCGAGGCGCTGTCGCGGATAACGATATTGTCAAGCCATGCCTTGCTGTATACCGGAGAAGCCGAGCGCGGATGTCCGGGAAGAATCTGCAGCTTTCCGCTGTTTGCGGTAACAGATGCCGAGGCATAAAACGGCGCGCAGGCAAGCCCTGCCAGAATGAGCAGGACGAGCAGGAGCGAGTAAAGCCTTTTTATTTTCAAGAGCATGACCTTCTTTCACTTTTCTTGAATCCCCGGCAGAAAGGAAAACAGAGCGCCGGAACAAATGCAAAAACGCATAAACATACTTATACACTCTGATATAATACATCTTTTTTGCTCCAAAGTCAACCAAAGAGAATAAAAATTATATTAATTTTTACACTCTGCTGCTTTTGCAAGCAAAAAGGGCTGTCTCATTCAAACGCTCAGCGCTTAATGAGGCAGCCCCTGAAAAGCATATCAATAGCTTTCCTTAAGTCCCTGCTCGTCATAAAGGAAAAGAGACTGAAGGCAAATGTCAAGGCCCTTTTCAACGGTCTTGGGGATAAGAATGTCCGCCTTATCATCTCTGGTGTGGTAATACTTCGGCGGGCCGGGATTCATTGCGGCAAGGGTTGCCGCGGGAACGCCGAGCTTTGTAACCGCCGCGGCGTCCGAAGCTCCGATGTATACCGATGAATACGGAAGGTCAAGCCCCGCCATTTCCGCGCCCTTTTTCATCAGTGCGCAGACTCTCGGATCGGTCTTGACGGTGCCGGTCATGTCGCGGCTGTAGATAGCCATATCCTCAAAGTCGCGCAGGGTGTCCATTCCGAAATAGACGGTTTCAATCTCCTGAAGCTCCTTGAGGTGGCGCTTGGTGTATGCCCTTGAGCCGCGCAGACCCGCCTCCTCCGAGCCTGCGGTCAATGCGCAGACCTCGGTGTTTTCAAAGCGGATATCGTTATCTTCAAGGAATTTGAGAACGGCAATGGCTGTTGTGCAGCCGGTAAGGTTATCGTTAGCTCCGTCAACGGGAAGCTTGAAGTTTGTAAAGAACAATACGGCGATAAAGCCGGGAATAAATGCAAGCTGAGCATAGCGAAGAACGCTGACAAAGCCGGTAAGCTCGGCGTTCACTGCTCCGCCCTTAATAACCGAGATGATTGAAACAATCAAAACAAAGAACATTCCGACAACGGCATAAATTCCGACCGCAAAAAGCAGGGCCTTTCCGCCGAGATGGGTATAGGTCCATTCATAGGACGAGTCAACATGACCGGCAAAGATGATTCTTCTTTTAACCTCGCCGGTGGGCTTTCTTTTGCCGATAACGTTTGTTGAAATCGCCTTCGGGAAAAACGGATCAAGAAATTCCCAATACATCAGAAATTCCGCAAAAAGGCAAACAAGCGCAATAACCGTGAGAACAAGCGAAACAACAGGCATTTTAAGGAAAGAGAACAAAAGAGCAAGCAGCATCGAAATGCCGTCAACGACAACCCAGCCCATGAACGCATACTTGTGCATTTCAAATTCTTCAAGCTGAACGTCGTCGGCGCAGGTTTTCATCTCCTCTTTAAAATGCTCCTGAGCCTTCCTTTCGCTTTCGGTGCCGGAGGCGCGCGGGCCAATCTCTTTGCAGACCTTTTTAATTTCTCTGGTTGCATAGTTGGTGTACATCCTCAGAGAAGAAGGATAGTTCTTTACACTCTCTGTAGCTTTCAAAGTCATACCCCTTTTCATAATAAATCTTATCATTGAAGCCGGATTCAAGAGCCGCACCGAAGCGGCCGGGAATCCTGTAGCCCACTAATTCTATCATCGGAGAAGACAAATGTCGATAGTTTTTTAAAAATTTAAAACTTTGTTTAAAAACTCACCCGGAATAATTCGGTGCGTTTTCCGGGCGGAAAGCAAACGCTCGTCAGCTTTTCAGGCCGGTCAGTATTCCATTTTTCCCTCGTTAAAATATGCGCGTGAATCGTAGCGGACGTCAATATAACCGGTATTGTTATTTGTAACGCTGCTTTTTATCACCTTTGCGGCAAGCGAAAGCTTGTCTTCGGCGTTATCCGCACTGCCGAGATAGATGTTGAAGCGCGAATCATAGACCACGATAATATTATCCGCAGAGTCAAGCTTTATGACGTTCGCCTTTTTTATTGAAGCACCCTCAAGCGCGGCAACAATCCTTTTTGCGCTTTCAAAGCGCTTTTCGTCCTCCTTGCAGGGCGTATAGATTTCACCCGGCTGAACGCTCTGTCCCTTGAAGCCGTCAAGGCGGTATACGCCGTCGCGCGCCTTCTGCTTTTTTGCGGAAAGTATTTTTCCGTTCTTGTCAAGGCAGATATAGCTGTTCTTGTTTGCAATGAGATATTTTTCGCTCGTCGGCGTAACAACAAGCACAAGCTTGTCCGGAAAGTTTCGTTTGAGCTTTACGGAGCCGATATACGGCAGCGCCCTGCACAAAACGGCGTTGACCTTTTTTTCGCTCACGGTAAAAATGTTTTCGCCTGTGACCACTCCGCAGGCGGAAATCACCTCGCCTGAAGAATAGGCGCTCTTTCCGCTGACCTCTATCACCGCTATCGGAGAACCGACGGCAAAGCAGTAAACAAGCGTTGCGGTCACTGCGGCAAGAAGTATTCCTGCCGTTATCGTCACGGCGTAAAAGCTTTTGCTCCTGCGCTTTTTCTTTGCGCGCTTTTTGCTCAGCTCCTCTCGTGAGCTTCCGCGGTAGCGCTGACGGTTATAGCTTTCGCTCGCCTTTTCATACTGCCTTTTTTCGTTTTCATAGGCACGGCGTTCGCGCGCTTTTTCAAGCTGCGCCCGCTTTTCCTTTGCGGCGCTGCGGCGCTCAGGCTCCTGCGGCGCCGGTTTTTTCTGCTTTGCGGTGTGCGCGGACTTCTTCTGCGCCGTCCTTGCGGGGTGCGTCTTGTTCTTTTGCGGCGGACGGGCGCTTTTGCTTTTATTGCGGCTTGCATTATTCTTATTCTTTGCGCCGCCGCTTTCCTTTGCGGTGCTTTTCACGCTCTTCTGCCTGTCAACAAGGTTGCCGGACGGACGGCGGTCGGGCTGCGGCTTTCCGGCGCTTATCGGCGTCCACATATCCGAGGTAACGTCCTTCGGGCGGCTTATGTGCTCGTCTGTCAGGTTCGACCAGTCAAAGGTGCTGAACGGACGGTTCGGGTTATTCTTATTTTCGTTATCCACTTTCAGCGCTCCTTTCAATCTGTGCTCCGAGACTTTGCAGACATTCCTCTATTCTTTCATATCCTCTGTCAATATGCTTAAGGCCGCTTATCACGGTTTTTCCCCTTGCTCCGAGGGCGGCAACAACCAAAGCGCTGCCTCCCCTGAGATCGACTGCGCGCACATGGGCGCCGTGCAGCGCTTTTACGCCGTCGATTATTGCAACCCTGCCCTCAACCTTTATCCTCGCTCCCATGCGCACAAGCTCGCCGACATGGTTGAAGCGGCTTTCAAAAATATTTTCAACAATGACCGATGTTCCCTCGGCCGTGCAGAGCATTGCGCTTATCGGCGCCTGAGCGTCCGTCGGAAAGCCCGGATAGGGCAAGGTGCGGATATCGCGCACGGCTTTGAGCTTTCCGGAGGAAACAATCCTCACACTGTCCTTTTTTGTTTCCAGGCGGCAGCCGGCCGCTTCAAAAACACCCGTGACCGAAAGGAAGTGGGAGGTATCCGCCTTTTGAAACAGAACGTCGCCTCCGCAGCACGCCACGGCGGACATATATGTAAGCGCAACAATCCTGTCGGGAATAATTGTGTGCTCGCAGGAATGGGCCTTTTTAACGCCGTCAATTACAATAGTACCCTGAGAGCCGACAAAAATTTTGCAGCCGCACTTGTTCAGGAATGCGGCAAGGTCAAGTATTTCCGGCTCGCGCGCAGCGTTGAGTACAGTTGTCCGTCCCTCTGCAAAAACGGAGGCAAGCATAATGTTTTCCGTTGCGCCCACGCTGGGAAAGGACAGGCTTATTACCGTACCCTCAAGCTTTTCCCTGACCTCAAAGCCGAGCGCCGAGCCCTCGTCCTCGATTGAAACGCCGAGAGAGCGCAAAGCGGAAAGGTGCAGGTCAATGGGTCTTAAGCCTATCTCGCAGCCGCCGGGCGTAAAAAGCCGCGCCTTTTTGCAGCGCGAAACAAGCGAGCCTAAAAACACGATTGACGAGCGCATTTCACGCATAAGGTTTTCCGGAATATTGCAGCAGGAAATGCTCCTTGAGTCAACGGTAAGCGTATGTCCGTCCCGTGTTACAACGCAGCCGAGGTGTTCAAGAATCCTCACCGCCGCGTCAACATCGGACAAAAACGGACAGTTGTGCAGCACGCTCACACCGTCCACAAGCACGCACGCCGCAAGAATGGGCAGCGAGCTGTTTTTTGAACCCTGAACGGGAAGCACGCCCTCAAGTTTCTTTGTGCCTTTAACTATGATTTCGCTCACCAAACACCACACCCAACAATGAATAGTAAAACGGAAAAACCGTCAGCCTATCCTATGCTCCGGGCGTTTTTATTGTGTCACTTTTGCGCAAGGGAGACAATAATATCGGCAATTTTTTCCTTTGCGTCGGTTATTGCGAGCTTTTTTGCGTTTTCGGAGAGCGTTTTTATTCTGCCCTCGTCATTTATCAGGGAGGAGAACACCTTGCCGAATGATTCGGCGTTCAGGTCCTTTTCCTCAATCAGCACGGCCGCGTCCTTTTGGGTAAGAGCCATTGCGTTGTGGTACTGGTGGTTTTCCGCAACATTCGGTGACGGAATGAGAATGGAGGCCTTTCCGAGCGCCTCAATTTCCGAAAGCGAGCTTGCGCCCGCGCGGCAAATGACAATGTCCGCAGCGCTCATGCAGCGCGCCATGTCGGCTATGTATTCGCGTATTTCAACATTGTCCTCCTTGTCGGGGTCAACGCCCTTTTCGCGCAGCTTATCGGGTACCCAAAGACCGAACTGACCCGTTGCGTGAAGAAAATACAGGTTCTTATTGTTATGGTTTTCGGCAATAAGCTCAACCATTGCGTTGTTGATGGCTTCCGCTCCGAGCGAGCCGCCCATTGAAAGAATCAGCTTCTGATTATCACGGATTCCAAGCTCGGCGCGGCTGACGCCGCGGTCAGCCCTGAGAATTTCGCCGCGGACGGGAAGCCCCGTAACAACGGGCGGATTTTTTGCTTCAAGATATTCCTTTGCCTTTTCAACCGTGAGCATAACCTTGTCAACTTCCTTGGCAAGCGCCTTGTTCGTAATTCCCGGATAAGCGTTCTGCTCGTGAATTGCGGTATGTATGCCGAGCTTTGCCGCCATTCTGACAACCGGGCCGCTGACATAGCCGCCGAAGCCGACAACAACGTCCGGCTTAAAGTCGAGTATAATTTTTTTCGCCTCTTTTGAAGAGCTGAGAAGATGCGAAAGCGTAACAAGATTTCGCTTGATATTTTTAAGCGAAAGCTGACGGTAAAAGCCGGAAATTTCAATCGTTTTAAATTTGAAGCCTGCGGCGGGAACAAGCTTTGCCTCCATTTTGTCCTTTGTGCCGATAAAAAGTATCTCGGCGTCGGGAAATCTTTCGCGTATTTCCCCTGCGGCGGCAAGAGCCGGATTGATGTGTCCGCCCGTTCCCCCGGCGGCAAAAATGATTCTCATATTCATTCTCCGCGGCGCAGAAAACAGCGCCGTTTTCCTTTCGTATTATTCTTTCATACCTTTTCCAGTCTGCACGTTCTTGAAACGGAAAGCACAACGCCCATTTCGCAAAACAGAATGATGAGCGCCGTTCCGCCGTAGCTGAAAAACGGCAGGGCTATTCCGGTGTTGGGTATCGTATCCGTAACAACGGCAATGTTCAGTATGACCTGAAAGCCGAGCTGCATCATAATTCCCGAAACGAGCAGCGCGCCGAAAAGGTCCTTTGTTTTTGTTGCAATGATAAAGCCGCGGCAGATAAGGGCGGCAAAAAGCAAAACGACCAAAGCCGCGCCGAAAAAGCCGAGTTCCTCGCAGATAACGGCAAAAATAAAGTCGTTCTGAGGCTCCGGAATATAAAGCTGCTTCTGCTTGGAATTGCCGAAGCCGACTCCGAACGGGCCGCCCGAACCGATGGCAAGAAGTCCCTGTTCGGTCTGCCAGCGAGTGGTATTGCCGTAGCTTTCGCCCGTTTTCCATGTCATTATGCGCTCATATGCATAATTGCTGAAAGATTTTACAAACTCCGGATTGATGAAAACAACATATACTATAACGAGCGCCGCACCCGCGCCAAGCAGTATGAACCACTTCTTTTTCACTCCGCCGAGCCACATCATTGAAACGCCCATGCAGAAAAGAAGAATTGTGCAGGACAGATGGCTTTCGATGAAAACAAGACCGCAGAAAAGAACAACAACCGCCGCAAGCGCCACGGTGCATTTGAAGTTGGTATCGAAAAAGGAGAAAACGACCCTTTCAAGCTTAGTGAGCCTTTTAACGGACGGCATCGCCCGTTTTCCGCTCTCGGCATAAAGCGGCTTGTAAAAAATGCAGATGAGATACGCCATTACAAGAACCAGAACAAACTTGCTTATCTCCGACGGCTGAAACTGGCGCGAGCCGATAACTATCCAGCGCTTGATATCGTTGTGAATGTTCGCAACATAGGTATAAACAAGCAGCGCAACGGTTCCGGCAAAGGCAAGCGGAGTCAGGATACCGTTGAGGATGCGGTAATCAATTTTGCTGATTATAAACATCATTGCAAAACCGATGGCGCCGGAAAGGAGCTGACTTTTGAAAAAGCTGTTCGGACTTGAGGTATAGGCGCTGGCATAGGCATAGCCTGCGGAATACATCATTGTTATTCCGAACGCAAAAAGTATCATAATAAGGCAGCAGAACAAAACGTCAAGGCCGCCGGTATGAAACAGCTGTCCGACAAGGGGAATTTTTGCGGCAGACCGGTTTTTTGCCGGCAGTTTTTTAACTCTCTCACTCATTCGTATCCGCTCCTTTCAAAATTGACTTAAAATTAAACTGTCAGTTGACTGTAAAGCACATCAGTATAACGCCTGCAATGGCTCCGGCAAAGCTTACAACGCTGAACACGGCAACAATCTTTTTTTCGCTCCAGCCGCTCATTTCAAAGTGATGATGAATCGGAGACATTTTGAAAATCTTTTTGTGGCGCAGCTTGATTGAGCCTATCTGAAGAATATCGCTGAGCGCTTCGATAACATAGACAACGCCCACCGGGATAAGTATCAGCGGACAGTTGACGGAAAAAGCAAGCGCCGCAACAAGACCGCCCAGGAACATTGAGCCGGTGTCGCCCATCATGACCTTTGCCGGGTAGTGGTTCCAGATGAGATAGCCTGCGCAGGCGCCGGCAAGGGCCGCCGCAAGGACAGAGCAGCTTGTGTTGTTAACAAGATACGCAATGACGGCGAACGCAACGCCCACCGGCACCGTGACCGAACCGCAAAGTCCGTCAATGCCGTCCGTAAAGTTAACTGCGTTTGCGGTACCGTATATTACGCACGCTCCGAAAAGATAGAAAAAGATTATGCCGGGAAGCGAATCAAGGCTTATCTTTCCTATAAGCGGAATAAACATTGAGGTGTTCTTGCTCATGACCATGGTGGTGAGGTACGCCGCTATTATAATTACCTGCAAAACGGTCTTTTGCATTTCGGTAAGACCGAGGTTGCGCTTTTTGGAAACCTTGATATAGTCGTCCGTGAAGCCGACAAGCGCCATGCACAGCGCAAGCAGCAGTCCGGCAAGCAGCTTTGTTTTTTCCTGCGAGGAAATCACATCGTTTTCCGAAAAAAGGGAAAAGCCGGTGAGCTTTCCGGTGAGGAACGTGACCGCCACCGCAACAAAAATGCCGATAATGAACATAATGCCGCCCATTGTCGGCGTACCCTGCTTTTTTGCGTGCCAGCGCGGTCCGATATCGGTCAGAATATTCTGGCCGAATTTAAGCTTATGCAAAAGCGGTATTAGTACTATTCCCAATAAAGCCGTCACAATGAAGGCCGTACCCAAGGAAATTAAAACCGAAACTGTGTAATTCATTTATAACATCCCCTTAAATTATTCTGCGTTTTTTTGCCCGTTTGAAAGCAGCTTTTTCACCATTTCTCTTTCGTCAAAAGGAACCTTGTTGTTTCCGATGAGCTGATATGTCTCGTGCCCCTTTCCGCAAAGGAGAAGAACGTCGCCCTCTTTTGCCGTTTTCAGGGCGAGAGCGATTGCGTCCTCCCTGCTTTCGCGGACAAAAAGAGAAGCGCCGCCCGTACCCGTGCCCGAAAGAATATCGCAGATTATGTCTGCCGGGTCTTCATTCCTCGGATTGTCCGTGGTAACAAAAACAATATCGGCAAGAGTTGTTGCAATCTGTCCCATTACGGGGCGCTTTTCCTTTTCCCTGTTTCCGCCGCAGCCGAAAAGAACAATGAGTCTTCCCTTGCAAAAGCGCCGCAGGGAAAGCAGCACGCGTTTGAGAGAATCGGGCGTATGAGCGTAGTCTATTATAACCCTAAAGGGTGCGTCCGTGTCAAGTATCTCCATTCTTCCTTTGACAAAGGAAAAGTTTTTCAGTGCGTTTGCGCTCTTTTCAAGGCTCACGCCGCATTCAAGCGCGGTGATTATTGCCGCAAGGGAGTTTTCAACATTGAATTCGCCCTGAAGATTCAGTCTGACGCGGTGGATAAGACTGTTTGAAACAAGCACATAATCAATGCGGTCCTCTGTAACGCTTATGTTTTTTGCGGTGAAAAAAGCGTCGTCGCTTTTAACGGAGTAGCTGAGGACGCGTCCGCTTGTGCAGGCTGAAAACTCGGAATAATACGGGTCGTCAAAATTGAGCACGGCAGTTTTGCAGTTTCTGAAAAGAATTTTTTTGGCTTCCTTATAATTTTCAAGCGTCTTATGATAGTCGAGGTGATCCTCCGTGAGATTTGTAAACACCGCCGTTTCAAAACAAAGACCGGAAAGCCTTTTTTGAACAAGTCCCTGCGATGAAGCTTCAATAACGCAGAACTCGCCGCCCCTGTCTGAAAGCTCGCGCAGCATTTTTGCCGTTTCAAAGCAGTCTGGCGTGGTCATCTGAGCTTGGGTTTTCTCGTCTTCAATGCTGTTGAACACGGTGGAGATAAGCCCCGTTTTCCTGCCCGACAGGGAAAGAATGTATGCAATCATTGAGGCGGTGGTTGTTTTTCCGTTCGTACCCGTCACTCCGATTAAGCGAAGTCCCCTTTCCGGAAAGCCGAAAAAGCAGCGGCAAAGCGTGCTGTAGGCTTCGCGCGTGTCCGCCGTGCGGTAGCTTTCAAAAGCGCCCGAGGAAGAAAGCACACAGCAGGCGCCGTTTTTTTCCGCTTCTTCAATAAAGCGCTCGGCGCCCTCATGGCAGACAAAAAGGGTGTTTTCCCTGCATTTTCTTGAATCGTCGGTTATAAAGCTGATTTCAACGTCCTTTTTAAGATCGGTAAGCCCGATCGAATGAAATAAGGCTGAAAGCTTCATAAATCTCCTCTTTGCAATCAATCAGTGGTTATCTTATATCAGTCGTCCATGTTGGCGGTAGTCTGGAAGTATACGGTTATTGAAGAGCCGGCCTGAACCTCGGTGTTCTTTTCAACGCTTTGCTTATATACCGTTGCTCCCGCCGTTTGCGAGGGACCGGAAAGAATGAGGTTGATACCGTTTGAAACGGCAAGCTGGTTCGCGGCGCCGGCGGTGAGTCCGGTGAAGGACGGAACCTTGACCGTCTGCGTTTTTGAATCATTCTCGGTGTAAAGCACAACCACTCCGCCCTTGGGTATCGACTGGCCCGCGGCAGGAACCTGCGAGATAACGCTCTTTCCGCTGCCGATAACCTTAACGGAAAAGCCCTCGTTCGCCGCGGATATTCTTGCGTTGGCAACGCTTTCTCCCGTAAGAGAGGGCGTTGTGCGGCTGACCGCTTCAAGCTCCTCCTTCGTATACTGGGGTTCAACATTGAGATATTTGAGCGTTGATTCCATAACCTCCTTTGCAATCGGCGCCGCAAGAACGCCGCCGCCGCGATAGATTCCCGGAGGCTCGTCAACGCCGACAAGGATTGCAACCTTGGGGTCGTTCGCCGGCGCAAAGCAGATGAACGAGGCTATGTAGTCGTTCGGGTCCTTTGTGTCAAGCTTTTCGCTCGTTGCGGTCTTTCCGGCAACGCGGTAGCCCGGAATGTATGCGTTCTTGCCCGTTCCTCCCTCAACAACGGCTTCCATCATGTTTCTGACAGTGGCCGCCGTCTTTTCGGAAACAACCTGCCGCTTTACCGTGGGCTCGTTTTTGGAGATAATGTTGCCCTGAGTGTCAACAATGCTGTCAACAACATAGGGCTTCATCAGCTTTCCGCCGTTTGCAATGGCGCAGGCGGCCGTAATCATCTGAATGGGGCTGACTCTGAACGACTGACCGTACGAGGTACTTGCAAGCTCAACGACGCCCATTTTGGAAAGCCTGTGATAAACGGGATAGGACTCCCCCGTAAGGTCGATACCCGTCCGCTCCGTGAAGCCGAAGGCTTCAAAGTATTTATAGTATGTTTCAATTCCGAGCATCTGGCCGAGGTTAATGAAAAACGGGTTGCAGGAGTTCATCAGTCCCTGAGTAAAGGTCTGGAAGCCGTGGCCCTCAACCTTTGCGCAGTGAATGGTGGTGTCCGCAACGTGATAGCCTCCGGTGCAGGTATAGGTGGTGTTGAGGTTTGCAACGCCCTCCTCCAGAGCCGCCGCCGCGGTAAAAATCTTAAAGGTTGAGCCGGGTTCGTAGTTATTCGTAACGCAATAGCTGTTCCACTGGCTGAACAGCGCCTCGGTAAGCTTTGAGGCGTAGTCCTTTTTGCCCTCCTCCTTTTTGAGCGCCTCGCGCACGTCCTTGTCAACAATGGTACGCGGATCGTTAAGGTCAAAGTCCGGCTTGTTGCTCATTGCAAGCACCTTTGCCGTGTCAACGTCCATAACTATTCCGTAAACGCCCTTTGCCTTTGTGTTGTCCAGCGCGTTGTTCAATGCGTTTTCAAGGTAATACTGAATGTTTGAGTCAATCGTAAGAACGGCTCCGTTGCCCTGCTGAGCGTCAAAAACGCTTTCATAGCTTGAGTCCAGTGCCTGACCGATTGAGTTTTTCGCCGTAACCTGACGGCCGTCCTTTCCGCTGAGGGCGGTGTTGTAATATGTTTCAACACCCGAAATGCCCTTGCCGTCGGAATCGGTCACGCCGATTATTGTTGAGGCAAAGTTGTTTTCCGGGTAAAGCCGCAGCGTATCGTTTTCATAGGAGAAATATGCGCGCGGTGTTACGGTCATTTCCCTGCCCGATTCGCTGTAGCCGTAGGTATACTTCTTGTTTAAAAATTCATCGAGCGAAAGGCGGCGGTTTGCGTCAACCTTTTTTGCAACGCGGACATAGGGCTTTTCCGTGTCGGAAAGGCTTTCGTAAATCGTCTTTTTTTTAACGGAAAGGATTTTTGCAATGTTTTTTGAAAGATAGGAGATGAAATCCCCCGTAATGCTTTCCGCATTTTCAAGACCCTTGAAAGTCTTTTTAATTTCCGCCGGGTCGGCGCAGAGAATCCATGCCGAAGAGCTTGTTACAAGCGGAGTCATGTTGCAATCATAGATGGTTCCGCGCACCGCTCTGATACGGGTGTCATAAAGCTGGTTTTTCTGAGCTATCGAGCGGTATTCCTCGCCGTGAACGCCCATTATCCAGCCGACTCTTCCGAGGTTCATAAACAGCAGAAGAACAAGCACAAGGGCGGTTATGCTCCTTGCTCTTTTTTTAAAGGAGAGGTCGTTTCTTTTTCTGACCTTGTTTTTTTCAAAAACACTTTCCTTTGTTTCCTGCGGCATTGTTCAAAAACCTCCTTTGCCGTTCAGCCGTCACGAGCCGGCTATACTGAATCGGCGGATCGTATTACCCACGGGAACCGCCGGCAAAATGCCGATGATCAGCAGGCAATGCGTCCGCCCTTTCAATATATATTCATTGTTATTTACGGATATTTACTTTCCCTGCGAAAAAAGCACCTCGTTGTCTTTCTGCGAGTCAAGGTAAGTTTCGTTTGCGGCAACAATTTTTACAAGGCCGAGCTTCTGCGTGGCAATCCTGTCAATGTTTTCCGCGCTGACAAGCTTTGAAAGTCTGTCCTTTAAAACAATGTTTTCATCGCTGTACATTGCAAGCTCCTTTTGCGCCGACTGGAGGGCTGCCCTGCTCTCGTTCCTTGCAACAAGGCTGTTGCAGAACGCGCCGGCAAGCGCAACGGCAAGCGACATGAGCACAAAGATTTTTGCAATCTTAACATGGCTTGCGCGCTCAAGCTCCCTTTTGCGCGGACGGTGCTTTTTCAGCTTTTTTAAGTTATGCTGCTGCTTCGGCTGCCTTTGCGGCTCAAGAACCGGAGCGGCATTTGAATTTAAATAATCAAACTCATGCTCATATGCGTATGAAGCTGCCATTTCCTCTCCCTCTTCCCTTCCGGGAAGCGAAAATCCCGGAAAATCATTTCAGTTTTTCAATGCTTCTGAGTCTTGCGCTCCTTGAGCGCGGATTGGCTTCAAGCTCCTGTTCGCCCGGCAGAACGGACTTGAACACAAGCCTTCCGCGCGGCGTTTTTCCGCAAACACAAACCGGAAACGACGGCGGACAGGTGCAGCCCGTGCAAAGCGAAGCAAATTTTCTTTTTACTATTCTGTCCTCAAGCGAATGGAAGGTAATTACGGAAAGTCTTCCGCCGACGCAAAGCGACGAAAACATTTCCTCAAGCGAGCTTTCAAGTCTGTCAAGCTCGCCGTTGACCTCAATGCGAAGCGCCTGAAAGGTTCTCCTCGCCGGGTGGCCGGGGTTCCTTTTTGCCGCCTCGGGCATTGCGCTTTTGATTATCTCTACAAGCTCAAGCGTGGTTTCAACGGGCTTTTTCTGCCTTTCGCGGACAATAGCCCTTGCAATGCTCCTTGAAAACTTTTCCTCCCCGTTGGTGCGGATAATCCGTTCAAGCTCGCGCTCGGAAAGGGAGTTGACAAGGTCTGCGGCGCTGACGCCCTGCTTGCTCATTCTCATGTCAAGAGGTGCGTCGCTATGAAACGAGAAGCCGCGCTCGGCCGTGTCCAGCTGATGGGAGCTGACCCCGAGGTCGGCAAGCACGCCGTCGGCGTGTTCCTCCCCGTAAGAAGCAAGCACGCTTCTGATGTTTTCAAATTCGGTCCGGACAACCGTAACTCTTTCATCGCCTTTAAAGCGTTCTTTGAGCGCTGCTATAGCTTCCGGGTCGCGGTCAAGGGCAAAGAGCCTGCCGTTTTCAAGCCTTTTGAGGATCTCGGCGCTGTGGCCGCCTCCGCCTGCGGTGCAGTCAACATAGACGCCGTCCTTTTTGATATCAAGGGAGCTTACCGCCTCAAAAAGCAGCACGCTTACATGAGAAAATTCCATTGCGCCTCCGAATTATTTGATACCCGTGTTTTTAATTTCGAGCATATAGCCCTCGCTCATGTATTCATAGCGTTTCTGATTTTCCGCCATCTGAGCGTCAAACAGCTTGTCCGCCTCCGCGGCAAGCATATCGTTATATTCGTCGTGAATTTTTGAGTCCCAAATTTCAAAGCGGTCGCCCATACCTTGAAAAACGCTTTCCTTGCTGATGTGGGCGCGCTCAAGAATTTTTGAGGGGATGCAGATTCTGCCGTGGGCGTCAACGGTGACCGCGGTTGAGCAGGTACGCGCCATAGCCGCCGCCATGTCCGCCGAAAGACCCTTTTTGATGTAGTCTTCAATCTCGGCATTCACCGTGCTTTCAAAGTTTTCGGGGAAAAAGCAGTCGATATGAGAGAACTTTCCGGGTTTGGCTCTGACGATAAAGGTATTTCCGATCAAATCCTTGAACGGCGCCGGAACAACAAGGCGATTTTTCGAATCAAGATTATATTCATATGTTCCGACAAACGAACCCATACCGTCACCCTCTTTCCTTAGAAAATTTTGGTAATTCTCCACCAAACTACCCCGTAAAGACACTAATCCCCACCGAGTAGTTTTATTTTACTAAGACTTATGCAGTTTGTCAAGGGAAAAGAGAAATAAAAATAAAAAAGTTTTGTGCCGCCAAAGGAAAGGTCCCGGCGGCACTTTTTTAATTCTTTTGATACACTTTAATCCTTTTGCGAGCGTTACGGTTGAAAAAGTTTTAATAATATAGTATACTGATAAAAAAATATTTTAAGGAGTTTAAAATGGCGGTCATAATCGAAAAAAGCAGCATCCGTATTGAAAACGGCTTCATTGCCAAGGAGCTTTTAATCAAGGGCGGAAAAATAGTTTCCTCCTGCGTTGAAAACAAGCTTTCCGGAGAAAAGCTTTCTCCGCTTCCGGGCAGCGAGGAATTCAAAATACGCTTTCTTTCGCTTTTCGGCGGCGAGACAGTATCCTGCGGCGACCTTAAAATTTCAAAAGCCACTGAGGAAAAAACCGAAACCGGCGAACGGCTTTTGATTGAGTTCAAGCCTTTCAGGTGTAAGGGCGGTAATCTTCGTCTGACGCTTATCCTTGAGCTCGGTATGCTTGACAAGCACCTTAGAAAGCGCCTTGCCTTTTCCTGCCCGGACAACGACTGCAAGGCGGTGATTGATTATGTTGACCTTGAGCCTTACGTTGTTCCCGATTTATCAAAATGCAGCAGCCTTCCAAAGCAGGACAAAAGCATAATTGACGGCTGTGCGCTTTCGCTCGGCCAGCCTGTGTTCTATTCAAGCCTCTGCTTCGGCAGCGAGTTCCCCGGAACGGAAAACAACGTTGAAAACGGCGCAATCTTTGTCCGTTGGTACAGCGGAAAGCGGCTGGTTTCCCTGCTTGAAAAGGGCGTTTTTGAAACCCACAATTCCGTTTGCCTTGCCTGCCGCAGCGACGACCGCGTTCAGCGAAAAACCGATTTTTTCGACTATATCCGGAAAATCTCCCGTCCGCTGAGGTTCAGAACGCAGTATAACTCCTGGTATGACCATATGCTGAACATCAGCGCGGAGAATATTGAAGGCTCGTTTCTTGAAATTGAAAAGGGGCTTACCTCTGTCGGCTCAAGGCCGCTCGACTGCTTTGTTGTTGACGACGGCTGGAACGATTATCAGAAAAACTTCTGGTGCTTCAACAGCAAGTTTCCCAACGAGCTTTATCCGTCCGCGGCGCTTGCAAGGGCGTTCGGCTCCTCGTTCGGGCTCTGGCTCGGGCCGCGCGGAGGCTACACAAGGGACACCGTGAAATTTGCAAGGCGCATTGCCGAAAGCGGAAACGGCTACGTTAACCGCCGCGCAAGAGATATCTGCGTTGCAAGCGGAAAATACATTGATAAGCTGAACGCCCTCATGCTTGATTATGAAAACCGCTTCGGTCTTTCATACTGGAAGCTTGACGGCTTTGCAAACAAGCCCTGCCGCGACAAGTCCCACGATCACATGGTCGGCGGAAAGAACGATATGTATTATTACAGCGAGCTTTGGGAAAGGTGGACGGCCGTTTTCTCCTCCCTCGTGAAAAACTCAAGGGAAAATCTTTTCATCAATCTCACCTGCTACGCTCCGCCGAGTCCGTGGTTTTTGCAGTGGGTGAACACCGTCTGGATGCAGAACAGCACGGATATCGGCTTTGTTGACAAAGGGCCGGACGGAAAAAAGCTCTCCTCGCCGCAGAAGGATCAGGCGCTGACCTACCGCGACGATATGTACTACGACTTTTACCGTGACCGCGGCTTCTGCTTTCCGCCGTCGAATCTGTATAACCACGATCCGATTTACGGCAACGAGGCAAAAATAAAAATGACCGACGACCAGTTCAGGGAGTACCTTTTTACCAACGCGGCAAGGGGTACTCAGTTCTGGGAGCTTTATTACAGCTTCAACATGATGGACGAAAACAAGTGGCGCATCAGCAACGCCGTTGTAAACTTTGCGCGCGAAAACCTCAATCTGCTTTCGCGCTCGGTGCTTTTCGGCGGAAAGCCGTCGCTCCTTCAGGTCTACGGCTTCGGCTGCTTTGACGCAAACGAGGGTATAGTCACGCTTCGTAACCCGAGTCCGACCGCTCAGGAATACACCCTTGCGCTCAACAGCTCCTGCGGCGCGGACGAAAGGCTTTCCATGACCTCGCTCACAACGATACTGCCCTACTCCAAAGGCGGCGAAAGCGGCTCGTTCTCGTTCGGCGATACAGTCCGGCTTTCGCTTTCTCCGTTTGAAACGCGCGTTCTGCATTTCAACAAGCGCCGCGCAAAACTTTGCGCAAGCTACTGCAAGGCAAAGAGCGAAACAACGCTTGAGGTCACGTTTAACCAGACCGTTATTGCGGATAACATCGCCTGCAAGGAAAACGCCGTTTTGAGTGCTGAGCTTCTTTCCGATTACAGGAGCGTGCTTCTCACCTTTGAAAAGCCGTTTGAAAAGCAGAACACCCTCACGCTCCTTTCGGTGAGCGATATTCTTAAAAACGAAAGTGATATCCCGGTTTCATTCACATATTATAAGGACAGCAAAATAGGCGCAGAGCCGATAACAGGCAGCGCGGACTTTTCCGTGCGCGTCACTCTTGACGGCGAAAAGGACTGTCTGCTCTATTCCCAGGGCGACGAGCTGAGCCTTTCGATAAAGAACGGCTATGTTTACTTCAAGGTCGGCGAAAAAACACTCGTTTCGTCAAGGAATATAAACGACGTTGTTCAGATCTGCGCTGTCAGGGAGCGCAACGGACTTTTGAAGCTTTATCTCAACCAGAAGGTGGACAGCGCCGTTTATCCGGACGGTTTTGCTCCCCTTTGCGGAAAGGACCGCTACTGCTTCAGCGAGGGCAGAGTCAAGCTATTTGACCGCGCGCTTTGCTACGATGAGGTTTAAGCTGTCCGGAGCAAAAAAACCGTCAGTTTACAATAATTGCCGGTTGAAAAACAAAGTATATCAGTGTATAATCAGTGAAGCTTGATTACAGCACACCGAAAGGACAGGGAATAATGAGCAAAAAGGTTTTGGTCATCGGCGGCGGCGCCGCAGGACTTCTTGCCGCGGCAGAGGCGGCAAAAAAAGGCGCAGACGTCACTGTTGCCGAACGCAACGAGCGCCCGGCGCGCAAGGTCATGATAACCGGTAAGGGCCGCTGCAACGTGACTAACTGCTGCACAATGCTCAACGAGCTTGTTTCCGCGGTTCCGGAGAACGGACGGTTTTTGAGCGGCGCGTTTTCGCGCTTTATGCCGGCGGACACAATGGAGCTTTTTGAGTCGCTCGGCGTTGAGCTTAAGGTTGAACGCGGAAACCGCGTTTTTCCCGTTTCCGATAAGGCCTGCGACATTGTTGACGCACTTGTCAAAAACGCCGTTCAAAGCGGCGCAAAAATCATTCACGAGAGGGTTTCCTCTCTCATCATTGAGGACGGAACAATTCTCGGCGCGGTTTTTGAAAGCGGAGAAAGCTTCCTCTGCGACAGCGTTATTGTTGCAACCGGCGGCGTTTCATATCCCCTCACCGGCTCAACCGGAGACGGCTATGAATTTGCAAAGCAGGCAGGGCATAATATAATCGAGCCCACGCCGTCGCTCGTTCCCCTCGTCTGCCACGAGGGCTTTTGCTCCGACCTTCAGGGACTTTCGCTTCGCAATATTGAAATAAGCGTTATAAACACGGAGAATTACCGTGAGGTCTACCGTGATTTCGGGGAAATGCTTTTCACTCATTTCGGCGTTTCCGGTCCCGTTATTCTCAGCGCAAGCGCTCATCTCAAGGACATTAAGCCCGGAAAATATGAAATACATATCGACCTCAAGAGTGCGCTTTCATACGAACAGCTTGACGCAAGGGTTCAGCGTGATTTCCTTGAATGTTCCAACAAAAACTTCATCAACGCGCTGGACAAGCTGCTGCCGAAAAAAATTGTTCCCGTGGTTGTCCGCCTGACGGGCGTCAAGCCCTCAACAAAGGTCAATCAGGTGACAAGAGAACAAAGGGCAAGGCTTGTCAATGTTCTCAAAGACCTCAAGGTTACCGTTCTGCGAACAAGACCTGTTGAGGAAGCAATAATCACAAGAGGCGGCGTTGACACAAAGCAGATTGATCCGAAAACAATGCAGTCAAAGCTTGTAAGCGGACTTTTCTTTGCCGGAGAGGTCATTGATGTTGACGCCTATACCGGCGGTTTTAATCTTCAGATAGCCTTTTCAACGGGACACCTTGCCGGTCTTTGCGCCGCACAGTAACAAACACAAAAAGGAGACGGAAAAAATGATAAACATTGCAATCGACGGCCCCGCAGGCGCGGGCAAAAGCACAATTTCAAAAGCCGCGGCAAAGGAGCTGGGCTTTATCTATATTGACACCGGCGCTCTTTACCGCACCGTTGGACTCAACGCAATGCGCAAGGGCGCAGACCTTGAAAACGATGAAAGCATTGCCTCAACGCTCACGAACGACCTTTCGCTTGAGCTTCGCTTTGTTGACGGCGAACAGAGAATGTTTTTGAACGGCGAGGACGTTTCGCTTGCAATCCGCACACCCGAAGCTTCAATGGCGGCGTCAAGGGTTTCCGCCGTTCCCGCCGTGCGTGAATATCTTTTTGACCTCCAGAAAAAGCTTGCGAAAGAAAACAACTGCGTAATGGACGGCCGCGATATCGGCACGGTTGTTCTTCCGGACGCAAAAGTAAAAATTTTTCTCACCGCCTCGCCCGAGTCAAGAGCAAAGAGAAGATATGACGAGCTTATCCAAAAAGGCATGGACGTAAAGTATGAGGACGTTCTCAATGACATGAAGCAGCGCGATTACAACGACTCACACCGTGCCGTTGCTCCGCTCAAACCTGCCGCCGACGCAATACTTCTTGATACAAGCGGTTTTGAGCTTGAAAGATCGGTAGCGCTCATAATCAAGACCATTAAGGAGAACATATAAAAGGTAACCGATGAGGCGCTTGCGTTTCATCTGAATCTTCAAAAAGGTGTGATCCAATGAAATTTGACTTTTCCGCTCCGAGGGAAAGCAGGCTCTATAACGTTTTCCGTCCTCTTGCAAAAGGCTTCATCTCGCTTCGGTTCTGCGTAACCTCCTTCGGCGAGGAGAACATTCCCGAAAAAGGCGCTTTCATCCTTGCGGCGAACCATATCAGCGCACTCGACCCCGTGATGATTATTTCCCACTGTCCGCGAACGCTGCATTTCATGGCAAAGGACGAGCTTTTCAAAAATCCCGTTTTTGCTTCTTTCCTTAAAAAGATGAACGTCTTTCCCGTAAAGAGGCAGACGAGCGACAAGCGCGCGCTTGAATTTGCAAAGCGCATCATCTCCTCGGGCTGGGCGCTCGGAATTTTTCCCGAGGGCTCGCGTATAAAGGACGCAATCCCGAAAAGGGCAAAAAACGGCGTTTCCTATCTTGCCGCAAAAACAAAGGCGGACGTTCTTCCGGTCAGCATCTATAAAGCTCCCGGAGAAAAAAGGCTCCGACCGCACATCACGATACGCTTCGGAAAGCTTATCAAAAACAGCGAGCTTGGTTTCTCTGATGAGTATTCGCAGCAAAAAATCAGAGAATCCAGCGAAAAAATCATGAGCGCAATAACAGCGCTCTGGGCTTTGAAACACGGAGAAGCATAATGAAAAAAAATTACACACTTACGCTTGCAAAAACCGCCGGCTTCTGCTTCGGCGTTGACCGCGCGGTCAGCACGCTTTACAATATGGTTGAAAGCGGAAAAAAGGTCTGCACCCTTGGCCCGATTATCCACAATCCCTCAGTGATAGAAGACCTTGAAAAAAAAGGCGTTCACATCATTGAGCACCCGGCGCAGGCGCCGCAGGACACAACGGTGGTTATCCGCACCCACGGCGTTGAAAAATTTGTTATTGACGAGCTTCAGAAAAGGGGCCTTGATTACATTGACCTTACCTGCCCGTTCGTGATGAAGATTCAGAAAATTGTTGAGCGCCACTCAAAAAAGGACAGGCTGCTTCTGATTGCCGGCGACGAAAACCACCCGGAGGTCAGGGGCTTTCGCAGCCGCTGGGAGGGCGAAAGCCTTGTTTATAAAAATGAAGAGGAACTCACCCATTTGCTTGAAAATCACCCCGAAATTGAAAAAGGAGAAGTATATGTGGTCGCACAGACCACCTTTTCTGTAAAAGAATGGGAAAAAACCTCAAAAAATTTGAAAAAACTATGTACAAATGGTTTTTTCTTTGATACAATATGTAGTGCAACTAATGACAGGCAAAAAGAGGCATTTGAGCTGTCGCTCCGCTCGGACGCAATGATCGTTGTCGGCGGCCGCTCAAGTTCTAACACCGCCAAGCTTAAAGCCGTGTGTGAAAAGAACTGCCCGACTTTCCTTGTTGAAACGGCGCGGGAACTTGCAAAGTACGATTTTTCCCGCTTCCGTTCAGTTGGGGTAACAGCAGGGGCTTCCACTCCTGCAGGTATTATAAAGGAGGTACTATCCACCATGTCCGAAATTTTAAACGAACAAACCAATTCTGAAGAAATGAGCTTTGAAGCCGCTTTGGAGGAGAATCTCAAGTCAATGAGCTCTGACCAAAAAGTGCGTGGCGTTGTTGTAGGTATTGCACCTAATGAAATACAGGTCGATATCGGCAGAAAATATGCTGGCTTCGTTCCCATTGAGGAGTACAGCAACGATCCTACTGCCGATCCGAAATCGGAACTCAAAATCGGTGATGAAATTGACCTCATCATCATGAAGACAAACGATTCCGAGGGAACCATGATGCTCTCCAAGCGCCGCTTTGACGCCATTGCCGCCTGGGATAACATCATGAAAGCCAAGGAGGATGAGGAAATCCTTGAGGGCGTTGTTGCCGAAGCAGTCAAGGGCGGCGTTCTTGTTTATTCGCAGGGCGTTCGCGTTTTCATTCCCGGCTCGCTCACCGGCCTGCCCAGAGAGGCTGACCTTTCCGAGCTTGTCAAAACCAAGGTAAGATTCCGCATCATTGATGTTGACAAGGCCAAGAAGCGCGCTGTCGGTTCAATCCGCTCAGTTGTCAGAGAAGAACGCAAGGCCGCAACCGAAGCTTTCTGGGCTCAGGTTGAAGAAGGTCAGGAATATACCGGCACCGTTAAGTCGCTCACAAGCTATGGCGCATTTGTCGATCTCGGCGGAGTTGACGGCATGGTACATATTTCAGAACTTTCCTGGAAGCGTATCAAGCACCCGTCCGAAGTTGTCAAAGAGGGCGACGTTGTCAAGGTATATGTCAAGGCTCTTGACAGGGAAAACAGAAAGATTTCTCTCGGCTATAAGAGAGTTGAGGACAACCCCTGGGAAATTCTCAAGAGAGATTATCCGGTCGGCTCGGTTGTTAAGGCCAAGGTTGTCGGTCTTACCACCTTCGGAGCGTTCGCAAACGTTATCGACGGCATTGACGGACTTATCCACATTTCGCAGATTGCAGACCGCCACATCGCTTCTCCGAAGGAGGTTCTTTCCATCGGTGACGAGGTTGACGTTAAAATTACCGACATCGACTTTGAAAAGAAGCGCGTAAGCCTTTCAATCCGCGCTCTTCTTGAGCCGCAGGACGAAGCTGACGAAGCTGACGAAGCAGCAGAAGAAGCTGAAGCCGAAGAAGAAGCTCCCGTTGAGGACGCCGAATAATTCCGGCGCAAAACAAAAAAATACGGCCCTGCCTGAAAACGGCGGGGCCTTTTTCTGTCCGTCAGCGGCTCTTAATATCTGATTCCTACAGAGTCAAGGTATTCCTCAAGACAGAGGCCGCTGTCTTTAATTTTCTTTGCATATTCAACGCCGACAAAACGCCAGTGCCACGGCTCATAGACAATGCCTGTCACAGCCTCTTTTTCCTTGGGATAGCGCAGGATAAAGCCGTATTTATAAGCGTTTTTCATCAGCCATGCGTATTCGGCGCTGTCCGCAAAGGAGTCGTATGTGTTGCAGATGTCCATTGCAAGACCGATGTTGTGCTCGCTCGTTCCCGGCGGAAGAATGACCGACGCGGCCTTTTTTGCCGCCGCCTCTCGGTCAAGACCGTAACGCGCCATGTAGGTTTCGGTCAGGTTGTTGTAGTTTATGCGCTGGCGCTCATAGCTGCGGTGACCCGAAAACGGAGTCAGGGTTACCCCGTCCTTTTTGCCTGCGCGGTACATTTTTTCGTAATACGGCGTGACTCTTGCGTCAAGCTCATAGCCGGTGTCAAGTATTTCACGGGTTTCGGGATCATAGCCCTCAGGAATTTCGCGCTCCATACTGACAACAATCAGATTCCAGGGAACCGAATCAACGTCAACAATTATTCTTCCGCTTTCCGAGCGTTTGACTTCGCTCTTTTTTTCCGTTGTGCTTGCAGTGGTAACATTGTTTTCAACCGATATTTTTTCGGTTGTACTTTCGGTTTTGCTGCTGCTTTCGCTTTCGGAAATGCTTTCAGCCGAAGAAGAGCTTGCTGACGATGAGGACGCTGCGTTCACCTTTTCGGCGTTTTTTTTGTTTTTAATGAGCGTTACCGCAGTCATTGAAGCGAGGATAACGATTAAGGAAACAAGAACCGCGATAATAATATTCTCCTTGTTTTTTTTCTTTTTCCTGTTCATTCTTAAACCTCCTTTGCATAAGTTTATCACAAAATATGGAACAATCAATATATGAAACCAAAATTTAAGAAAAACTTTATTTATCTATATTTTATTCAATTTATTACATTCGACACAAAGCGACATGATTTTCAAATTATAAGTAATATAATTTATACGGTGCTAAGCGCACGGCCCGAAAGGGACATTGAGAGGAGAAAAGTATTATGAACGAAAAGGTCGTTATCACAGACGACGGCAGCTCTGCGCTTCAAAAGCTTGTTCTTGATTTGGAAAAGAACGGCTTTGAAGTAAAACTGGTTGAATCAGACGGAGAAAAGCTTGAACGCGTTATTGAGAAGTCTATTCCCGATATTCTCATTGCAGACGCTTTTATGAAGAACCGCGACGCGCTTGAGGTACTTTCATCTTTGGGCGGAAAGCTCAAAAAATGCGGTGCAAAAATCTTCATCAAAACTGCGCTGAAAAGCAAACGCTATGAGAAAAGGCTGCTTGCAAAGGGCGCCGACGCATACCTTTTGAAGCCCGTTGAGCTCGATGATGTCATTGGAAAAAGGGAGCCTGCGGCAAAGAAAAAGTCAAAATTCGCTTTCTGCTTCAGGCAAGCTAAAAGAGTCTGAACTTCCGCGATTGTTCTGTGTACGCTTTCGGCTGTCTGTTTTCCGTCACATCACATAAGCAGTCTTGAAATACAGGAAGAGATTCCGGAATGTATTATACAATCTGATGAAAAACACACTAAAAAAATATGCAAACAATCAAAAATCTGAAACAACTGAAAAACCGTCCTTCGGCAACAAACCGGAGGGCGGTTTTTTGTATCAGGCGCCAAAAAGTGCAAATGATTTTAAAAAAGCAGCGCCGCCTATTGGCAACGCTGCGAAAACTACTTGCTTAATTTTAAGTTTTTTGAAAGAATCAATCAAAGAGACCGCCGAAAACTTTTTCCATGAAAGCGATACCCTTAGCTGTATCTCCGCCGTAAGCGATGAGGCCGATGATGGTTCCGAAAACCTTCATGAGGATGCCGACAACCTTGGTAAGGGTGGGCTCTTCAATGGTTGCAGGGCTGTAGGAAGCTCTGAACTGAATAAGAGTTCCGCCACAGTTCAAGGGAAGCTTGTATAGAGCGGCTGCAGCATATGTCTGACCGACCTGAGCTGTCTCACAGGGGCAAGCTTCGCAATACCAACCGTTGAACTGCCATCCGGACGGAGCGATAACTTCGGGAAGAGCAACGCCTTGTCCACCTTGCATGGTATTTGGATCCTGGGGAACCATGTAATAAACACCGGTAACGTCCTTGCCGGCTTTCCATTCAAACTTGCCGGTTTCTTCGTTATAAACCTGAGTTTCGGATTTGAGCGAGCCGCCGTTAAGGTTGAAAGCAAGAACAGCCTGATCTTTTGAGCAAGGACCGCCCTCGCCCCACCAATCATGATAAGCCATCGGGGGAGTTACGACAGAACCTGTTGTTTCTTCAGCAAATGAACTTACCGAAAGAGCTCCGAAGAGCATGAGAACTGCTAAAAATACAGATAATACTTTTTTCATAGTGGATTTCCTCCTTATATAATGTTTATTATCTTGGTTTGATTATATCACTGACTTTGACAAAATTCAAGTGGTTTTTGAAATCTTTATTGATTTTTTATTAACTTTTTCACAAGTTGTCATAATTTTAAAATTAAAAAAATGTTGCTTATAACAAAAAATCCTTACCTGTCAGCTGTTTTCAGCCGAAATTCTGAACGCAAGCTCTTCAAGCTCCTCAAGGCAGGAAAGCCCTCCGACCTTTTGGCGGTAGCCGGCGGCGCCGCGCACTCCCCTGATGTACCAGGCGGCGTGCTTGCGCGCCTCCCTTATTCCGACCCTTTCGCCCTTGTATTCGCAGATGCGGCGGATGTGCTTTACCATAACGCGCATTCGCTCGCTGACAGGCGGCTCGGGAAGAATTGCTTCATGCTTCAGAAATGCGCTTATCTGGCTGAAAACCCACGGTCTTCCGAGCGCCCCCCTGCCGACGAGGATATAATCGCAGTTTGTTTCCTCAAGCATCTTTGCCGCGGAGAGGCCGTCGGTAACGTCTCCGTTTGCAATAACGGGAATTGAAACGCTGCTTTTTACAAGTGCAATGGTCTTTGTGTCAACCGGCGGAGCGTACATCTGCTGCCTTGTCCGTCCGTGGACGGTGATTGCCTTTGCGCCGGCGTTTTCCGCCCTTTGCGCAATTTGGGGAGCGTTGATGTGCTCGCTGTCCCAGCCGAGCCTTAGCTTCACCGTAACGGGGATATCAACCGCTTCGGCAACGGCTTTAATGATTTTTTCGGCAAGAACGGGGTCCTTCAGCAGCGCGCTTCCGCCGCCGTTTCCGGCAATCTTCGGCGCGGGACAGCCCATGTTGATGTCGATAACGTCCGGGGAAAAGGAAAGGCATTCCCTTGCAGACTGCGCCATAATATCGGGATCGCTGCCGAAAATCTGCGCCGCCGCAGGGCGCTCTCTGTCCGAAAGGACAAGCAGCTTTTTGCTTTTTCTGTCGCACATGGTAAGCCCCTTTGAGCTGACCATTTCGCTGACAACATAGGTTGCGCCGTATTCGCAGCAAAGCTCACGGAACGCCATGTCCGCAACGCCGGCCATCGGTGCAAGTCCGGCTGTGCGGCTGTCAATTTCAAGGTTACCGATTCTCATTACAAATTCCTCGTTCTCTTGTGATTGATATATTTTAACACAATCTTGAAAAAAATCCACCCTTTTAAGGGAATTTGTGGTATACTGAATTATATTGATTCAAATTCGGAGGTAACCGTATGAAACTTCTTGTTGTTGACGGGAACAGTATCGTTAACCGCGCGTTTTACGCAATAAAGCTGCTTTCAACCAAGGACGGCCAGTTCACCAACGCCATTTACGGCTTTATGAATATTCTGCTGAAGCTTGAAGAGGAGTGCGAACCGGACAGCGTTGCAATCGCTTTTGACCTCAAGGCGCCCACCTTCCGCCATAAGATGTACGACGCATACAAGGCCGGGCGCAAGGGTATGCCTCCGGAGCTTGCAAGCCAGCTGCCGATACTCAAAAAGCTGCTTTCCTCGCTCGGCTATACTCTTGTTGAAAAGGAGGGCTTTGAAGCGGACGATATTCTCGGAACGCTGAGCGCCCATGTCAAAGGAGACGACCGCTGCTTTGTTGCAACGGGCGACAGGGACTCGTTGCAGCTTGTTTCCGGCAACACCGTTGTAATGCTTGCCTCAACAAAAATGGGAAAGCCGCAGACGGTTGTCTATGACAAGGAAAAGCTCATGGAGGAGTACGGCGTTGCTCCCGAGGGAATGATCGAAATCAAGGCGCTCATGGGCGACTCGTCCGACAACATTCCCGGCGTTGCCGGCATCGGCCAAAAGACCGCCGGCGACCTCATAAGGCGCTTCGGCACCATTGACAGAATTTACGCTGAGCTTGACTCGCTCGACATCAAAAAGGGCGTCCGCGATAAGCTTGAAGCCGGAAAGGACAGCGCCTATCTTTCAAAAAAGCTCGGCACCATCTGCCTTGACGCTCCGATTGATACAGATATGAAGCTTTACGCAAAAAAAGCCCCGGACGCAAAGCAGGCTATACCGCTGCTTGTTTCGCTCGAAATGTTTTCAATGATTGAAAAGCTCGGTCTTACCCGTGAGGGCGTTTCTGCCGCGCCGGAAACAGAGCCAAGGGAAAGCGGCATTGCCTTCAAAGAAGAACGCGACCTTTGCGGACTTCTGGGCGAATTTAAAAACGCAGGCGAGGCGTATTTTGTCTGCGAATTTGAAAATCACGCCGTTAAAGCCTATTTTTTCCGCACCCGGAACGAGATACGTTTTGTTGAGTCGAACTGCTTTGACTTTGACTCGTTTTCAAAAAGCTTTCTGGAGGGAGAATGGAAAAAATATACCTGCGACAGTAAAAATCTTTACCGCTATGCCGAAAGCATCGGCGCCTCGCTTTCGGGCCTCGCTTTTGATACCACACTTGCCGGCTATATCCTCAACCCCTCCGCAAGCAGCTATGAGATTCTGCGCCTTGCGGATACGCTCGGTGTTTACATTCCCGATATCGACTGCCCCGAAAGCCTGAAAAAGTATGCTCAAAGCGCCGCGGTCATTAAAGGCGTTTGCGAAAAATGCGCCGCCGAGATTAAAGAAAACGAACAGGAATATCTGCTTTACGAAATTGAGCAGCCGCTTGCAAGGGTGCTCGCCTCAATGGAGAACACCGGCTTTCTTGTTGACAGAGACGAGATTGCGCGCTACGGAAAGGAGCTTGAGCTTCGTATTAATGAAATCAGCGAAAAGATTTTTTCGCTTGTCGGCTTTGAGTTTAACCTCAATTCCCCCAAGCAGCTTGGCGAGGCTCTTTTTGAAAAGATGGGTATTCCGGCAAAGAAAAAGACCAAGAGCGGTTACTCAACAAGCGCCGAGGTGCTTGAAGCACTTTCCGACGACTACCCCGTTGTTGCGGACATTCTTTCATACCGAATGCTTGCAAAGCTCAAATCCACCTACTGCGACGGTCTGCTCAAGCAGATTGGCGCGGACGGAAGAATCCGTTCAACGCTCAACCAGACCGAAACAAGAACCGGCAGAATTTCCTCCCTTGAGCCGAATTTGCAGAACATTCCCGTGCGCTATAAGGAGGGCAGGGAGATACGCCGCTTTTTCACCGCAGGAGAGGGAAGAGTGCTTGTTGACGCAGACTATTCGCAGATTGAGCTGCGCGTCCTTGCCGAAATTTCGGGCGACGAGGAAATGCTTTCAGCCTTCAGAAACGGCGACGATATCCACGCCATAACCGCCTCACAGGTGTTCAATATGCCGCTTCATATGGTCACTCCGCTGATGCGAAGCAGAGCAAAGGCGGTAAATTTCGGCATAGTATACGGCATCGGCGCATTCTCGCTTGCAAAGGATATCGGCGTAACGCGCAGGGAAGCCGATTCCTATATCAAAGGCTATCTTCACCATTACAGCGGCATTGACCGCTATATGAAGCAGGTTGTTGAAAAAGCGCGCGAGGACGGCTTTGCCCAGACCCTTTTCCACCGTCGGCGCTATCTTCCCGAGCTTACCGCCGCGAACAAAATGCTTCAGGCTTTCGGCGAAAGGGTTGCGCGCAACATGCCCGTTCAGGGTACGGCGGCAGACATTATAAAAATTGCGATGGTAAAGGTGTCGGAGCGCATGTCCGCCCGGACGGAAAGCGCAAAGCTCATCATGCAGGTTCACGATGAACTGATAGTCGAGTGTGACGAGGCGGAAAAGGAAAAGGTCTGCACGCTTTTGAAGGAGGAAATGGAAAACGCCTGCAAAATGCGCGTAAAGCTCCTTGCCGAGGTACACTCGGGCAAAACCTGGTACGAGGCAAAAGGCTGAGCTGTAATGTCAGCCCTTTGCGCAGCCGAACATTTATATATATTATTGAAACGCATTTTTTCATATTCTGTTCGGCACAAAGCTTAATACGAAATATGCGCAAAACCGCCCGCTTGTGGAAACACAAACAGGCGGTTTATTATACAAAGATATAGCTTCCTTCTTTAAAGAAGTATAGCGGCGAAAGCTCCTGACTCAATTCAGGCGGCGCGGCCGGCTCTTTTGCGGTGCTTTTCCGCGTTCCGGGACTCAAAGGCAGAAGAACGGGAAAGCTCCCTGCACTTTCCGCCCTTGCGGCGCGCTTTCCTTAAAAAGGCGCGTTTAAGCTTCTGCTCAAAGGAAATGAGCCTTTCTTCAAAAATTATTCCGAAAACCGCAAGAATAACAAGCGGAATATAGACCGAGAAAAACATTGCCGGTGATGTAAACATAATATAACCCTCCTGATTTATAATTGAACGAAGTCTTGTCCGAACATTCGTTCTTGTTTCCTATGACTTGATTATAGCAGAAAAAACGGATTTGTCAACACAAATGTTCACTAAATTTTAATTTTCAGTCCCCTTTTTTGGACTTTATTTAATTTTTAGTTAGTTTTTTTGCGAGACAGGGTTTATTATTCCTTTTGCGCTTAAAGCACGGCTCAGAACGGCTGTCGCTTTTGTCAAAAACAAAGCCGATATTTTGTGCATTATTACGGAAAGAATGTTGAAGCAAAACAGTGAAAAATATGGAAAAATATGATAAAATACCTTTTGTAATATATTGCATTATATGCAATCGGAGGTATCGTTATGGCTGTTAAAAAAGAATTTTATTTTCCGTCTGTTTCCGGACTTGCGGATATTCACGCGTGCTCATTCCTTCCCGAGGATAAGGAGAGCATAAAGGCTGTTATCCAGATAGCTCACGGAATGGCGGAGCATCTTGAAAGATATGAAAAGTTCGCTTCCGTCCTTTGTGACAACGGCTTCGCCGTTTATATCAACGATCATCTGGGTCACGGAAAGAGCGTTAAAAACGATGATGAGCTCGGCTATTTCGGCGAAAAGGACGGCTGGAAAAACTTTATCGGCGACTGCCATATGCTCATGCAGATTGCCAAAAAGGAGAACCCCGAAAAGCCGTACATCTTCTTCGGCCATTCAATGGGTTCGTTCGTTTCTCGCTCTTTTTCAAAGCAATATGCCAATGAGCTTGCCGGCGCCGTTTTCTGCGGAACGGCCGGACCGAACCCGGGCGCAAAGGTCGGCATTGCCCTTGCAAAGGCTGTCGGTAAAATCAAAGGCTCGCACTACCGCAGCAAGATGATTGACAATATCGCTTTCGGCACCTACAACAAGCAGTTTGAGGGCAGGACAAGCTTTGACTGGCTTTCAAGAGATAACGATGAGGTTGACAAGTACATTGCCGACAAATACTGCGGCTTCCTCTTTACCGCATACGGCTACAGAGACATGTTCTCCCTGCTTTGCTCGGTATCAACCAAAAATTGGGCTGAGGAATATTCAAAGTCGCTGCCCGTTCTCATGATCTCCGGCTCAAAGGACCCCGTCGGCGCCTACGGAAAGGGCGTTGAGCAGGTTTACAATATGCTAAAGAACGCCGGAAAAACAAATGTTACCTTGAAACTTTATGACGGTGCAAGGCACGAAATTCTCAACGAAAGCAAGTGCTTTGACACCGTTTGCAAGGACGTTATCGACTGGGCAAACAGCATAATCTGACCGAAAGCGCACAAAGCAGACAACACAAGACGGCACGGCTGCCTTTATCCGGGCGGCCGTGCCTTGCTTTTCCGCTGGAAAATTCAGGGCTGCTTGCCTCCCCTTTCCGCCGGCAAGCCCCGGCGCGCCCGAAAGGTGCTTAAAAACTTTTCAGGTTTCTTACTATTTATGAAAAGCACTTGACCTTTTAATATTTTTTTGCTATTCTATTAGTTGATATATTCTGTACTGTTATGTCGAAAAAATATAAAATTTTGGGTTATTCAGGATCAAGGAGGAAACAAGATGACTAAATCCAAAACAACCGTCATCGCTCTTGCGGCACTTGTTGTTGTGTGCGTCGGTTCATTCCTGGGCGTCAGGGCGCTAAACAAAAACACCAAGGTGCAGCAGCCCGTTACCATCACAACTCAGCAGATAACGACTACCGTACCAACAACAACGCAGCCTTCAACCGAACCGACGACCGTTCCCACTCAGCCGAGCACGGCGGCAACAACAGCCCTCGCCATTAACGACGCGGCAAAGGAAAGCACTTCCAACCTTTTCACAACCTTTGCGCAAAGCACAACTATACCCCCCACAACCACAACCGCGCCGACCACAACAACCAGACCCACCACTACCGCCGCTCCGACAACGACAAAAGCACTCACCGGCAAGGAAACTCCCGAGGAGGTCATCAAGTCTGCGGCAGTCTTTTCCGATGGGTTCCTCGGCTATAAATACGATCCCGATGGAGACGTTTACTACACAAACAAGGATCCCTGGCAGCGCAACTTCGGCTTTAATGAGCTTTATGACGTCGGCGCTTCGTTCATCGTTTTCTATTACGACACTATGCGCTGCAAGTTCAATTACGCCGGCAAGGACTGGATGATCCAGTTCTGGAAAGGACAGTACGGCTTTGTGTTCATCGGCGCCGAGATCGGCGTTTACAACAAGCCCGAAAACAGGAAGGTTGAGCATTACGACTGTGCTTCGGACGAAGATTCGCTCAAGATGTCCATGACCTGCTACCGCAAGGGCAAGGAAATTTTCTCAAGGAAATATGCAACCTACTGGTGGTGCACCGGCTTTGTTCCCGGCAAGCTTGATAAGTTCTCCGACCGCTCCGAGCTCAAGGTTCAGGCAAGAATTACCTTAAAGGACGCAAGAATGCTGCTTTCCTTCTGCGGCGCTCTTGAGGAAAACGGACTGAAACTCAACAAGAATTACACAACTGACGGTCTGGATGTTTTTGTAACTTGGTAATTGTGCCGAATAATTATAAAATTTTTAATATTCTATTGAAATTCAGACCTACATATTGTATAATTAACGGGAAGTTTTTTCAACAATCTGTATATTTTCAGCGAAAGCTGTTGATATAAATATTAAGAAAGGATTGATTGTCATGAAAAAGTTTTTAGGCGTTATGGTTGCGGTTGTTCTTTGCATCTGCTCGATCGTACCTGCAATGGCTGCCGACACAGGCTCCGTTAAGGATATTCTCGGCAACGTTGATCTCGGCGGTCTCAGCGACAGCGACGCAGGCCAGATCCTCGACAAGCTCGATCTTGATTCAATCAAGGATCTTGTTGCAGGCGCCGGTTCAGACTCCTCAACAGGCGATTCCTCGGCTGCAGGCGGTATCGGCGACGTTCTTTCGGGACTTTCGGGAATGATTGACCCGAGTGCATTCAGCGCAATTTCCGATGCATTCAGCGGCGTTCTCGGCGGTTCGGACGGCGGTTCAGGCTTTGACATTTCCTCGCTTATGGACACCATCTCCGGTGCATTCGCAGGCTCAGGTTTTGATCTCAGCTCGCTCACCAGCGGCTTTGACATGGGTTCGTTCGATTTTTCGAGCATTCTCAGCGGTCTCGGCGGCCTTACCGGCGGTAGCGGTGACTCCGATTCATCCTCAGCCGGAAGCGGCGCAATGGACGCAATGTCAGGCATCATGGACTCCCTTATGGGCGGACTTTCATCGCTCGGCATCGACACCTCGGCTATCGAAGGACTTCTCGATAACGACATTGTTAACTTCTTTGCTAACATGTACATCGGCCTTGGTCAGATCGGCGACAAGGATGAAGATCCCACAACCACAACGGCCTCTTCAACGACCAAGCCTGCTGCTGCCACCACCAAGACTCCGAAGACCGGCGACACCTCGACTGTTTTCGTAGCTCTCGGCACTCTCAGCGTTGCAGCTGCTGCGGCATTTGTTTGCCTCAAGAAGAAAAAGGACTAATTTCCCTTTTCGTTAACTTTTTTAAAAAAGCTAATTAAAAGCCGCCCTTGTCGCGATTGACGCGGGCGGTTCTTTTTTTGCTGTTCGGCGATTGGCTGTATTTTTTAAATTGGCATTAACTATTACAAACGATTTACGGATTGTAATAATTTCTTGAGAATTTTTTATTGTCTTTTTAATCTTTTTCTTATACAATATCTTAGCAAATGTTTTCAGGATAAACCAAACCAATGCATGGAGTGATAAAATGAATCTTGCACAGTTGCTTTTAGCAGGGAGATATACCGAGCTTACCTCATATTTTTCAAATGAGTACCTGTACTTTTTTTTGCCGATAAGTATTATAGGATACTGCTTTATGCCGCAAAAGGCAAAAAAGTACTATCTTCTTGCCGCAAGCATGGTGTTCTATTGGCTCATCAGCGGAAAGCTCATTCTTTTCCTTTTGATAACCGTTATGGCCGTTCACCACTTTGCCCTCTGGCTTGACAGGATACGCGCGCAAAAGGACGCGGCTGTCAAGGAATGTGAACGGGAGGAACGCAAGCAGATTAAAAAAGCTTTCCAAAAAAAGAGCAGAGCCGTCCTTGCCTTTGCGGCCGTGGTTCACATCGGCGCGCTTTTAATGATAAAGTATTCGCCTTTCTTCACAGAGAATATCAACAGCCTTTTAAAGCTGTTTCATTCGCAGACCGTGCTTGAAATTCCGAAGTTCATTATGCCCATAGGCATATCGTTCTTCACCTTGCAGGCCGTGTCATATCTCGTTGACGTCTACAGAGGCGTCAGCCGGGCGGACGACAATATCTTCCGCGTTGCGCTCTTCATGTCGTTCTTTCCGCAGATTGTTGAAGGCCCCATCTGCCGCTATGAGCAAACAGCGCCTAAGCTTTGGAACGTTAAAAAGATTGATTACCGGAATTTTTCCCTCGGCATCACGCGCGTGCTTTACGGCTACATGAAAAAGCTCGTTGTTGCCGACAGGCTCAACCCCCTCATTCAGGAGGTCTTTGATAATTACAACAGCTATGACGGCGGAATGATTGCCCTTGCGGCCGTATTCTATACCGTTCAGCTTTACATGGACTTTTCCGGAACAATGGACGCCGTTATCGGCACGGCGCAGGTTTTCGGCGTTGAGCTGCCCGAAAACTTCCGTCGCCCGTTCTTTTCAAAAACCATTTCCGAATTCTGGCAGCGCTGGCACATCACGCTCGGCACCTGGTTCAAGGATTACATCTTCTATCCCGTAACAATGTCAAAGCCGATGAAGAATCTGACCTCGTCCGCGCGCAAAAAGCTCGGCAACCACTTCGGGCCGCTTGTTGCAGGCTCGGTGGCGCTTTTCTGCGTCTGGTTTTCAAACGGTCTCTGGCACGGCGCGGCGTGGAACTACATCTTCTTCGGAATGTATCACTTTGTGCTGATTCTTTGCGGAAACATCATCTCGCCTGCCGTGAGAACTGTGAACGCCAAGCTTCACATCTCACCCGAAAAGTTTCCGTACCGCCTCATGCAGATGCTTCGCTCCTGCATTCTTGTTGTAATCGGCGAGCTGTTTTTCCGGGCTAACGGACTGCGCGCCGGCCTTGCAATGTTCAAAAAGCTTTTCACGGATATGAAAATTACCTTGCTGACGCCCGAGGTGCTCAAGCCGCTCGGCATCGACTTGAAGGATATAGCTATTGTGCTTGTTGCCGTTACGATAGTTTTTGTGATAAGCCTGCTGAACGAAAAAGGAATTCCCGTTGGCGAAAGGGTCAATTCCCTGAAGCTTCCCGCCCGCTGGGCAATTCTTTTCACCCTTATAATGTTTATTGTAATTTTCGGCGCATACGGACCGGGCTATATCCCCGTTGATCCCATCTATGCCGAATTTTAAAGGAGGTACGGTTATGAAAGAGGTTGCAAAGGTTATGCTTCGTCTCACATCTTTTGCTCTCATTCTTCTTGTGCTTTTGTTCGGCGCCTCGGTGCTTTTCCAGCCGAAAAGCAACTCAAAGGACGCCGGAATGCTTGATTCAACGGCCAACGGTATCCTCGGCGAGCCGCAAAACACCATCGACGTGCTGATAGTCGGCGACAGCGAGGCCTACAGCGCCTTTGTTCCGCTCAAAATCTGGAACGATTACGGCTACACCCCGTATGTCTGCGCAACGTCTGCTCAGATTCTTTGCTATTCATATGAATTCCTGCAAAAGACCTTTGAGAAGCAGCAGCCGCGCATTGTTATTCTTGAAACGAACGCAATATACCGCGCTTTCAGCGATTCTGACATTTTCAGCCAGAAGCTTGCTGAGGTTATGAGCGTTTTCCGCTATCACAACCGCTGGAAAACCCTGAGTCTGCGCGACTGGTCGTTCGGCGTTGACCTTTCAAACACCGAAATTAACAAAGGCTATGTTTACAGCAACGCCGTGAGTTCTGTTGACGCGAAAAATCATATGAAGCCGAGCAAGATTCACGAGGGCTTTCCGAAAAAGAACGGAGCATATGTTGAAAAAATTAAAAAGCTCTGCGAGCAGAACGGAGCAAAGCTTGTCCTTGTCAGCTCGCCGAGCGTGAAAAACTGGAATATGCGCCGGCACAATGCGGTGAGTAAGCTCGCAAAGGATATCGGCTGCGATTATATCGACATGAATGTTTTAAGGAAAGATATTCCGATAAACTGGAAGACAGACACAAAGGACAAGGGCGACCACCTGAACTATACGGGCGCGCTCAAGGCGAGCGCCTATCTCGGAAAATACTTTGAATCCCTCGGAATTTTCCGCGACAAGCGAGGCGATCCCGAATACAAACAGTGGAACAGCGCAGCCGAGGAGTTTGCAAACAGTACGGGAAAAAGCTTATAAGCTTTCCATATATAAAGGCTCAGTCTATAAGCCCGTATTGCCTGTACTTTTCGAGTATAGCTTTATACATCAGACGGTTTCCGAGGTACTGGCGATATGTTGCGGACTTTTCCCTGCCCTCAGCTTTAAGCTTTTCAAGCTGAGCCGTTTCATATTCCGACTGCCTGACTATATCGCAAAGCATCTTTTCAAACGCTTCTAATCTTTCCATGGCAACCTCCGCCCCCTTGCTTTGGGTCTGTTGAATTCAGACACCAAAAAATCTTTTCACTTCGCAACAGCGCAGGGAAAGCCCTCCTGCTCCAGCGCGGCAACGATACGCTTCGGAATATCGGTATTGAGGACCGACTGCTCCTCCTGCGATACAAAGGTATCAAAGCCGTAAACGTAAAGCGGAACGTCTGCTCCGGTGTGACCGGTGGTTGTGTAAACATACTCCCCGTTTTCAAAAGTGATTCCGCCCGTTTCGTGGTCGGCGGTCACAACAACAAGGGTGTGTCCGTCCCTCTTTGCGTAATCAAGGGCGGCTGCAACAGCGCTGTCAAAGGAGAGCAGAGCCTCCTTCATTCCCTCGCCGTTGTTGCTGTGGTTATGTTTATCAATATGGGCGCCCTCAACCATCAGGAAAAAGCCGTTTTTGCCGTCGTCAAGCAAGTCGATGGCTTTTTTCGTCATCTGAGTCAGGGTCGGCATATTGCCGCAATCGCTTTTCCACAGTTCGCCGGTGAACTGGCCGAACGAGCGCGTACCCTCACCGAGCGCTGCCATTGATTCGTAATCAGTAACATATTCAAAGCCTGCGCTTTCCGCTTGGCTTTGGCTGCACGTTGAGGTTTTAACGCCCCAGACAAGGTCAAGGTCACTTTCAAGCTGATACTGAGTTATTTCGGAGGTATTGTTCCTGCTGCTTGTGTGAGCCGAAAATCCGCCCGGTGTTGCTCCCCTTGTGCTGTCCGTTGTAACAATACCCGCCATCATACCCTTGGACTTTGCAAACTCGCAAAGGTTCATCGGATAGCTTTTTTCGGCGTTGACATCATCGGGATATACACCAACACAGCCGTTGTTTGTCCTGACGCCGCAGGCAAGAGCCGTTGCACCGGCCGCGCTGTCCGTCACGCTGCTGTTTGCTGAAGCGGTTTGCGAAAGGCTCCTGACCGGAAAAGAATCAAGAGCAAGGGCTGCTCCGGTTTCCGCGCGTACCTTTTCAACGCTCATGACGCCCATACCGTCACCTATTAAAAAAATCACGTTCCGAAGCCCTTTGTCCTCCGGCTTGACTCCGATTCCGAAAAGATTCATGAAAAACATGATAATGGCCATAAAAAAGCCGCCTATTTTCCTGAAAAAGTCCGACATGGTATCTCTCCTTTTACCAAATTGTGTTAATTACATTTTAACACGGCGGCCGCAATATATAATTATTATTTGTAAATAAATCTAATTAGGACGTGTTCAGTCTTTGCCCTATTGAAAAAATTGTCAGCAGTCAATAAAGTTAATATAACCGAAGAATATTAAAAAAAGCTCTGCTTAAATCCGATGTACAGATTTAATCAGAGCTTTTTTGACCGATTACACCGCCTTGCACCGGCAAAGATAAGCGCCGAAAAACAAAGGCGGTTCACTCATTACCGTCTGCCGCGCTTATATCATATTCACGAACAAAAGCATTGACGAAAAGAGGCCCCATATCCATTGCAAGAATAACCGGTTTTCCGTTTTCTATCATGACAGTCATACCCTCGCCCTCACTGAACTTTGTAAGGTTGCGGTCAAGAAGCTTTTTAACGCTGCCGTCATCGGGATTGATTTTGTAAATCGCCTGTGTTTCGTCATTGGTTGCGGCTAAGATAAAACCATCAAAAAACTCTGCGCCCTGAATTTCTTCAACGGTTTCACTGAGAGGAATTTCACGAACAAAGCGCATCCCGTCGGCCGCGTCATATACAAGCAGTTTTGTCGGCTGCTTTGAATGGTCACAGCAGTAAAGCACGCCGTTTTCGGGATTGACGCAAACCCACGGCAAGCCCCTTGTTACCTGTTCGGCGTCTAAAATATAATACTCAACCAAATTCAGCGTCTCAGCGTCATAAACGCCGACAATCGGATAGTTCCATTTCTTGCTGTCCTCAAGCCCGGCATAAATATATCCGTTATAATAGCTCAGACCGCCGATATGCTTTATTGCATATTTTTCTGAAAGCTCAGCAGGGATTGCACGGTAATTTGCTTTGATAACAGTCTGAGCGTCGTCCGTCGTCTGAATGAGAGTGGTTTTTGAGGAAAAGAAAAGCGTCTTTCCGTCTGTTGTCATTCCCTGCGAGTGAAAATAAGCGTCAATGCCGACAATGTTGGTTTTTGAAATGTCGCTTCGCCGTGATTGCGAAATAAGGTCAATGCCGTCTGTTGTCAGAGTAAGCGCAGCCAGAACAACGGCAAAAACCGTTGAAAATATTCTTTTGATAAAGGTCAGTTGCTCGTTCATCTCTTTCTCCCCTTTTGGCAGCCTTAAATGGTTGTAAAGAATATAATTCAGTATATCACAGAGCGTTCCTGCGGTCAATATCCTGAAGAACCAATTTTAAGGGGTGTGGGGGCTGTCGCAGAAGCGACAGCCCCTTATCAAAAAGATAATGTAATTGTTCAAATTAATAGTGAGCCGCTCCGCATGAGCAAACGGGACTTGCTCTGAAAATTTTGAGGAAGATACGGATTATACTCCAGATAAAGCCTGCAAAACCGCCCTTGTGACATATGTGAGTACATTTGTCTGAGGGATCGTCCGGTTTAGTTTCCTTGCCGCAAATGTCGCACTTTCCGTCGTTGTCAGAGTCGGTATGACCTGTTGCCGGAAGCACTTTTTCGGTCTCCTCTGCCGAGCACACGGTGCAGGCATTTATAATTTTGCCGTCTTTATCGCAGGTGGGTTCAACAACCTTTTGAGCGAAGGTATGACCTTTAGCCGCTGTTTCACTGTCGCTGTAACTTTCGCCGCAAACCATACAGGTATGGGTCGTGTAACCCTTTTCGGTACAAGTCGGGGCCGTAACCGTGTCTTTGTAGCTGTGACCGTTCAACAGGCAAAGGCTGTGAACAAAGTCGATTTCCTCAAGCGGATTGCCGTTTTCATCAAGCTCACTGATTACATAAATGCTGAAATGATCGGCGTAGAATACAAGATAACCATTTTCCTTGGTCGGTGTGTATTTCTTTTCAGTGCCGTCCTCGTTAAGTCTCTTAACCGAAATATTTTTTACACTTCTCAGATTTAGTTGAGTAAGCGGAATCATAATTTTTATGCCGTTTCCGTTCGGCTGAATTTCTACTCCGTCATTTAAAAGCGAGAAGTCAATCACAGTTACTTTTCCTTTTGAGGATTGTACCATTTTAAACTTGAGGGTGTGACTCTCCGACTTTTTGCATACATCACAAATCAAGGTTTCGTAAACCGTATCCTTAGTTGTACCGCCGCTGTTAATAACTGCCTTGAATTTATGCTCGCCGGCGGGCTGCTTCTCTTGCTTTTCATCACCGCAAAGGCAGGTGCTTACAATCACAAGTCCGTCCTCGCAGCTGCCGTAAAATGAGGTTTGCCTGTATGAATGAACGTGCTTAGCGCCGTAAATTGCCGTATACGTCAAATCTATATTCGGCATAACGTTGGCTACGGCAGGTGACCAGCCCTTAAACTCAAGTCCGTCTTTTTCAGGAACCTCGGGAGCAGTGATTTTTTCGCCAAAGCGGTAGGTCTGCTTTGTTTCCTTTCCGTCAACGACCCATGTTACGGTGTGTTCCGCGGTGTTGATTTCGTCGGCCTCATAAACCGCATAGGACTTTGTTACGTTTTCGTCAACCGTCCACTTTGCAAGCTCGGTTTCGGGAACAACTATCCTGTCGCCGAGATTGCCCTCCCAGATTCTGTAGACCTCGCCGTTGATTGTGAATACAACAATATTCCTATCTAACGCAACATTCACCTTTTCAGGCTTTTTCAGATCTGCAACCTTTTCGCCGTCAATTTCAACATAGGCTTCGTCGGTATTGGTGTCGAATGAACCGGCTTCATAGCTGTTAAGCGAGCAGTCAAAGGTTACGCTTGCCGTGTAAACCGTCTTGCCGTCGGCAACCGTTTTGACCGCCGGAACATTTTCGATTCTCAGAGTTGTTGTGCCGTCGGCATTTCTTGAAACCGAAATGTCTGAGTCCTCAATGTCAAGAGTGTTCCTGAGGTTTTCTCTCATAGCGTATTCCTGCTCAAGGGTGAGCGTAAAATCGCTTGAAAGGGTGTCAACGATCGTTGCTCTCTTAAAGGTCAGCGTCTTATATACAATTGAAAGAAGAAGTTTTGAAAAAATGCTGTTGAGGTTGTCGGTGTTGGTAACCGCCATATAATAACCGTTGTTATTTTTATCGCCGTAGTTATTCATAGCCTCGGCATAAGGATAGTTGGAAGAAACAATGTTAAGGAACCGGTTGAAATCGAAGGACGCGCTGTTATTGTCGCCCGTAATTCCGTCTTGCGTACCGTCAAAGTCACTGTTCGGGTCGGCATTGTCTTTAATACCGATGGTATAAAGCTTTGCGCCCGACATTTTGATATCTTTTGCAAACTCAACGGCATTCGGAACAACCGCCTGAATGGCATCTCGGGTGGAGCTGTAATTGGTCGGGTCACCGTCGGTAATCAGAATAACAATCTTTTCACGATCCGGACCGTCATTATAGGCGGAAAGGATATCTTTGGCCATTTTCAGACCCAAGTCCGTCTGAGTTGCGCCGTTCGGCTCAATACGGTCAATCGCTTCGGTCAGCGTCTTGTTTACGCCGAGAATGTTACCGACCGGGATAAAGGTATTACCCCAAGCGTCCCACTTGCCGTCGGCAATGTCCCTGTAGCTGATTTCCGTTGAGCCGTCAGCCGTTGCCATCACGCCCGTTCCCTCGTAGTTGAGTGATTGATACCGGCCGCCGCTGTAACCGTAGGCACCGCTTCCGAAGCCGACAAGAGCAACTCTGTGATCCGCTCCGGTTGCCACAGCGTTCTGATTCAGCTTTTCAAGGAAGCTCTTTGCGCAGGACTTAAGTGCCTCAACCTTTGTTGTTCCCGAGCCCAGGGTGTCTTTCATTGAGCCCGAACGGTCGAGAACAAGAATGACATCGGCAGGCTTCGTTGAGGTCGATTCAAAGCTAATTGTCCTTGAAGCGGCACAGGCCGAAAGCGTGATTGTGGCAATTCCGTTTTCAAACTTATCAACAGTTTTTTCAGTTTCAATTTCGGATACATCTTCAGGGTCAATCGGGGTATAAACCGCATGAATAACGATATCCTTGTCGTTTAGTTCATATTCTTCCCATGCGACGGTGTAATTGTCCTTATCGTAAGGCTTAAGATCAGGCTCGGTAATATACTTTGTTCCGGCGGCGAAGCGTACAATGTCAACTGTTTTTCCGTCAGCAATAAATGTCGCCGTATATGAAACGAGCTTGTCAATTTCTCTTGTTTGTGTATGAGAGCTGTTATTTTTACAGCAGAGGGTTTCTTCACCCTTTGCGTAGATTGTCGGCTTTTTGGTAACAACCCATTTACCCGTCCAGTCGTGGCCCGTAGGATCAACAGTTGCAGTTTCAATGTGTGAATTGTCATTTGCACAGACTCTCTGTTTTTCACCGCTTTCGGTGCAGGTGGCAGGTTTTACCGTCTCCCATTCGCCGTAAGCGTGACCCAGAGCCGGGATAAACTCACAGCCGTCTATGATAGCGCCGCAGACCGTGCAAACCGTTCCCTCGGTCTGTCCGCTTTCGGTGCAGGTGGCCGCAATGCCGTCCACCTTTTCAGGAGTGTGACCTTTCGGTTCAACCGCCTCGGTGCGTGTGTGAGAGGAATCTCTCTTGCAGGTGA
>JAEDEQ010000137.1 GCA_016293225.1 Clostridiaceae bacterium
CACGTTGACTTCAAAAACACCGTTATAATCATGACCTCAAATGTCGGCGCAAAGCTCATTGCAGGCGAGGGCAAGGAGATAGGCTTTAAGAATGCAAGCGAGGACAACGGCGCGCTTGACGATACCAGAATCCATGACGCGGTCATGGGCGAGCTTAAAAAGGCGTTCAGGCCGGAGTTCCTCAACCGTGTTGACGAAATCATAGTGTTCAACCAGCTTACCAAAGACGAAATCCACGAGATCGCCGCGCGTATGCTTAATAAAACGGCTGAAAGGCTCAAAGACATGGAGATTGAAATGAGCTTTTCTCCCGAGGTCGTTGATCTGGTTTCCGATGCGGGCTTCGATCCCGTTTACGGTGCAAGACCGCTTCGCCGCGCGATTCAGTCTAAGGTTGAAGATAAGCTTTCCGAGCAGATTCTTGACGGAACCGTTCTGCCGAAGCACAAGTATGAATGTGTGCTTGAAAACGGCGCTGTCAGGTTCAACGAAACCGAAGCCGAAAAAGCGGAATAACAAAACGGCAAGCTGCCGGGCGTGAAAGTACCCGGCAGCTTTTTTGCTCGAATAAAATTGTTCACAAAATGTTTGAAATTTTATTAAATCTCTTGCAAATTTGTTCACAACGTGCTATAATTACTTCAGCGCAATCCTAATATTATATGAAAGAAGGATCTTTTTCATGGACAATTTTGTAAAGACTCTTGTTGAATTTGTAAATCAGATTAAAGACCTTATCAAAAAGCTTGTTGAATCTTTCCGCGAAATTGGTGATCAGAAAAACGCCTGATTTTTCGGGTAATCGATTGACCCTCGCTTTTTCGGCGAGGGTTTTTCTTTGATATCTCTTGATTTTAGCTTTTAGGTATTGTATACTCTATAAGTACTAAAATAATCTTTTCAAAAGGACGGTTTCTTATGGCAAAGCTTAAAGATATCGACTCAATGGCTGAAAAAAAGGGCTCGGGTCTCAATACACTCTGGCAGTTTGTAAAGTTCATTTTCGTAAGCCTGCTTGCAATGATTGTTCAGTTTGCAACGCTCAACATTCTTCTGCTGCTTCCGCAGATTAAGCAAATCATCTCCCAGCCGTATGAATTCTGGGTCTTTGCCTCGGACGGACTTGAAAAGAACGGCCTCGGCTATTTCATCGCTTTCAACATTGCAAATATCCTTGCCCAGATTGTTGCTTTCTTTGTCAACAAGGAAAAAACATTCAATTCCGGCGCAAACGTTGCCGTAACGCTGCCGATATACATTGTTTTCACAATTGCGCTCATTTGCTTTTCCGCGTGGCTTTCGCCCACCTTGCAGGGCTTGTTTGTCAAGTGGGGCGTCAACGCTCAGGGCGCGGCGAATATTTCAACAATGTGCTGCTCGGCCATTCAGTTCTTCCTCTATTTCCCCGTTGATAAAATTCTTTTCCATAAGAAGAAAGAGGATAAGCAAGAGGAAAAAACCGCAGAATAATATCACACCGGCCGCCGTTTTTCGGCGGTCTGATTTTTAAAGGAGTGAAAACAATAATGTTTAAGCTTGTCAGGTGTGCGGAAAACACATACTATCTGGACTGCTTTGCAAACACGGGGGTTTATTACCTCGGAAACGGGGAGGTCGTTCTCATTGACGGCTGCGACCACAAAAAAAGCTATACTGACCTTGACCTCCACCTTTCCGAGCGCGGCTGGCGCGTTAAAATGATAATCAACACCCACGCGCACATTGACCACATCACCGGTGACAGGTTCTTTTGCGAAAAATACGGCTGCGAGGTTTATTCAAGCGCGGTTGAGCACCACCTTGTTGACCTTTGCAACCTTGAGGGTCAGATATACTTCAACGGTCTTCCCGTCAACCGCGAGCGCAGCTACTTTTTCCGCCCCGTGGGAGTTAAGGCAAAGCCCGTGAGCGAGGCTCAGCTTCCAAAGGGCTTTGAAATTCTTCCGCTTCCGGGTCATTCGTTCGGAATGATCGGAGTCAAAACGCCGGACAACGTCTGGTTCCTCGGTGACGCGGTGCTTTCAAAGGAGACGTTTGAAAGCTATAAGCTGCCGTTCTTTTTCGATATCAATAAGAGCATTGAAACGCTCAGAATGCTCTGTACGCTTGAAGGCAGGCTCTTTGTTCCCGCGCACAGCGAGCCGTGCGAAAGCATTGCGCCGCTCGCTGAGTATAACGTTCAGTGCCTTGAAAGGCTCAAGGAATACTTCCTTTCCGTCAGCGACCAAAGGACGCTTGAGGAGATTTTTGCCGTTTGCGCAAAGCGGCTTTCCCTGCACGTTGAAAACGATCAGTACGGAAAGCTT
>JAEDEQ010000138.1 GCA_016293225.1 Clostridiaceae bacterium
GGCGGCGTTCAGACCGGTAAGTTCGACATAGGCATGGCCGGCATGACCGTTACGGACGAAAGACTCAAGAGCGTTAACTTCTCGGATTCCTATGCAACCGGCATTCAGGTTGTAATCGTTAAGTCTGATTCTGCAATCAAGTCGCTTGACGACCTCAAGGGCGACGGCTCGATGAAGTTCGGCGTTCAGCAGGACACCACCGGCGACATCTATGCTTCCGACACCGTTGAAAACGGCGGCTACGGCAAGGATAACGTTGTTCGTTACAAGACCGGCGCAGACGCTGTTCAGGCTCTCAAGACCGGCAAGGTTGACGCTGTTATCATTGACAACGAGCCGGCAAAGAGCTTTGTCAGCGCAAACGAAGGTCTTTCAATCCTTGACGGTTCATGGGTTGAGGAAAACTATGCAATTGCAATTGCAAAGGATAACAAAGAGCTGCTTGAAAAGGTTAACGGCGCTCTCAAGGAGCTCACCGCTGACGGAACAGTCAAGTCAATCATCGACAAGTATATCCCGGCTGAATAAGTCAGAAAACATCAGAATAAGGGGCGGCTTTGTTCCGCCCTTTTTTGAAAGTATCCCCGGAGTTTTCTCCGGAGATAACTTTATATATAAAGGAGGCATTTGATTGAAAGAGACGCTTGCAAAACTCGGCGAAAAATTCATGCTGTGCTTTGTTGACGCGGGCTATTGGAAATGGCTTGTTGAGGGCTTCAGGAATTCGCTCATCATCACGTTTTTTGCAATCCTTTTGGGCTTTGCTTTCGGAATACTGCTTGCAACGGTTCGCTCGTCATACGACAAGAACGAGGAAACGCTGAAGCTGCGCGGCGGCCTCGGCTATTGGCTTTTGCGGCTTGTTAACGCCGTTTGCAAGATATATATCACCGTTGTCAGGGGTGTTCCCGTTGTGGTTCAGCTCATGATCTGGTATTTTGTCATTCTTGTTTCCCAGGACAACGGCGTTGTTGTTGCAATCGTTGCATTCGGCTTCAACTCCGCCGCATATGTTGCGGAAATTTTCCGCGGCGGCATCATGTCCGTTGACGAGGGACAGTTTGAGGCCGGCCGCTCGCTCGGCTTCGGCTATGTGAGAACAATGGTGAACATTGTTATTCCGCAGGCGGTCAAAACCGTGCTGCCCACCCTCCTCAACGAGGTTATTGCCCTGCTCAAGGAGACCTCCGTTGCCGGCTATGTCGGCATAATGGATTTAACAAAGGCCGGCGACCTCATCAGGGGACGTACCTTTGAGGCTTTCATGCCGCTCATTGCCGTTGCAATAATCTACCTTGCAACGGTGGTAATTCTCACGGCTGTTTTCACGGCTGTTGAAAGGAGGCTGCGCAGGAGTGAACGATAATGTACTTATTCACGTTGAGGGGCTCAAAAAGTACTATCTCGGCGGAAAGGTCAAGGCGCTTGACGGAATCGACTGCGATATCCACAAGGGAGAGGTGTTGGTCATCATCGGGCCGTCCGGCTCGGGAAAATCCACCTTCCTGCGCTCGCTGAATCTGCTTGAAATACCCACCGGGGGAAAGATTGTTTTTGATGGGCAGGATATCACCGACCCAAAGACGAACATCAACCTGCACCGCCGCAAAATGGGTATGGTTTTCCAGCACTTCAATCTTTTTCCTAACATGACCGTGCTGAAGAACATGACGATTGCCCCGGTGCAAATTCTCAAAAAGAGCAAACAGGACGCGGAAAAAAAGGCCATGGAGCTGCTTGAGCGCGTCGGACTTGCGGAAAGGGCAAATTCCTATCCCTCCCAGCTTTCCGGCGGACAAAAGCAGCGCGTTGCAATTGTCCGCGCGCTCTGCATGGAGCCGGAGGTCATGCTTTTTGACGAGCCCACAAGCGCTCTCGACCCGGAAATGGTGGGCGAGGTACTGGACGTTATGAAGGAACTTGCGCGCGAGGGCATGACAATGGCGGTCGTTACTCATGAGATGGGCTTTGCAAGGGAGGTTGCCTCGCGCGTTATCTTCATGGACGAGGGAAAAATCCTTGAAGAGGGTAAACCGAACGAGATTTTTGAAAATCCGCAAAACCCGAGAACAAAGGACTTCCTTTCAAAGGTCATTGTCTGACCGGCAGCAAGACCTGAATGTCTTTAATTATTAAATATAAAAAAATACCGCTAATTTTTCAAGCGGTATTTTTCTGTATTTTCTGTATTTTTCAAATCCGGGCAAATTGTAAAATATTGACAAAAAACATAAACTTTGATAAAATAACAATAGGCTCTGCCGAAACGGTAGGCGGTTGCCCT
>JAEDEQ010000055.1 GCA_016293225.1 Clostridiaceae bacterium
AAAATATTCCGGAGAATGATCCGGTGTTTAAATTGGTTGAAATATGCGAGAAATTGGATTACAGTAAGCTTGAAAAAGAGTATGTGCGTGCATGGAGAAAACTGAATCCCGAAACCATGTTTATCATACTTGTTTATGCATATATGAGAAGACGGTATTCGTCAAGACAGTTTGTATACGGAAAAGGGAAACGCAAAACACAGCTTCAGAGGGATATTGACCTGCTTGTGTCGATGGGAGACAAAAGATACAGGTATCTCCAAACCTCAACTCATAAATCCCTTAACAAAAACTCAATGCGAACTACTCTCCGCCCTGAGCATCTCCGATTACGACTTTTGTATGGGATAATCCCTTGCGGAATTTAGGCTTTATATTTTGATCAGTTGCAAAGGACATAAACATTAATGTAGTATCATGTTAAACACATTTTTAAGGATGGCATTCTTTAAACTTTGGCATTTTATACATAAAAAGCGAAATAAGTTCAGAAAATATTTACAAACTTGATACATTCGATCAAATCATGTTGACCTGTCTTTCGGTTTATGGTATGATTGAAAAAAATAATATTTGAGGTGAGTACTGTGTCAAAAAAAATGAAATCAATCATTTCCGTTGTGCTTTCGCTCGTTTTCGCTCTTTCGTGCTTTGCCGTTACGGCATATGCCGGAGACGGAATTGAGTATCTTTCCCTTAACCCGCTTGTTAAGGGCGAAAGATATTGCATTGAGTGGGAAAAAAGTGATGCAGACGGAAAATACTATTTTTATCTTCCGACAGGAAGCGACCTTTCCTCGGTTGAAACCAGGTTCCTTGCAAGCAGCGCGGTCTATGTCGGAGAAAAGAAGCTCGGCTACGGAAAAAAGACAGACGCCTTTGCCGGCGGCGGAGAGTTCACCGTTACCTGCGGCAGCAGCAGCTATCAGGTGGTTGTGCTTGAGTCCGAAAACATTCCCGCAATGTTTATTGAAACCGAGAGCGGTTCGCTTGAAGCCATTCATGCCGATAAGTCGTACAAGGAGAAGGGCACCATTGCCGTTTTTGAGGACGGAAAGCTGACTGTTGACGCAAAGCTTTCCTCAATCAAAGGCCGCGGAAACTCAACCTGGGGTCTTCCCAAAAAGCCGTATAACATCAAGTTTGAAAAGAAGACGGATCTTTTCGGAATGGGCAAGGCGAAAAAATGGAGTCTTCTTGCCTCTTTCTATGACCCGTCGTTCCTCAGGAATACTTTCATTTTTGATCTTGCCGATGAAATAGGTCTTTTCTATTCCTCAAAGTCAAAGCACGTTGATCTTTATATCAACGGCGAATATCAGGGTAACTATCTTGTTTGCGAAAGCATTGAAGTCGGCGAGAGCCGCGTTGATATTACTGACCTTGACGGTCTTAACGAAGAAGCCAACAAAGATATCGACATTGAAAAAGTAGCCCTTGCAGGAGACAGAACCGGCTCTGAGGCAGGCTCTGTAAAGTATGCCGAAATTCCGAACGATCCCGCAGACATTTCGGGCGGCTATCTTTTAGAATTTGATTTCCTTGACAGATATGCTCCGGAAGTCAGCGGCTTTGTAACAAAGCTCGGTCAGCCTGTGGTTCTCAAAAGCCCGGAGTACGCTTCAAAGGCGCAGGTTGAATACATAAGCTCTCTCTGGCAGGAAATTGAGGACGCAATCTATTCCGAAAACGGAACCAACGCCCTCGGAAAGCATTATACTGATTATATCGACATTGATTCGTTTGCAAAAATGTACATTATTGAAGAACTTTCAATGGATATCGACGCAGGTATTTCAAGCTGCTATTTCTTCAAGGACGCAAATTCGGACAAGCTTGTTGCTTCTCCGGTTTGGGATTTTGACCTTTCGCTCGGCTCGGCAGACTTCAGCCGTAACGGCGTTTCGTTGCTCGATCCTACCAAGTGGTTTGCTGGCATTTTGTCTGTTCCGGGAAGCAGCACGCCTACAGGCAAAGCTTTTGAGACCATTTTTGCAAAACTCTGCAAGCACAGTGACTTCATGGAAACCGTCAGGAGAGTCTGGAAGGAGAATGTTCTCCCGAACCTCGGCGAGCAGAAAATTGCCTCTCTCAGAAGCCTTGCTTCGTCAATAAATGCTTCGGCAACAATGGATAACTATTTCTGGCGCCGCAAGCTTGACAGCAGCTATGAGACTGTCTCCGGCGCTTTCAACAGCCAAGCCGAAAGCCTTTTCAAATTCATTGAAGACCGTACCGCTTCGCTTTCAAAAGGCTTCGGTGATGACGCCGCATTGCTTTTCTATGACGCAAACGGCGGTTCCGGCATAACCTCAAACGATATGATCGCTTCTGCAGGTGAAAAGATTAAGCTTAAAAACAGCGCCTTTGATGCTCCCAGCGTCTCCTACATCTTCAACGGCTGGAACACAGAAAAGGACGGCAGCGGCAAGGCATATAAGGCCGGCGAGGAAATTACGCCGGAGGGCAGCAGCACCGTGCTTTACGCCCAGTGGAAGAAGGTTGGCTTCATTGCCGGTAACTTCTACAGATTCATTGAAATGGTAAAGCTTATTTTTGCACGCTTCAAAGTCCTCATCGGCGGCTTGTTCGTTAAATAATAACCCTTGGTTGATTTTGTCTTAAATGCCGGAATGGCAAATTATAAAATGTATGTTCAGAAAGGAATGTGGCAAAAAATGAAAAACAGAACCTTTAAAAAGGTCATTGCTTCGTTTTTGTGTGCGTTGCTTATCTTCTCAAGCGTTGCAGTCGGCGCTTCGGCGATAGACTTCACCGCTCCGAGCGATATGTATCTCATCTCTAAGACGGAAAGCAAGATAGCTCCGGGCATAACGGAAAACAAAATTGTTACCAACGGCGAGGACGGCGACAGTCAGGTTATGGGCTACGCTGTTCAGGTTGACATGAGTAACAAGACAGCCGGTTTTGCTGTCGGCTATAACGATTATGACGGAACAAATTGGAAAATGCAGACCGTCAGAAAGCAGGCGGCAGCAATCGAAAAGAAGCGCGGCGTTAATGTTGTTGCTGCTTTTAATGCTGACATCTTTAATATGCAGACAGGAGAGCCGGCGGGCTGCCTTGTGATGAACGGAATTACCTATAAAGCCGGTATCGAACGTCCGTATTTTGCAATTATGAAAGACGGAACGGCAAAGATTGGCTCAAAAATGACTCAGGATATCCTCGACAACTGCACTGAGGCTGTTTCCGGTTTCTTCACCCTTGTTGAAAACGGACAGAGAACCCCGGAGGGAATGGCTGACGATGAGCGTTATCCCAAGACCGCAGTTGGTATTAAGGCTGACGGCAGCGTTATCATGTATGTTGCCGACGGACGTAACTATCCCGTTTCGGTAGGTCTCAGCAACAAAGATCTGACAAGCATAATGCTCGGCTTCGGCTGCGTTGACGTTCTTAACCTTGACGGCGGCGGTTCGGTTACCTATGCCGCAAAATATGAAGGCAGTTCTACTCTTGAAATTGCCAATAACCCCTCCGACGGCGTTGAAAGAAATGTTTCTTCATCACTCTTTATTCTTTCAAGCGCAAAACCGACCGGAGAATTTGACCACGCTTCAATGCTTCCTAATAACGAGCTTTATACTCCCGAATCAACCGTTCAGTTCTCAGCAAAGGGCGTTGACTCTGCAGGTGCAGCGGCTAATCTTCCTGCTGACGGAACTTTCGCTCTCGCTGCTGAAAGCGCTGATCTCGGCACCATTACCGAGGACGGTCTTTTCACCTCAAACGGAACTGCCGGAAAGGTTACCGTTAATTATGTTTCCGGCGGCGTTGTTTGCGGCTCAACAAGCATTTCGATTGTTGTTCCCGATACTCTTTATATTCCCAGCAATGAGATTTCTCTCGGTTTTGAAGAAACAACCGACTTTGGTATTGTTGCAAAGTATCAGGGCAGAACTGTTGCCATGAAAGGCGGCGACCTCAACTGGAGCATTGCCGACCTTGAGGGCAATGACCTTGGCGAAACCGCCGGAACTTTCAGCGGACTTACTTTCACAACTCTTGACGGTATAACAATCAATGCGAATGTTACCGCAACTCTTAAATATAACGAAGAAGTAAAAACAACTGTTAAGGCAATTATCGGTGCCTTGCCTGTTGTTATGTATGACTTTGAATATACCACCGATAAGCAAGAGGCTGAAAACAGTGAGGGCGCTCTCAAGTATATTCCGTCCTACAAATTGCCGCGTTTTGATCGTTCTATCGGAACATCAAGTCCACAGCAGGCGGCAGAGTTTTATGAGCAAGGTTATCCGCTTTATTGCTGGCCAAACGCTTCGCTCACCGACCAGGATTCAATGAAAGCAACTATTGTTTCAAAAGATGACGGCGAACCTGTTCGTTTCGGAAACAAGTCGCTTCGGATTGATTATGACTATTCATCGTATAACGGTTCTTCAAACTCAAACAACTATCTTCGTGTAACGAGCCCGACCTATTCCTTTGATGGCTCGCCAACAGCGATCGGTTGTTGGATATATGTTCCCGAAGGAACTTCGAACTTTGTTCTTTATCTCAACTGCTCAAATAAAGACGGCGATTTGAGTTATATGCCGGTTACAAGAATGATTGATCCTGATACGGGTGATGAGGTTTACACAGGCATCGACTGGACAGGCTGGAAATATGTTGAGTTTGACCTTATGAATACCAAGCTTGCAGCAGGAGCGGGCAGCGCAAATGCTCCGTTCGGCTTCTATCAGGGCTGCGGTGTGTTCTGGATTTCGTTCCAGTCCGGTAAGGGATACGGTGACAGAACTGCTTCCAAGATTTATCTTGATAACATTCAGCTTATCTACGGTGCAAATGTTGACGATACCGTAAACCCGGAAATTCTTTCCATGTATTCGCTTAACACAAAAATTGAAGACGGAAAGACTGTCTTTGATAAGGCGACGAATACTTTTTCCGCAACTTTCAAGGACGATGACGGAAAGTATGCAAGCGGAATTGACAAATCCGAAGTAAAAATGTATATCGACGGCATTGATGAGACTGAAAACTGCACGATTGTTGAAACCGACGGTCAAATTCATCTTTATGACAAAACTCTTTCCGACGGCATCCACAGTATGACCGTATCTGTTGCCGATAAGTTCGGCAACAAAACCGAGGAGACCAGATATTTCTACGTTGATGCAAAGCAGGAAAAGACGGAGGTAGCTTTCTCCGCTCTGGGTAATCCTGTTCTCGGTGAAGACTATGTTCTTGAAATTAAGGCTAATGATTCAAATGTTCAGTCTGCTGACATTCAGCTCAAAATTCTCTCCTACTTCGTTAAGTATTGGAATAACTACAGAGTTGAAGCCGGCGAAAACTATGCTTTGAACGGCAGTGCGACCTATGATTCAAAGGAGAACGTTATTGGCTTTAAGGTCGAAAAGAATGCCGACGCCACTTCTGAAGACAACACTATCGCAAAGGTTATTATTTCAATTCCCACCAACGTTCCCGAAGGACTTGAAGCAACCTACAGGATTACCAAAGGAGCTCTTGTTTTTGCCGACGGTTCAAAAGGCTCGTTCTCAGGCAAGTTAACCGCTACCTGCGTTTCACCGTTTAATGTTAAAATTGAGACTATGGTGGTTGGCACCGCAGGTGGAAATATTGTTGTTACCGATGCTGACGGCAACCCTGTTGAGGGAGCAAATATTTATACCGATGCAAACGAGCTTCTCGGTGTTACCGACGCACAGGGAAATGTATTTACAGATAAATACATCGATTCTGTCAAAAAGATCAGTGTTTATGCCGAAAAAGACGGACACCTTTCGTTCCTGACAAACGGTCAGAGTTTTCTTGCCGGAGGAAGTGAAGACGGATATCCGACCTTTGTAAAACTCAATGCAACCAAGACCCCGAGCGTTGCTCAGAGCATTTCGTGGATGGCTTCTCCTGTTGCGAGCGCCGAAAAGTCCGTAGCTCTCTATGCCGAAAAGGCTGATTACGATGCTAACGGTGAGGCAGCGTTCAAGACAGCTGAGGGCAAGAGCAGACTTATTGAAATGTCAAGTTCCGCAATGCTTGAAACCAACTATGCAGTAAGGGTTAATACTATCAATATCAACGGGCTCAAAGCCGACACCGAATATGTATACAAAGTTGGTGACGGCGAAAAGATGTCAGAGGTAAAATCGTTTGAAACCACAAGGCTTGGCAGAGGAGTCAACTTCTTTGTTATCGGCGATACTCAGGCAACGAATACCTCCAACACTGACGAGATTACTAAGATTCTCAGCGAAAGCGGCGTCAAGTATGACTTCGGAATTCAGACCGGCGATGCGGTAGACAACGGCGGCAACTACACCATGTGGGCAAACATTGCAAAGGTATTCAGCGGTGACTTCCTGGGCAATCAGGACCTTATTCAGGTTCTTGGCAACCATGAGTATTACGGCGATACGACCGCAACGGCAGCTAATGCATATTTTAACCTTTCCGATGACGATGCTGCTCCCGATTATTACTCAACTCAGTACGGAAATGTTTATATTGCAGTAATTAACTACGGAACCGCCCAATATGACAAGGCTATTGAATGGGTCAGAGAAGACGCTTCAAAGAGCGATGCAACCTGGAAGATTCTTACTCTCCATCAGCCGCCTTATTATACCAATCCCTCAGGTAATGAAGAAGGACAGGCCGGCAAGCTCAGAAAGCTTGCAGATGACGTAGGCTTTGACTTTGTCTTTTCCGGTCATGATCACTCCTACGCAAGAACTGCCGCTCTTAAGAACGGTGAGCTTAACGAGGACGGAACCGTATATTACATCTGCGGTTCAACCGGTGAAAAGTCATATGAAATTGTCAACAACAAAGATTTCCACTTTGAAATGCTTGATGGTGGATACAACGCAACTTATATTACCGCACAGGCAACAGATAAGAAGCTTGAAATCACCACATATGATTACGATGGAACTCAGCCTGTTGTTATCGACACCTACACCAAACTCAAGAAGAGCGACTGTGTAAATAAAGGTCATACCGCGCTTTATGATGACGGCGATATGTATTGCTCGGTCTGCGGTTATCCGATTGACACAGAGACTTACACCGGCTTTGCCCGCGATGTTGAAACCGGAAGAAATATGTACTTCCTCAACGGCACAAAGAAGACCGGCTGGTTCCCGATAGGAAATGACGCATATTACTTTGATGAGAACGGCCTCGGTCTTGTCGGCGAGCACACCATCGGTCAGGTCAAGGGTACATACCGCTTTGATAACGACGGCCGTCAGATTGGCGCAGTGTTTGAAAAGTTTGACGGCGGCGTAAGAGCGTTCCGCGGTTCAAACACAACCGTTCTTGTCGGTTGGCATGAGATTGAGGGCAACCTCTATTACTTCTCAAGATCAAACGGTGCAATGAGAACCGGCAGGGCAACGGTTACCGTCAGAACCGGTCAGAAGCTTGACTATGTCTTCTCAAAGGACGGAAAGCTTTTGCGCGGTGCGTTCTATGAAACCGATGAAGGCACGGTTTATTACTGGGGTGCCGAAATGGTCAGCGGCTGGCAGGAAATCGAAGGAAAGACATATTACTTCGATCCGCAGACCCACATTATGGCTGACGATACTACCGAGATAGAAGGAAAGCTTTATGCGTTCAATCAGGAGGGCGTTCTTGTTCATGAGGGCGCTCACGAGTGGGTTGGCAAGATAGCTGTTATCAAGCCGAACTGCACCGTTGACGGTCAGGACAGATACACCTGTTCTGTCTGCGGTTCAAATAAGTTTGAAACCGTTAAGGCAACAGGTCACGTTGACAACAACGGCGACGGAATCTGCGATGAATGCCACTTCAAGATGGACTTCAATTCTTCAACGAACAACTTCCTCTATCGTTTCTTCCAGAGAATCCTCTTCATTTTCAGACTTATAGGTCAGAAAATCAAGGGCATCTTCAACAGATAAAAGGGTATAAAAAAACCGCTCCGCGCATTTTGCGGGGCGGTTTTTTCGTGGCACAAAGAAAGTGCTGCAAGAAGAGCGGCGCGGAAACAAAATCGTAAAATACATTGCTTTTTTGCCGCTGGTTTATTATAATATTAATATTGCTGTCAGGCGAAGAAAACAAAAAGGAGAGCTTAGAAAATGAAGAGCAGAAAGATTCCTTTGCGCCTTTGGTTTAACATCATTTTGTTCGGAATGATGGGTCAGATTGCGTGGAACATTGAGAATATGTATTTCAATACCTTTCTCTATAACAATATCTATTCAAACGGTGCAACTCAGGCAGCCGTAAATTCGGCAATTCCGTACACCTCGGCAATCAGCCTGATGGTTGGACTCAGCGCCGCAACTGCCGTTATCACAACTTTTGTTATGGGCACACTCAGCGACAGGCTTAATAAACGCAAGGTCTTTATTTCTGTCGGATACATAATCTGGGGCCTTATCACAGCCTCATTCGGCCTCATTTCGCGCGAGCACGTTGCCTCCCTTTTTCATCTTTCAGATGAAGCGCAGATTCTTACCGCAACGGTCTGGACGGTCATTGTTATGGACTGTGTAATGACATTTATGGGTTCAACAAGCAATGATTCTGCGTTCAACGCGTGGGTTACCGATGTAACGTCACCGGAAACCCGGCCGCTTGTTGAAACCGTTTTTGCCGCTTTGCCGATAATTGCAATGGGACTGGTTGTTGTTTTAGGTTCTCTTGCTCAGTCGGGAACAATTACATATACGCTCTTTTTCGGCGCGCTCGGGCTTTTTGTGTCCGTCTGCGGCGTTATAGGTCTGTTTTCGCTTCAGGAGCCGGAACGCCGAATACGCACCGAAGAACCGAATTCAAATTATTGGAGCGACCTGTTTTACGGCTTTCGTCCGTCCGTAATCAGGGATAATTCAAGGCTTTATCTTGTGCTTGTTACCAGCTGCATTTTTGCCGTTGCTTCACAGGTTTATTTTCCGTACCTTCTAATTTATCTTCAGTATGTTGTAATTCCGAAAGCCGGCGATAATCTTTTAAGCGCTCCCAATATTGTCAGCGGTGTTATTTCCGTTGCGGCCATGGCTGCCGGAATCATAGGTATGCTTTCCGCAAGCAAGAAGAAAAGCAGGGGAACAATGCTTCTTGTTTCCGTTTCCTGCTCTGTCGGCGGACTTTTCCTCCTCGGTTTTTCAAAGAATATAATTATGCTCATTCTTTCTGCCGCTCCGACCGTTGTCGGCTACGCAATGCAGGGCATACTGCTCAATGCAACCGTCCGCGATTTCACTCCGCAGGACAAGGCCGGTCAGTTCCAGGGTATCAGAATGATTTTCGGCGTACTTATTCCGATGGTGCTCGGTCCTGTTACCGGTGCGCTTGCCATTGAACGCTCTGCTGTTACATATCTCGATGAATTCGGAACAGTTCAGACCGTGCCTACGGAGCTTATGTTTACCTTTGCCGCCGTCATTTCGCTTTTCGCATTGATACCTCTTGCATTTCTTATGAAAAAGGGTGTTTTGAACTCAACAGACAATGAAAAGGCAGAGCCGGCAAAGACTGCCGGAACTGCCTGAAAAAGGGGAGAAGCAAAATGGCAAAAAAAGGGCAAACAAAATTAAAGCTTTTGTATATTAAGGATTATCTTGAAAAATACAGCGATGAAAGCCACCCGGTGAGCGCCGAAGCTTTGCAGACAATGCTTGAAAACAAAGGTATTGAGTGCGAGCGAAAGTCGATATACAGTGATATTCAAACGCTCAGAGACTACGGAATGGAAATTTTCCGCGTAAGAGCGCCGGAAAACGGTTATTACCTTGTCTCGCGGGAATTTGAAGAGCCTCAGCTTCGTCTGCTTATTGACGCCGTTCAGGCCGCAAGCTTTATCACGGAAAAGAAAACAAAGGAGCTAATCAAAAAGATAGCCTCCCTTTGCAGCGAGGGAACGGCAAAGCAGCTGACAAAGCAGGTGTACATTGAAAACCGTCTCAAATGCTCCAATGAGGAGATATACTATAACATTGATGTTCTCAACCGTGCAATAAGGGCGCGGAGAAAGGTTGAATTTATTTACTGCAAGCGCGTTGTTACCGATGACGCCCGCGCGGTGAAGGTCAGGGAACGCCGCCATGTTGTCAGCCCCTATGCGCTTATCTGGTCAAACGACCACTACTACCTTGTCTGCAACAACCGTAAGTATGATAATCTTATGCACACAAGAATAGACAGAATGAAAAAGGTTGAAATGCTTGACGAACGCGCAAGACCTTTCAGCGAGGTTTCGCAGTATAAGTCATATTTTGACAGCGCGGACTATGTCAGCAAGCTTTTCAATATGTTCAGCGGCAGTCTCAAGCAGCTCGATTTTATTTGCGACAACTCAATTCTTGAGGAGATTCTTGACCGTTTCGGAAGCGGCGCGCTGATAACAAAAAGTACTGAGGACAGCGAGCACTTCAGAATGAGGATCAAAATTGTTGTCAGCGAGGGTCTGGTATCCTGGATAATGCAGTTCGGAAACAAGATTGAAGTAATTGAGCCTTTGTCGCTGCGCGAACAGGTCATGGAAAGGGCAAAGGAAATTCTGTCGGTGTATGAGGGGTAAAAAAGCCTGACGGCAGAAAAAACGCCGCAAAGGCAAAGAAAAGCAATAAAAAGCTGTTGAGAAAAAATTAACGGACTGTTAACAACTGACGATGGCAATTATTGTATAATTTTAAAGGTATGTAAAAATTTTTTTAAGAATGGTGGTAAGTTTAATGAAAAAGACAGTTTTTCTCACCGGCGCGTCGGGAACGATGGGCTTTGCAGGCTTTGAGGAGCTTTACATCAGACGTAATATGTATAACATTGTTCTCCTCCTCAGAGACAGCAAGAAAAACAGGAATCTCTTTGCTCCCTATATGAACGATCCGAGCGTTAAGATCGTTTGGGGCGACCTCACTGTTTATGAAGACGTGCTTGAGTGCGTCAAGGGCTCTGATTATGTTCTTCATGTCGGCGGACTTGTTTCTCCGGCTGCGGACTATTTCCCGAAGAAGACCCTTTTCACTAACGTCACTGCTATGGAAAACATTGTCAACGCTGTTAAGGCTCAGCCTGATCCCGATGCAATCAAGATTGTTTATATCGGTACCGTTGCCCAGACCGGCGACAGAAACGCTCCCGTACACTGGGGCAGAACCGGCGACCCCATTCAGATCAGCGTTTACGATCACTATGCAATAAGCAAGACCAAGGCGGAAGCCATTCTTGCCGATTCCGGCCTTAAATATTGGGTATCGCTTCGTCAGACCGGTATTCTTTATGCCGACATTCTCAAGAACATGGATCCCATCATGTATCATGTTCCCATTAACGGAATGCTTGAGTGGGCAACCGTTGAGGACAGCGGACGCCTTTGCGCAAAGGTCTGCAACGACAGACTTCCCGAGGACTTCTGGCGCAGATTCTACAACATCAGCTCCGGTCATGACTACAGACTTACCAATTATGAGTTTGAGGTTCTTCTCCTCAATGCAATTGGCATGAAGGGTGCAGATATCCCGAAGAAGATCTTCAACCCGAACTGGTTCATTACCCGCAACTTCCATGGTCAGTGGTATACTGATGCGGACGAGCTTGAAAATTATCTCCACTTCAGAGCCAAC
>JAEDEQ010000139.1 GCA_016293225.1 Clostridiaceae bacterium
GTGCTTATTGTTTTTTATGCCATTCATGCCGATGCATACGATGACGCAGGCTCAAAAAAGCAAGGCGCGACAACTTCAGACAGCTTGCCGAACTTATCAATTCAAAGGGTACAGACCGCCCCGTTATCGTTACCGGAGATTTCAATGTATACTTCAACATGAAAGACGATGACGGACTCAAGGAATATATGCTTGGTGCCTGCTCGCTCAAGGAAGCATGGGTTGAGCTTCATAACGGCGGAAACTATACCGATTTTTCATCCTACTTTGCAACCGGCGTTCCGGCTTGGGGTCACTGGGATTCCGTCGAAAAGTTTTTCTATCGCGACGGCGGCGGAGTAAGCCTTGTTCCCGTTGAAAGCGAGTATGAATATTTCTATGCCGAGGACGGCACGTCACTTTCCGACCACGCCTCGCTCAGCGCTGTTTTTGATGTTATCAAGACCGATGATTTCAAGGAAAGCGGAATTTCACTCTCGGTAACTTCAAGAAACAAGTTTGAAGATTTCATCAAAAGGATATTCCTCATTTTCACCGACCTTTTCAAGGCGCTTACTCACCTTGGAGATCTGAAGAATGTGCTTTGATACTCTCTGATAAATAAGGCCCGTTCACCGTTTGCGGTGGGCGGGCAAAGTTTTTATTTATGATACTTTGAACCGTTTTCAATCTGGAACGCGCGGTAAATCTGCTCAAGCAGCATCACCCGGAAAAGCTGGTGCGGAAAGGTCATGCGGCTTACGGAAAGGCGCAGGGCGCTTTTTTCCTTGACGAGCGGAGAAAGGCCGAACGAACCGCCGATGACAAACACAATTTTTCCGAACCCCTGAGAAGCAAGTGAGAACATTTTTTTTGAAAGCTCCTCGGAGGAAAGCTCCTTTCCCTCAATGCACATTGAAAAGACTGCGGCGCGTTCGGGGATTTTTTCAAGTATTCTTCTGCCTTCCGCCAAAAGCGCCGCTTCAATTTCCTTTTGAGACGGATTATCGGAGAGCTTTTCAGCCGGAAGCTCAACAACAGAAAGCCTGCAAAGCGAGGAAAGGCGCTTTTGGTATTCCGCCGAAGCGTCGCGCAGATATTTTTCCTTGAGCTTTCCAATGCAGATGACAGTGACCTCAAGCATTATTTAAAACCTCACAATATCCTCAAAGTTTTCCATGGGGTTGACCTTAAGCATATAGTCGCTGTTAATTTGCGCTCCGCTTTCGGAAATGGTGCAAAGGCTTGTCTGGTAAGCAAGGTCCGGAATGTTGTTTTCCGCGCTCAGGTGGCCGAGGAAAAGGCGGGTTGTTCCGCGCTCAACAAGGTCGCGCGCAACCGAGGCGCAGCTTTCGTTTGAAAGGTGACCTCTATCCGAAAGAATACGCCGCTTGAGATAATACGGATACGGACCGTTCCGGAGCATACCGACATCGTGATTCGACTCAAGCATAACAAGGTCGCAGCCGATAATACCGCACAAAACCTCATTTGTGACTGAACCTATATCCGTTGCAACGGCGGCGGATCTTCCGTCCGGAAAAGTGATTCGAAAACCGCAGCTTTCGTTGCTGTCGTGCGGAGTTTTGAAGGAGCGGACAACAAGGTCGCCGACTTCATTTCCGTTTTCGGAAAGCTCAAAGACGGGAAACTTGCCGCTCAGCACACCTGCGTCCTCCATGCCGCGCAGTGTGCCCTGCGTTGCAAAAACCGGAATTTTAAAGCTTGACGCAAACACGCGGATACCTTTGATGTGGTCGCTGTGCTCGTGGGTAACAAAAATTGCCGAAAGCGAGGCAGGGTCAATTTCCCTTGCAAGCAGCGCCTCCCTGAGCCTTTTTGCGCTGACTCCAGCGTCAATGAGTATTCCTGTTTTTGATGAGCCTATGTAGGTTGCATTCCCCGAAGAGGAGGAAAAAAGAGAGCAGAACCTTGCCAAAATATACCAGTCCTTTCCGAAAAAACGGAAAAAGGAGCCGAAGCTCCTTTTTTACTTGTTCAGCCTGCGGCGGTTACTTTGCTTTCATCGTCAAGGAAAACCTTCCTTTCGATGTCGGCGCCGAGAGCTTTAAATTTTTCAACATAGTCCTCATAGCCGCGGTCGATGTAAACAATATCCTCAACCTCTGTCACACCGCGCGCAACAAGACCTGCAATAACCATTGCCGCGCCTGCGCGCAGGTCGTCCGCCTTGACGGGAGCGCCGGAAAGACATTCAACGCCCTGAAAAACGGCTATGGTTCCGTTGACCTGAACATTTGCGCCCATTCT
>JAEDEQ010000140.1 GCA_016293225.1 Clostridiaceae bacterium
TTACAAGCGCCTCGCCGTGAGCGTCGTCAATTGTCCTGTCAACCATACTGCCGCTGCCGAGATACGGTGCCATCCAATGGTAGTATGTCAGCGCTTTGAACGCACGAACCGGATCTGACTTTAACAATTCCCCGCTGATTTTTCTTTCAACAAGCCATTCCTTGAAATCAACCCAGGAATCCTTCCAACCCTTCCATTTGCGGTACCGGGCAAGTTCATAACCGTCATAGAAGCGTTTTCTTGTGCCTCTGTCTTTTTTCTCAGCCATTTTGCATTCCCCTTTCCGCCTTTTTGAATGTCAGTGCTTCAACAAACGCCTGGAAGCGGGTGCGAAGCTGTCCGGTTGATGTGTTTTTGTATTCTTTTTCAATACCCATGCAGGGCAGTCCGTATTCGCTTTCCATAACATGCTGGCAATACATACGTTCATATTCCCAGTATTCACAGAACTTCATCTGCTGAACGATAAGACCGTCGGCGTGATACTCCTGTGCAAGCTTTTTGAGATACTGCTTTCTGCCGTGAACCTTTTCCGGATTCATAAAGCGCGGACATTCGTTTGTTTCAAGATAGTGTCTTGCAATAGCGGTGAGTGCACTCTCATTGTCTTTTATGACAATTTCCTCTCTGCCGGGCAAAGAACCGAAGCAATAGCGGTCTGCAACAACAAAAGCGCCGCAATCCTCAAGCAGCTTTGTGAAATCGGGATCATCGTTCTCTCCGCCGGCAAGAACAACACGAACCTGATACCAAGGCTTTTCATCCGGAACTCTTGTTTTAAGCTCCTCAAGCGTTTCTTTGAGATACGGCATTATCAGGTCATGAGGACAGCACTCGCTGCAAAGCTCAATAAGGTGGAATTCGTAACCGGTAAGCGGCGGATTTTCAAGCTTTCTGTATGCGCCGATTTCGGTGACCACACGGCAAAGCTCGTTGTGTTTTTCTATTGCGTCAAGCAAAGCTTTTTCGGAAATATCAACGCCGTAAACTTCATGAAGCCGGTCAAGTATATGCTTCTGAAGCTGCTTTTCATAATGCTTCAAAGCATAATCCTTGGTAACAAACGGCGCGTCTATATGTGAAACAAAAAACTTTTCGTTCTCATCTTTCACAAGGTTCAGCATTTCGAAATGCTCATGAGCACGGTGCATCATGCCGCAGGTTTCCGTGCTGAGGAGTGCTGAAAAGAAATTGTATCCGCCCTCAATCGCACGCTCAAGAATACTCCTTGAATACATGCAGGTTTTTTCGGACATATAGTATGTTGCTATTGAAGTGTCCGCAGTTCCGGGAGCACGCAGGCGAACCGAAAAGCAGCCGGAAAGATTCATAAGCACTTCCGGAACATAGTAGCAGGAATATCCCAATGCAAGGTTTCCGTCTTCAAGAGCCTTTTCAACAAGCTCGTTCTTCACATCCTGCAGCAGTTTTTCAAAAAACACACGGTGTTTCAGATCTTTCATTACTTTGAACCGCCTTTCCTTCGTGCAAACTCCGCCGCACCCAATGCGCCCATAAGCTGAGGGTCAACAGACAATTCCACAACCTTTGTTTTAAGAACTTTTTCAATGGCTTTTTTAAGCCCCTCGTTTTTGGCACAGCCACCCGAAAGCGTTATGCTGCCCAATGCGCCGGCTTTTTTTGCCATTACAAAGCAACGCTTTGCAACAGCCATCTGAATGCCGGCGGCAATCTCCTCCGGCGCTTTTCCCTCGCCAACAAGGGCAATTACCTCGGATTCGGCAAAAACGGTACACTGCGCAGTGATGGGAATAACATTTTTTGCTTTCAGTGAAAGGCGTGAAAATTCCTCAAGGCTCATTTCAAAAGAGTGCGCCATTGCTTCATAAAAGCGACCTGTTCCGGCGGCGCATTTGTCGTTCATGGCAAAGTTTTTGACCGTTCCGTCGGCGGCAACCGCAATTCCCTTGATATCCTGACCGCCGATGTCAATGATAGCTTTGACTGTCGGGTCTGTGACATGGACGCCCATAGCATGGCAGGAAATTTCCGAAACATTCTCCTGCGCAAAGGGAACACGGTTTCTTCCGTAGCCTGTTCCGACAATGTATGTAAGCTCCTCGGGTTTTGATATATCTCCAATCTTTGATATGCAGTCGCTCATTGCAAGACGCGAGGACTGCTCGGCATTGATTTTGCTGCGCATAATAGTTGATGCAGCTATTTTTCCGTTTTCGTCTAAAATGACTGCCTTTGTGTAGGTTGAGCCCACATCGCAGCC
>JAEDEQ010000141.1 GCA_016293225.1 Clostridiaceae bacterium
TTCTGTCTCGATACATAGTACAATTTCACTGCTTTCTATATGGTTTTTCTGCAACTAAATTATACTATGAAAGCACCAACCGGGCAACCCTTTTTTTCGGGCTGCCCGGTTGGTTTTTCTCTTCTTAGTGGGGTTGCCTTAGTGCGACAGCCCCTTTATTTTTGCGTTGTTGTTTTGGGTGCCTGCCATCTCGTTGACATTGAGCTTTTGGAATGATATAATACTAAGGAACCTCTAAATCAGAGCTTCCTTAAGTATAATTATAAAAAGGAGAGATATTTATGAAGTGCATTTTTATTGTTAATCCGTTTGCAGGTGCGGCGGGCGGAGCCGAAAGACTTCAGCAAGCCGTAATAAATCTCAGCAATCCCGACTGTGAAATTTACAAGACCAAAGCGCCGGGCGACGCCACGGAATACGTCCGCGCGCGCTGTAAAAGCGAGCCTGAGCAAGAGTTCAGGTTTATCGCCTGCGGAGGTGACGGAACGATAAACGAGGTTTTCAACGGAGCCGTCGGCTTTGATAACGCAAGCGTCAGCTGTTACCCCTGCGGAAGCGGAAACGACTTTGTTAAGGCTTTCGGAGGCGCTGAACGTTTTATGAATTTGGAAAAGCTCATATCTGCCCCAACGAGAAAGCTTGACCTTTTGAAGGTCGGCGACCGTTACAGCAACAACGTTGTGAATTTCGGCTTCGACACAACCGTTGCAATCACGATAAACAAGGAGCGTGAAAAAAAGGGACACGGCAACAAAAATGCCTACACTAAAGGCGTTGTGACCGCGCTCATTAAGAGCATGAAAAACGAATGCACTGTCATTGCTGACGGCGAAACGCTCAATCCGAGCGGAAAGCTGCTGCTTTGCACCCTTGCAAACGGACAATATGTCGGCGGCTCTTTTTGCTGCGCACCAAAATCAAAGGCAGACGACGGACTGATAGACGTTTGTCTGATAAAGCCTATTTCACGCCTGCGTTTTGTAAAAATTCTTAAACCATACACAAACGGCGAGCATCTCGACAGAGAGGATATGAAAGACATCGTAACCTATCGCCAAGCGAAAAAAATTGAAATCAAAGCGCCTGCCGGCTTTGCATATTCGCTTGACGGCGAGATAATCTATTCGGAGCATTTTACGGTTGAAATTGCAGAAAAGGCTCTGAATTTTGCCGTGCCTGAGTAAATGAACAGGCTTTAAGAAAATTCAATAATGCCGTAGTTTTTAAGCTTTTCCAAAAACTCTTCGGTATCTGCCCGTACGGTTGCCTCGTCCGCGTCATAATCGTTCAGGAGCGCTAAGATTATTTCTTCCTTTTCCATGCCGTTTTCAAGCATTTTCCAAATTTCCTCGCCCAAACCGCTTAAAGTAAAAATTCCGTTGTATTCCTTTGTTGTTTCACCCAGCGGAATTAACATTCCCTCACCGGCAACACTTCGGAAAATAATCTGCTTTTTAATCTTCACTGTTCTCACCGCCGACCGAATCGGCTTTGTCCTTTCCTGTTTTTTCCTGTGCCGCAAGCTGCTGAAGGCTCTGCCGGGCATAGTAGGCCGTATTTTCGGATAATTCACAGATATACTGCGCAGGCGTGTCAAATCCGCCCGTTTCGCAGTAGCATACAGCCGCACATACGTTGCAAAAATGTCGGTATCGGCACGTTGAGCACTTGAGCGGCAGACGGATTTTTTCCGCCTCTTTCCATACCGTTTCCCAGGCCGCAGAGAAGCCTTTTTCAATAACGCTGACGTTCTCCCGGCACATGACTCCGCAGGCGCTCATTTCACCGCGCCAGTTCAGCCAAAAACTGCTTTTTCCGGCGCGGCAAAGCATCGGCTGCCGCTCGGGGGAAGCTTTGGGCGCTTCCTTTTCGTTGTTTTTTATGACGCTGAGCAGTCCGTTGCACCGTTTGCAAAACTCCTCCCTGCCGTAATGCAATTCGTTTCGTCTGACCCTGTAATAGGCCGCCTGTTCGGGACTGAGCCGGCAGCTGTTTTTTCCGAACTGCCCCTGCTCGGTGCGCATCGGCGGATACATATACGTTGTTGCCTTTGAGGGCAGGTTCAAAGATGAAATAAACGATTCCGTTTTTTCAAGCTCATGGCAGTTTTCCGGGGTTATACTGCAATTAATACGAACCGAAATTCCCATGTCCTTCATGCGCCTGATATT